>JAIENA010000139.1 GCA_019751755.1 Burkholderiaceae bacterium | reverse complement strand
CAGGAGCAGGTGATGCAGATGGCGCAGATCGTCGGCGGCTACTCGCTGGGCGGCGCCGACATGCTGCGCCGCGCGATGGGTAAAAAGAAAGCGGAAGAGATGGCGGAACACCGCGAAATCTTCCGCGCCGGCGCCGCCAAGGATGGCTTGTCGACCCAGAAGGCCGACGAGATTTTCGACTTGATGGAAAAGTTCGCGGGCTACGGTTTTAATAAATCGCACGCCGCCGCCTACGCCTTGCTGTCGTACCACACCGCGTATTTGAAGGCGCACCATCCGGCCGCGTTCATGGCGGCCAATATGTCGCTGGCCATGGATGACACCGAAAAGGTGAAAATCCTGGTCGAAGACTCGATCGAGGTGTGCGGTCTGACCATCTTGCCGCCGGACGTCAACCAGTCGTCGTACCGTTTCCGTCCGGATGGCCCGGCGCCGTCCGTCACCGGCAAGAAAGTCACGCAAATCCGCTATGGCCTGGGCGGCGTCAAGGGCGCCGGCCAGAATGCGATCGAAGCGATCATCGCCGCGCGCGAGTCGGGTGGGCCGTTTGTCAGCCTGTTTGACTTCTGCAAGCGGGTCGATAAAAAACAGATCAACCGCCGCACCATCGAAGCGCTGATCAAGAGCGGCGCGTTTGACTGTCTCAATATCGACCGCGCGATCTTGCTGGCCACGGTCACCTTCGCGATGGAATGCGCGGAGCAGGAAGCCAAGGCAGCCAACCAGGTCAGCCTGTTTGGTGGCGATGATTCCGACTTGGTGGCGCCGCCGGAATATGTGAAAGCCGCGCCGTTCACCGACCGCCAGAAACTGGCCGAAGAAAAGACCGCGCTGGGCTTTTATTTGTCCGGCCACATGTTTGATTCCTATGCGCCGGAAGCGCGCCGCTTCGCGCGCACCAAGCTGGCCGACCTGGAACCGTCGCGCGAACCGCGCATGCTGTGCGGCGTCATCACGGGGATCCGTCCGCAAATGACGCAGCGTGGCAAGTTGTACATCATCACGCTCGATGACAAGAGCGCGGTGGTGGAGGTGACGGTGTACAGCGAAGTGTTTGATGAAAACAAGCGCATGTTCAAGGATGACGAATTCCTGGCCGTGGTCGGCAAAGTGTCGGAAGACCGCTTCTCCGGCGGCCTGCGCATTTCCGCCGAAAAGGTGTATGACATCATTGCGGCGCGCAGCCAGTTTGGCCACCAGTTCATCTGCGCGCTGCCGACCACGGTGACGTCCAGCAAATTGCGTGAAGTGCTGGAACCGTACCGCGACGCCCATGGCTTGCCGCTGGCGATGCGGGTGCAGCCACAGGGGGTCGATTGTGTGCTGCAACTGGGCGATGACTGGCGGGTGGCGCCGTCCGATGCGTTAAAACTGTCATTGGAACAAGTGCTGGGTGCACGCGAAGTGACCATTGAGTATTGATCCGGTGTGACGCGCGGGAATTCCGGTAGGGCGGATTAGCGGGCGAAGCCCGCGTAATCCGCCATGCAAGCGCCGGCAGCGCCAATTCGCCGTCGGGTTAATCTTCTGCGGTTGACTTTGGCATGACTCAGGGAAATACTGAGATATTTCAACGTATCTTCAAAGAATCTCTGCTATGGCGCTCGAATCTGAATTGCTTTCTACCATCACGTCTGAACAAAATCACATCGATGCGTTGTTGATTGTGCAAGGGTCTATGGCCTGGAACTACAAGACGACAGGCTCCGTCAATACAATTTTTTATACATTCTCCGTTGCAGGTGGCAACGAAACTGGGAACGATCTGCTCTTGGGGGCACCTGTCTCGTTCAGTAGCGCACAGCAAAACGCAGCGCGCGGAGCCATGACTTACCTGAGCCAGATCACGGGTATCATCTTCACCGAAACCAGCGACACCACCAAGGCAGAAGTGCACTTGGCGAATGTAAATATCAGCGGCTCCAGCACTGCTGGATTAAATAGTGGGTCCGGCGGCGAATATTTTATGAATTCGTCTGGAACGGTGACCAGTTATGAGCCTGGTGATAGCTATGTCTATCTGGACAACATCGAGTGGGGGAGTGAAAACGCCAACCTGACGGCGGGCGGGCTGGGCTATGAGATCCTGTTGCACGAATTGGGGCATATGTTGGGTCTGAAGCATCCGTTTGAAGAAGGTGTTACGTTGCCTACGGCTGTCGATAACACCTCGCATACGTTAATGTCCTACACCCATGTCGGCGACTATAAATCCACTTTTAGTGATTACGACATCGCCGCCCTGAAGTGGCTGTATGGCGGCGACGGCCTGGCCGGTGCGCTGGGAGTCAATTCCATCACCGGCGCGCGCTGGCTGGCCGGGACAGGCGTGGCCGACAACTTGACCGGAACCAGCGTCAACGACACGCTCGAAGGTGACGGCGGCAACGATATCATCAATGGCGGCGCCGGCACCGATACCGCGTACTACAACGGCGCACGCAACGCCTATGCCATGATCCAGGTGAACGCCACCACCTGGACCGTGACCGGCGCCGAAGGCACCGATACGCTGACCAACATGGAAATGCTGCGTTTCACCGATGGCACCTTTCCCCTGTCCAGCCTGACAGCCGACACCACCGCGCCGGTGGTGCCGACCTTGACCGTCAGCAGCGGCGTCTCGAATGCCCGTCCGGTGTTTTCCGGCGCCACGGAAGCCGGTGCGAAAGTTGAAGTGTTCAACGGCACTGTCAGCCTGGGCACCGCCACCGCCAACAGCAGCGGCGTCTGGATCCTGACGCCGTCCACCCTGGCCGATGGCGCCTACACGATTACCGCCAAGGCGACCGACGCCGCCGGCAATACCTCGGCCGCTTCCACCGCCCGCACCCTGACGGTCGATGCCACGCCACCGGCGGTGCCGACGCTGACGGTGGGGACCGGTGTGTCGAACACGCGCCCGGCGTTTTCCGGTGTCACCGAAGCCGGCGCCAAGGTCGAAGTGTTTGACGGCACGGTCAGCCTGGGGACGGCGACGGCGAACAGTAGTGGCGCCTGGAGCTTCACGCCGTCCGACCTGGCCGGCGGTGCGCACAGCATTACCGTCAAGGCCACCGATGCCGCTGGCAATACGTCGGCCGCGTCGGCCGTCAAATCGGTCGCCATCGCCACCACCGACACCACGCCGCCCGATGCCCCGACCTTGAATATCGGCACCGGCACGGCCAGCAACCGTCCGCTGTTTTCCGGCATCGCGGAAGCCGGTTCGACGGTCGCCGTGTTCGATGGCGCCAGCAGCCTGGGAACGGTCGCGGTTGGCGTCAGCGGCACCTGGAGTTTGACGCCCGTGGTGCTGGCCAACGGCAGCCACAGCATCACCGCCAAAGCCACCGATGCCGCCGGCAATACCTCAGCCGCGTCGGCGACCAAGGCCGTGACGATTGCCAGTACGCTCAATGTCTCGGGTTCGGCCAATGCCGATACGCTGACGGCCACCGCCGGCAACAATTACGTTGACGGCGGCGCCGGCGCCGATACCGTGGCCTTCAGCGGCAACCGCGCCAATTTCAAGGTGGAAAAAAACAGTACCGGCTTTACCGTCACGGATACCGTGGGGACGGGCGGCATCGACCAGCTGGTCAATGTGGAACGGCTGAAGTTCGGCGACAAGATGGTGGGACTCGATATCGGTATCGATGGCATCGGTGGCCAGGCCTACCGCATTTACCAGGCGGCGTTCGACCGCAACCCGGATCTGGCAGGCCTGGGTTACTGGATCAGTCAGATGGACAACGGCGTCAGCCAGCGCGACGTGGCGGCCAGCTTTGTCAACAGTAAGGAATTTACCGAACTGTATGGTGCCAATCCGACTAACCTGGCGTATATCACCAAGCTGTACACCAACGTGCTGAACCGCGCGCCGGAGCAAAAAGGGCTTGATTACTGGGTGGGCGTCATGGACAGCGGCGCCGCCACGCGCAGTGAAGTGCTGGCGTTCTTCAGTGAGGGCGATGAAAACCAGCTGGGGGTGATCGGCAGCATCAGCAACGGCTTTGATTACACGCCGTGGGTGGGGTGAGTTTGGGCGGATTAGCGGGCTGCGCCCGCTAATCCGCCCTACATTGCCGTAAATTCGGTGATGGCATCACCCCTGTGGTATTAGGGCCGGACTCAGGCGACCGCCAGTTCGGCGTTGTTGGCGGCAGCCACTGCGGCCGGCGCGGGCAGTGGCGTCACGGCGGCCATTGCCGTGCGCGGACGCGCCATGCTGGCCAGTACCATGCTCACCACGTCGTCCAGTAACGCGTGACGGCGGCGTGCCTCGGCCCGTTTTTTCGACGGGATCGGTTCCAGATCGGGCGCCTGCAGCGGCTGGCAGCGCAGCGCATAGTCGCCATCGCCGCGCGGCAGTGCCCCCATTTCTTGCCAGAACGCGTCATAGTCGGCATGCACTCGGCCTTTACGCAACTGTTTGCGCACCGGGCGATTATCATTGCCAACCATTAACATTTGACAGCAACCATAAGCGAAGCCGATTTGCTGCACCAGGCGCACCAGCAGATTTTTCGGACGCAAGCCATGCAAGTCGCGGGTGGCGGCGCGGGCCAGTTCCAGCCCGGCGCCACATTGCGGGCCCTGCAGGCAACCGATGCCAACACTGGCGTGGACGCCGTCGAGCAGGAAAGAAAACGCCACGGATTGCACCAACGCATTATCACAGCGTAACTGTAAGACCAGTTCACCTTCGCGCTCCATCGGCGTGATCGCCCGCAGCATGACGGTGTATTGCGCACCCGACTTGCCGCTGAAGGCGGCCAGTTCAACCCCCTCCGCAATCGCTTGCGCCGTCAGTGCGGCCAGGCCGTGCTGCACGATAAAACGGTAATGCGACGCCAGCGCGGCCAGCCGTTCGTGGCGGTTGAAACGGCTGCTCAAATAGGGACGATAGATTTTATGGAGCAGGCGCGGCTGCAACTCCGCAAGGGCGCCCAGCGCCGGGTGGGCGTTCAGGAGGTCCAGCCAGCCTTGCGTCAGCCGGGGGAAGGCCAGCGCGCGGGCGTGCAACTTGATCGCCGCGCAGGTGCGCGAAGCAAACGATTTCCGTTCCAGGCCGGTACGGAGGGTAATCTGGTGCATGATGAACAGTTTCAGGAAGCGGGAGGGGGCCTGGCGGAGATTTGGCTAGGAAACAATGCGTTACAATCAGCAATATTATGGATAGAAATTGTGTATCGACACAATTCGCGGAATGGCTTACGTGAAACACCTATGATTCCCACCCTGTCGCGCACCCACCTGTACTGGTTCCCCGCGCTTTACCTGTTGCTCGATTGGGCGACTTACATCGATCCGTTGTATGGCTTGAATATCACGCCGTGGAATCCGGATACCGCGCTGGGTCTGGTGTATTGGCTGCGTTTCGGACGCCGCGCCGCGCTGCCGTGGTTCATCGCCTTGTTGCTGGGGGAAATCCTGGTGCGGGGCATGTCGGCGGGGCCGTTGTTTACCGTGTTGGGGGCGGCGGCGCTGACGCTGGGCTATGGCCTGCTGGGGGAGGGGTTGCGGCGCAATTTCACAATCCGGAGCATCATCGACACCCGCAGCCGTTTGACGCTGTGGCTATCCGTGGTGGCGGCCGGCATCTTGCTCAACAGCGTGGCGTATATCTGCGTGCTGTCGATGTCGGGGCAAATTCCGGCCGGACAGTGGGCGCTGGCCGTATGGCGCTTTGCCATCGGCGACGCGGTGGGCGTGGTGGTGTCGATGCCGCTGCTGTGGATGCTGGCCAGCGCCGACAGTCGCGAACGGTTGCGGGAAGCGGTCTGGCGCTGGGAAAGCGTGGGTTGCCTGGCGCTGGCGTGCGTGGTGCTGTGGGCGGTGTTCGGCTACATCGCCAGTTCCGAGTTCAAGCATTTCTATTTCGTGTTCCTGCCGGTGATCTGGGCGGCCGCGCGCCAGGGCGTGTATGGCGCCGCCGCCATTGTATTTACCGTGCAACTGGCGATTGTCACGCTGGTCAAATGGAACAACGCGGTCGATATCGAAGTGGCGGAATTGCAGATGCTCGACGCGGTGCTGGCGCTGGTCGGCTTTTTCATCGGCATCGTGGTCGATGAGCGCAAACAGGTGGCCGATGAACTGAAACACACGCTGCGCCTGGCCGCCGCCGGTGAAATGGCGGCCGCGCTGGCGCATGAATTGAACCAGCCGATCACGGCGCTGACCGCCTATGGCAAGGCCTGTGAACATTTGCTGGAACGGGGCGAGACCGGCGACTTGTTGAAGGGGGCGATCGCCCGCATGCTGGCCGAATCGCACCGGGCCACGGAAGTGGTGCGCCGCCTGCGGGACTTTTTCCGCACCGGCGCCTTGCGGCTGGAACCCGTGCCGGCGGCCACCTTGCTGTCGTGCGTGTCTTTGCAATTCAATCACCAGTGCCATGAACAGGGCGTCGATTTATCGGTCGCGCCGGCCCCGGACAAGCTGGTGCTGGCCGACCGCATCCAGTTGGAACTGGTGTTGCGCAACCTGGTCGCCAATGCGCTCGATTCGGTGGCCGCGCAACCGCTCGGCCAGCGCCGCATCACGGTGTCGGCGCAAGCCATGGCCGACGGGCGGCTGCGGCTCACGGTCGAAGACAGCGGCACCGGTGTGTCCGCCGCGCTGGCAGCGCGCCTGTTCGAGCCGTTCGTCTCGTCCAAGTCGAGCGGACTGGGACTGGGGCTGGTGCTGAGCCGCGCCATCGTCGAAGCGCATGGTGGCGAATTGTGGGCGGAAGTTGCCGACTACGGCATATTCCGATTTATACTGCCAGCCCTCGAGGCGGAGTAAGCGCCAGAGTCTAGGGAGAACAGTGTGGTAATGGGATTAACAGTTTTTATCGTGGACGACGACCCTTCGGTGCGCGATGCGCTGGGCTTGCTGCTCGGCGTGCGCGGCTACCGTACCGCCGTGTTTTCCAGCGGCGAGGCGTTGCTGCAGGCCTGGCGGCCTGAATGGGCCGGCTGCCTGCTGATCGACATCCGCATGGGTGGCATGGACGGACTGGAAGCGCAGAAACGGCTGACCGAGATCGGCAACCGGATTCCGGTGGTGATCGTGACCGGCCATGGCGATGTGTCCACCGCACGCGCGGCGTTCAAGGCCAACGCGATTGATTTCCTGGAAAAACCGTTCGACGACGCCAAACTGGTGGCGGCCATCGAAGAGGCGTTTTCGTGCGAGCGGCGCCAGCGCGAAGAATTGCAGCAGCGCGAAGAGGGGCGCAACTTGCTGAAGGAATTGACGCCGCGCGAGCGCGAAGTGATGCGCCTGGTGGTGCTGGGCCGCCACAACCGGGAAATCGCGCCGGAACTGGGCATCAGCGTGCGCACGGTGGAAGTGCACAAAGCGCGCCTGATGAGCAAGCTGGGGGTCGGCAACGTGGCCGATCTGGTGCGCATTTCGATGCTGGGCGAATAAGGCCGCAGGCCGTTTACGCCACTTGCGGCGCTCCCCGCCGACGCCGATTGCCAGCGTACAGGCAACCGGCCAGCAGCAGGAACCAGTAGGCTTCGGCCGGGTCCCACAACATGCTGTTATAGAGCGACGTCGAGACGTAAATCACCCATAGCAGCAGCATGCTGTCGCCTTCGAACGAACGGGCGCCGAGCGCCACCCGGCCCAGGCTCGCCAGCATGGCGAGATAGACCAGGAAACCGAGCAGGCCGAGTTGCACCGCCACGCCGAGGAATTCGCTGTGGGGATGGATGCGCACGTTGTGGTGCGGTGAGTCGGCCGGCCAGATCGCGCGCGCCGTCGGCGCATAGAGTTCGGCAAAGGAGCCGGTGCCGTTGCCAAACCACGGGTGCTCGGCGATGGCTTTGCCGCCGACCTGGAAAAAGCTCAGGCGCATGCCGTTGGGGGAGCGTGCATCCGCATTGGCATACCCCTGCACGTCGGCGACCAATTGATCGGTGCGGGATTTGAAATTGGTCGAGGCAAAATACAGGCTGACAAACAGCACGGCAATGCCCAGCACACCGCCGGCCAGGCGCACGCGATGGGCGCCGACGCGCAGCAGCAGCAGCGTGACGAGGCCGATCAACAGCACCACATAGCCGGTGCGGCCCTGGGTCAGGAACAGGATCGGAAAAGCGAACAGCACGGCGCCCGCGAGCGCGGCCAGGCGGTTGCGCAGCTGCTCCGCATAGCTGGCCTTGAGCAGGCAGATAAGGGTGGCGAAGCCCAGCATGATGCCCACGGTAATATGGTTTTTGTAGGCAAAAGCATCCTTGGCGTCACCCACACGCCACCAGTCAAACCGGCTGGTCGGCATCAGGTTGAACCACACCAGGTAACAGGACAGCGCCAGCCATGCGGCCCCCGCCATATAGTAGGGCAGGGCGCGTTTTGACAGCGTGGCGTCGCGCCAGGCCAGGGCGATGGCGATCGGCAGGATCAGCAGCTTGGAATACTTGCGCACCCCCTGCGCGACTTCATGCGACGGACCGATCGACCAGCTCGCGCCCACGATGAACAAGCCCAGCAGCGCAAACGCCAACAGCGAGGGGGCGAACCCCAGGCCGGTGCGCACGGTGCGATCCTGCAACAGGGCCGCCACAAAAAACAGATAGCAGCAGTAAACGAAGAGGTTGGTCAGGAAAGTCGAAAATGCAACACAGCCCAGCGCGAGAAGCAGCAAGGTTTGGGCAATGCGCTCGGATTTGGCGCGCGGTTGGGTAATGGAGACGGTCATGGCATGTGGTGGAGATGGCGAGGTGCGGCGGCGTCACGGCGCCGGGCCGCCCTTTGGGTGGCGTGATTATACTGTGTGTTGTTTGCCGCACTGCCATCAGCGATAATGCGGTCGAAAAGGAAAATAACGGCGATGATGCGTACCCTGGTGATTTCTCCCAACTGGATTGGCGACGCCGTGATGGCGCAACCCTTGTTGCAATTGCTGAAAGCGGCCCACCCCGAGCGTCCGATTGATGTGCTGGCGCCACCGCCGGTGGCGCCGGTGTGGCGCCAGATGGCGGAGGTCGATGACGTGATGGTGACGCCGTTCCGCCACGGCGCGCTGCAATTGAAGGAGCGCTGGCGCTATGCGCGCGAACTGCGCCAGCGCGGGTATGCCGACGCCTATGTCTTGCCCAACACGCTGAAATTTGCGCTGATTCCGTGGCTGGCCGGGATTACACGCCGGGTCGGCTACAAGGGCGAGAGCCGTTATGGGCTGATCAATGTGATGCACCATGATGACGTGCCGCCGCGCCCGATGGTGCCGTTTTATGCGGCGCTGGCGCTGCCGGCTGTGGCGCCGTTGCCGGCGGCGCAGCGCGCCGCCGTGCCGCGCCCGACACTGGTGGCCAGCCGGGAACAGGTCAACGCCGCCTGCGCCAAGGCCGGACTGGATCCGGCGCGGCCGCTGCTGGCGTTTGCCCCCGGCGCCGAATTCGGCACCGCCAAGCGCTGGCCGCCCGGCCATTTCGGCCAGTTGGCGCGTCAGGTGCTGGCCGCCATGCCAGAAGCCCAGGTGGTCTTGCTGGGCTCTCCCAAAGACCGCGATACCTGCGATGAAGTGGTGCAGGCGGCCGGTGTTCCGGATGGTGTGTTCAACCTGGCCGGCGCCACCTCGCTGGGCGAGGCGGTGGCGCTGATCGCCCATGCGGGCGCGGTGGTCAGCAATGATTCCGGCTTGCTGCACATCGCGTCGGCGCTGAACCGGCCGGTGATCGCGATTTACGGACCGACTGATCCCGGTCACGCGCCGCCGTTTTCCGACCTGGCCGCGTCGATCTCGTTGCGGCTGGCGTGCGCCCCGTGCAAGCAGCGCGAATGCCCGCTGGGGCATCAGGACTGCATGCAAAAGATCGCGCCACAGCAAGTGTGGCAAACCTTGCAGCCGATGCTGGCGGCGCCGGCGTGAAAATGCCGCAAAGGGGTCGGAATTGCGGTATAAGTTGGTGACTTCCCTCTTGCCCCGACCATGCTGAAACGGCTCCCCGTCACCTTCTGGGCCACTGTCTTTGTGGCCATCGTCTGCCTGTCGCTGGTGGCGATCGACACCTGGCGCAGCCTGAATGCCCGCACCGAGTTGCTGGCGTCGGCCGAGCGCGCCACGGTCAACCTGGCGCGTTCGATGGCGCAGCACGCCGACGACACCATCAAGGCGGCCGACATTGCCTTGGCCGACGTGGTCGAGCGGATTGAAACGGATGGCACCGGGCCACAGGCGCTGCTACGCCTGCATGGACTGATGGAAGAACAGGTGCGCCAAGTGCCGCAGTTGCAAGGGCTGTTCGTGTATGACGCCACCGGGCGCTGGGTGGTCAATTCGCGCCCCGCCATGAACCGCAGCTTCAATAACGCGGACCGCGAATATTTCGTCTATCACCTGAATCATACCGACCGCGACGCGCACATCGGCCTGCCGGTGGTCAGCCGCTCGACCGGCAAGTGGATCTTGCCGGTGTCGCGCCGCCTGAACCACCAGGATGGCAGCTTTGCCGGGGTGGCGCTGGCCACCATTGACCTCGATTATTTCAAGGATTTTTATGACAGCCTCGATGTCGGCCAGCGCGGCGCGGTCTGGCTGATCCACAACAACGGCGTGCTGGTGCTGGCTCGCCCCCATGACGACAAACGCAGCGGCAGCTCGATCGTCAACAGCCCGCTATACCATGCCTATGTGCGCTCGGGTGATACCGGCACCGGCTATTTCGCGTCCACCTCGGATGACGAACTGCGGCTCAGTAGTTACCGGGCGCTGGCGCGCTATCCGCTGTTTGCCTCGGCCGGGCTGTCGCGCGACGAATTGCTCGAAGGGTGGTGGCGCGACACCATGCTGCATTCGTTCGGTGTGCTGGTGCTGGCCGGCTTGCTGGCGCTGTTCGGGCGCCGCCTGATCCGCCAGATCCGGTTGCGGTTGCGGGCCGAGAAGGAATTGCTGCAGGCGCGCGACACGCTGGCCAGCCTCAATGAAACACTGGAAAAGCTGGCGTTGCAGGATGGCTTGACGGGCCTGGCCAACCGGCGCCAGTTTGACGTCACACTCGGCAATGAATTCAACCGTGCTACGCGTTCCGCGACCACGCTGGCCTTCATCATGATCGACGTTGATTGCTTTAAGCAGTACAACGACCTGTATGGCCATGCGGCCGGCGACGACTGCCTGCGCGCTGTCAGCAAGACCATCCGCATGGTGACGCCGAAGCGCCCCGGCGACCTGGCGGCCCGCTACGGTGGTGAGGAAATCGCCATCCTGCTGCCGAACACCGACCTGGAAGGGGCGATGGCGGTGGCTGAGCGCGTGCGGCGCGCGGTGTCGGACATGCTGTTCCCCCACGCCGCCAGTCCGCACGGCATGGTGACTATCAGCGCCGGCGTGGCCGCGATGGCGCCGCGCCGTGGCGAGGAGACCCCCGCCATGTTGATGGCCATGGCGGACCAGGCGCTATATACGGCCAAGCTCATGGGGCGCAACCGGGTGTGCGCGGACCATGGCGGTGACGATGCGGCAGTGCCGGTGCAGGCGGACTTTCATATTTAAGCGGGGGTAATCAACCCCAGCGCCGCCGCTTTCAGTGTCGCCGCCGCCCGGCTGTTGCATTCGAGTTTGCGGAACAGGTTTTCCATGTGCGTGCGCACCGTCGATGGACTCAGGCCCAACACCCGCGCCGCTTCCTTGTTGCTCATGCCGCGCGCAATCACCGCCAGCACTTCGGTTTCACGCGGGCTGAGCAGGCTGGCGGCGCGCGCCGCTGGTGACGCTGCCGGCGTGGCCGGGGCTGTCTGCCCCAGCAGCGCCGCCACCACCGACCCGTCGAGCCGTCCGGCCTGTAACTCGGCCTGTAACTGGGCCGCCGCCGCAGCGGCATCGAATGCCGGGCGCCATGGCCGCGCTGCCCGCAACGCGTGCCAGCACGAGGCGGCCGGCAGGATGCGCGCCGCCAGCGTGGCCGCGCCGCCCGCGCCCCGGTAATAACCGGAGCCGTCGAGACGTTCGCCGATGTGCGAGGCCAGCTCCGCTTCTTCCGTCAGCCCGGCCAGCGCACCCAGTCCGCGCGCCGTGCGGTACGGATAGAGCCGCACTTGTTCCCATTGCGCCGTCGTCAGCGCGCCGCCGGCATTCCATACCCGCTGCGGGATCGCGACCCGTCCCAAGCCTTGCAGCAGGGCGGCGCGCGCCACCGGTGCAGGCGCGATGCCCAAGGCCTGTGCCGCGATGGCGGCGCTGCGCGCCAGGGCGCGCGAATGACCGGCCAGCCAGGGCAGTTTTAAATCGCACAGGTCCGCCACCAGCGCCAGCGGCACCGGGCGCTGCGCATCGGGCAGGCGCTCGGCTTGCGGCAGGCCGGCGTCGTGTTTGCCGTGTATGCCGGGATCGCCCATGCCCGGCGGCCGTGGCAGTGCGTCCCGTGGCTCGCCGGGTTCCTGTGGCTGCCGGCTGGCCCGCCAGCCGCGTTCGAGCAGCGCCAGCAGCGCCGGATCGTGGACACCGGCGCCATGGGTGCGCAGCATGGCGATGCCCAGTTCTGCACCATATTCGCGCGACAGGATTTCCATATCGCTGGCCAGCACCGCCACGCGCGTGGCCAGCGGGATCGCCGCGCCGCCGCCGAGGCGCGAATAGCCGCCGCCATCCCACCGTTCAAACACGTTGCCGAGCGCTTGCGCCACCGCCGGCGCCAGCCCCAGCATGGTGGCCACCAGCGACGCCACCTCGCAATGGATGCCGCTGGCGACCTGGCCGGCCTGCTGCGCCTGGTCCAGCGGCAGGCGCAGCCCCATCTTGTCCGGCCGCAGCATCAGCATGGCGCGCCGCCCCTGGATGTCGTCCTCCATCAGGGCCGCGATATCGTCCGCGTTGGCGGTGCAGCCGACCCAGCGCAGCAGCGCGACCTGCACGCAGGTGGTGACGTCGGCGCCGGCTTCGCGCGCTAGCCAGGCGGCGCAGGACGCGGCTTGTTCGGAATGATCGAGCGGCTGGCCCATGCTGAGATCCCCCATGCGGGCCAGCAGCGTGAGCGCGGTGGACAGGGGAACGGTCAGCGTATCGAGGTCGGCGGGATCGGACATGGCGGCGAGGTCGGGGTCGGTCATTCATCCGATGGCGGGTCCAAGGATGGCTGCCTATAGTAACGCATCGCTTGCAAACATTTATCCCAAGGAGATCATCATGTCCGGTATCACGTTATTTGGCGCTTTCCACACTGTCATTGGCCTGGGGGCACTGGTGGCCGGCGCCCGTTCGCTGCTGCGCGATGGCGCGATCCGCCCGCAGACGGGCAGCGGCAAGCTGTATGTGGCGCTGACCCTGGTGACCAGCGTCAGCGCACTGGCGATCTTCCACCACGGCGGCTTCGGCGTGCCCCATGCGCTGGCCCTGATCACGCTGGCGACCATGGCGATCGCCGCCCTGGCGCAACGCTTCGGCAAGGCCAGCGCCGCCATGCTGGCGTGGAGCGCCACCTATTTATTCCACTGGATACCGGCCGTGACGGAAACGCTGACGCGGGTACCGGCCTTTGGCCAACTGACGCCGGAATCGCCGCTGGTGCAGAATACCAATGGGGCGTTGCTGGTGCTGTTTGTGGCGGGGGCCACGTGGCAGTTTGTTCAGCGGCAGCGATTGTTGGCGGCGCAGCCAGCGTAAGAAGGAATCAGCTTTGGTTGGTCAATACATGCCTGATGG
>JAIENA010000240.1 GCA_019751755.1 Burkholderiaceae bacterium | reverse complement strand
GGCTGCGGTGCTGTCAGTGACCTGACCACCGATAATCTCGCGAACATGCGCACGACAACATGCTGGACAGCACAAAACTTGTTAAGGCCGATGATCAAAGCATCGAACCCATCACCCGTGATGCTCGGCGCGCGACTTCATCAGCACGAGGATCGAGCGGTGGAAATCCTTCAACACCAGACTGCCCCACAGGTTGCCATATACTTTCAAGCGTGATTTGTTTACGAAACGTGTCGTCAGACTGAGATCGGTACCGCCATCAGGAGTCGCTTGGAGCGTAAAGCCGCCGTCGAGCAGTTCGAAGTAATCGCCATTGATCTCCACATGTTCATCCAGCGCTTCGCGGGGTATCGCGCCTTGGGGCACGACGAAACGGTAGAGTAGCGCTCGCGGCTTGTCTGATTCGGTAATCACTTCCTGGAACCAGACATGCTTTTCCCAACGGCTAGTGCGCACGCTGCCCGGACCGCTGCCGGCCATCTGTGCCTCGATGGGCTTGGGCAGGCCGATCATGTGCACAAAGGTGAAACCAAGCTCGTTTGGCTCGATATCGCGCACGTTGGCCAGCTTGTCAAAGACGGTCTCGGGCGGCGCCGCGATGTGGAGCGTGTTGGTCACTGTCTGCTCGCTGTGTTGCGGCGGCAGCAAACTTTCAAGCGGACCGACCAGGAGAGGCAACAGTGCAAGCGCGGGTAACGTGGAACGGTTAACCCGTCCGTAGTTATGGACCACGCCCCCAACCAGGCCGCCTACAATGGACGCGGCCATGAAAACCGGGACCACAAGCACAATGCAGATCAGTCCTTCCAGGAAGGTGACGAACATCGCCAGCAGAAACAGCGCCATAGCCGAAACTGCCAGACCGGTCTGGCGCGGAATCGTTATCTGTGTCCCACGTTCGGCCCCCCACAAGACTGCGATTGCGCCCACACTGAAAGGACAGACATACAGGAAGGCGGCTGAAATGGTGCCGATGACCGGATGAATGTCTGGATGCGCCAGCCCGAACCGGAATGCTAAGCCATAGGCTGCGCCCATCAAGATGCCGGCAATTTTTTTGGATAAGAACACGGATATTGCTTATCGGGCGCCCTGCGCTCGCGTTGGTTGATCAACAAGTCACGACATATTTCATCTGTTCAGGTCGAGACGGGAGATTTCAAAATCAACATACTCATCGGACAGCACGGGCATCTCAATGACAAATCCGAGTACTTCGACCAACCCTTCAACTTGATTGATCACACGCCCCCGTCCGCGGTAAGTGAAGTGCCCGGTACGCTCGATCCATTCCCGAGACAACTCTTCCTTTTCGGATTCAGGCCAGTCGGACAGATAGGTGGCAAGAACATCCACGTCTAAAGCGGACAGCCGGTTTTCGACAATATCGCCGACCTTCAGATCGCAGGGCCAGCAAAATGCCACAAGCTCGGCATGTTCGCTGCGTAGCGTGACTGATGCGTCCTCCTCGTCAGGAGGATCAACAAAAATGACAGTGAGCTTGTTCATGATGTGGTCAACATCCGGTATTACGCCCCCGCCATCAACTCCACACATCTCTATTCCTTCTTTTTCATCAACCCGGCCAATGCCGCAAACGGATTATGCGTCGCAGGCGCGACCTCGGCCGATTTCAGACCCGGTCCCCGGTCGGCCTCAAGATAACGCGAGTGTTCATTATCGTGGCAGTAAAGGCACAGCAATTCCCAGTTACTGCCATCCGGCGGATTGTTGTCGTGATTGTGGTCACGATGGTGCACCGTCAGCTGCGACACATTGGCATGCGTGAATTCGCGCATGCAGCGCCCACACACCCACGGATACATTTTCAGCGAACGCTCGCGATAGCCCAGCTCGCGCTGGTCGGCTGCGCGCCGTGCGTCGGCCACAATTTTGTCCAGCCGCGCGGCGTCCGGTTTTTTCCCAACAGTCATGCTAATTTCCTTCTTTTAGTGTTACATGCTGGCCGGCAGCGCCCACCATCAATACAAAAGCCCACGCGGCCGGCGCCCCGGCCCACGTGGGCTGTTCTGTCAGCCGAACGCTTTACTGCGCCATCGCCAATTCCACGCAATTGCGCCCCGCCCGCTTGGCCCGGTGCAGCGCCGCGTCCAGGCGCTCCAGCAAGGTGGCGGCCCCCTCTTCCGGCCCCGCCTGCGCCACGCCCAGGCTGATGGTCACATTATCGCAGCCAGGCAATTCTGTGTTGGCAATGGTTTCACGCAGCTTTTCCGCCAGTTTCAAGGCGTCGATGGCGGCCGTGTGGGTGGCGATGATGAGGAATTCCTCGCCGCGCATGCGCACCAGCGTGTCCGACGTGCGCAGTCGGTCTTGCACGGTGGCGGCCACCGTGCGCAGCGCTTTGTCGCCGCAAGGATAGCCGTAGACGTCGTTGACCGAGCGGAAGTTGTCGATATCGAAGGCGATCACGCCCAGCGGGATGCCATAGCGGCGCGCGCGGCTGATTTCGTTGTCGAGTTGCGCTTCGCCGTGGCGGCGGTTGACCGCGCCGGTCAAGGCATCGGTGGTGGTGATTTGTGTCAGTTGGCCGGCCAGCGCATCGTTTTGATGCTTCAGTTCGCTCATGGCCAGGCCAAAGCTGATGAATTGCGCCAGGCTGCCGAAGCACGAGAATTGTTCGCGCGACGGGTGGATCAAACGGTCGAACATCAGGCTGACCGCGCCCAGCACCGGACCGCCCGCTTCACTGCGCAGCGGCAGCGCCAGCATGGTGCGCACGCCATGGTCGTGCAGGCCCATCGCCAGCATCGGGTCGCCCGATTTTTCGGGTGCGTCCAGCAACACCAGTTCGCCGGTGGCAACCGACAACAGCGGCGGGAAGGTGTCATGGGCGGGCAATTGCAGCAACTGGTCGGTGCGGCCCAGCAATTGGGCAATATCGAGGTGGTTGCGCGATTCCTGCGCTTCCAGCACCAGGTTGCCGCGCTCCTTCATGTGGAACAGCGCCGCGTGGCGCACGCCAGGGAACGTGCACAAGGCGACGCAAATCTGGCTCGACATCAGCGCCAGTTCGTCCATGCCGGTCAGCGCGCGCTGTACATTGCGCTGCACCGCCAGCAGGTCGCGCAATTCCTTTTCCTTGTCCAGCAATTGCTGTTGGGCATTGGCGGCCGCATCGAGTGGTTCGGCCAGCGCATAACTGACCGCTTGCTGCATTTCCGTCGCCAGGATGGGGCTGACGCGGTACGTCAGCGGACCGGCCGTCATCAGTTCCGGCAACCACGAGGTCTTGTCATAGGGACACAACACCAGGACCGGCTTGCCCATGCGGGCGCGGACCAGGCCGGCTGCCGACGCCAGGTCGCCATGGTCTTCGAAGCCGTCAAGGTCGACGACCAGCAAATCAACCGGCTGGCGGCCCAGCGCAACCAGTGCCGCATCAAATGATTCCGCCAGCAGCAGGCGGTTAAAGAGTTCGCCGCACGCGCTCTGAAACTCGCCGCGACGTTCGCTGGCGAGGTTCAGGAACAAGCCGACCCGTTGGGCCGGGCTATCAGTGTCTGTCGCCATGACATTATCCCTATCACTGTTATAAATAACGTATCCCAGCAGTTTGCCATAATGTTCATAAATAGCAATATTATTTGCTCTAAAAACTACAAATATAGCTAAGGAGCGCCCGCGAGTGTGGCGCCCCGCTGAGTTATTTCCCCTTATAAATCCCGGCCGCAATATACACGTCGTCAACCCGCTCGATATAGGTACTCTTCTGTTCCAGCTGACCGGTCTTGGCGTTGGGCCACTTGTAGTCGACCCAGCCCTTGCCTTCCTTGCTGTTGGCCACTTCACGGAATTTCTGGACGAAATTGACGCCATCGACGTCGCGCAAGTCGCCCAGCGTCTTGCCGACCATTTTCGCGTTGGCGCCATGGGCAATCAAGGCGCCGCCGGCGGTCGGCGACATGAACAGGTACAAGTCCTTTTCCTGGAATTGCGGCGAGCGGCCATTGATTTCGGCCGCCAGTTTGTCCTTGCCGTTGGCTTTATAAAACGCCGCCCCCTTCTTCACCAGCGCCACCGCTTCATCGGCCGTACCGCGTTGCTCTTGCGCCACCACTAAGGTAGTTGCCGCTAAGCATACGGATACACAGACTGGTAACGCCACCGCCCGCAGCCATTGGTTCATGGTCTTTCTCCCTGTGCCGTCGTTATGATTGTCAACCGGACATGCCGGTGACTCATATTATTGCGCCAACACCAGCACCGCAAGGACAGCTTCGGCACATGTAAAAAGTGCCAGGCACCTGAAAGGGCCTGGCACTGCGGTCTTACGCGATGGAATGGCTTATTTTGCGCTGGCGGCGCTACTGTCCCAGCCACCACCCAGCGAGCGGATCAGCGCCACCGTGGTGACGGCGCGGTTGCCCCGCAACTGCACGGCGCTGCGCTCGACCTGCGCCAGGTTGCGCTGCGCGTCCAGCAAGTCGAGGTAGCTGGAGCGGCCCGCCGCGTACAGCTTTTGCGCCAGGTCGGCCGAGCGGCGCGCCGCGACCAGCGCATCGTCGATTTCCCGGGTCTGGCCGGACAGAATGCGCAGGCCGGCCAGGTTGTCTTCCACCTCGGCAAACGCGTTCAACACGCTACCACGGTAGCTGGCCACTGACTCTTCCAGCACGGCTTCGCTGCGCAGCACGTTGTTGCTGTTGCGGCCACCGTCGATCAACGGCATCGACATCAGCGCGCCCAGCATCCACGAACGGCTGCTCCATTTAAAGACGTCGGCAAACGCGCCGGCCGCGCCGCCGCCATTGGCGCTGATGGTCAGCGCCGGGAACATGGCGGAACGGGCCACGCCGATGCGGGCGTTGGCCGCTTCCATTGCGCGCTGCGCCGCCACGATGTCCGGGCGGCGCTCCAGCAGCGCCGAAGGCAGCCCGGCCGGAATCGACGGCAGCAAGGCGCCATCCTGCAGTGGCGAGACGCCGGCCGTGAAATTGGCCGCCGGCTGGCCCAGCAACACGGCCAGCGCATGTTCGGTCGTTACGCGCTGGCGTTGCAAGCCAATCGCTTCGGCGCGCGACGTCGCCAGTTCGGTCCTGGCGCGCGCCAGGTCGAATTCACCAATGTCGCCCAGGTCAAAGCGACGCTGGTTGACCTTGACGTTTTCCTCGCGCAGCCGCACGGTCTGGTCCAGCGTCGCCAGTTCCGCATCGGTGGCGCGCAGGCGGAAGTAGGCCTGCGCCACGTCGGCCTGCAAGGCCAGCAGCACGGAACGGTAATTGGCTTCGGTCGCCTGCGCATCGCTGCGGCTGGCGGCGATGTCGGACGACACCCGGCCAAACAAGTCCACTTCATAGCTGGCCGTCAGGCTGGCGTTGTAGGTGGTTTGCGGCGCGGCCGCCGGGGTGCCGGCGCGCTGCGCACCGACGCCGACACCGACTTGCGGCACCCGCGCCGCTTCGGAAATCCCGGCAATGGCGCGCGCCTGTTTGACACGGGCCGCCGCCACGGCCAGATTGGCGTTGGCCTTGGTGGCTTCCGCCACCAGGCCATTCAAGGCCGGATCGTTGAAGGCCAGCCACCACTCGCCACGGGCCTGCTGTTCGGCCGGTTGCGCCTGTTTCCAGCGGGTGCCGTCGGCGGCGGTGACCACAGCGCCCGCAGCGGCCGGCGCGTTTTGCGATTCCTTGAACGCG
This sequence comes from Burkholderiaceae bacterium, assembly GCA_019751755.1. Classification (GTDB taxonomy): domain Bacteria; phylum Pseudomonadota; class Gammaproteobacteria; order Burkholderiales; family Burkholderiaceae_D; genus Rugamonas. The sequence goes on along the minus strand of JAIENA010000240.1, from coordinate 7,957 downwards.
GCCGGGGCGCCAAGCGCCGGCTGTTTAAATTCCGGCGCCGCGCAGGCGCTCAGCAGCAATGCCGCCATCAGCATGGACACGGCGGGCGCCAGGCCTTTTGGCGTCATCTTCGCAGTTGTACTCATTATTTGGTCCCTTCCAGTTCAGTGGCCGCCTTGGCTGCCACAGGGGATTTCCTGGACATCTTTTGCGCCAGGTTGCGCAGCAGTACGTAAAACACCGGCGTCAGGAACAAGCCGAAGAACGTCACGCCCAGCATGCCGGCAAACACCGCCACGCCCATCGCATGGCGCATTTCCGCCCCCGCGCCGTTCGAGAACACCAGCGGCACCACACCCATGATGAACGCGATCGACGTCATCAGGATCGGACGCAGACGCAGGCGGCACGCTTCCAGCGCCGCTTGCAGCACGGTGCGGCCATGGTCTTCCAGCTCACGGGCGAATTCCACGATCAGGATCGCATTCTTGGACGCCAATCCGACCAGCACAAACAGCGCAATTTGCGTAAATACGTTGTTGTCGCCGCCCGTCACCTTGACACCCACCAGCGCGCACAGGATCGACATCGGCACGATCAGGATCACGGCCAGCGGCAGGGTCCAGCTTTCATACTGGGCCGCCAGCACCAGGAACACCAGCAACACGCACAGCGGGAACACATAAATCATCGTGTTGCCGGACAAGATGTCCTGGTATGTCAGTTCCGTCCACTCGTAGCTGATCCCTTTCGGCAGGGTTTCGCGCACGATTTTTTCCAGCGCGGCCTGGGCCTGGCCGGACGAGACGCCCGGTGCGGCGGCGCCATTGAGCTCGGCCGCCACGTAGGCGTTATAGCGCTGCACGCGGTCCGGGCCATAGCTGTCCTTCAGGCGCATCAGCGACGACAGCGGAATCATCTCGCCCTTGTCACTGCGCACCTTCAACTGAGCAATCTGCTCGGCCTGCGAACGGAACGGCGCATCGGCTTGCACCCGTACCTGATAGGTGCGGCCAAACTGGTTGAAGTCGTTGACGTACAGCGAGCCCAGATTGATCTGCAAGGTCTGGTAAATGGTCGCCAGCGGCACGCCCAGTTGCTTGGCCTTGGCGCGGTCGACATCGGCAAACAGTTGCGGCACATTGATCTGGAAGCCGGAGAACACCCCCGCCAACTGTGGATCCTGCCACGCCTTCATCTGCACCGCCTGCACCGCTTTATACAGTTCGTCGTAACCGAGGTTGTCGCGGTCTTCGATCATCATCTTGAAGCCACCCGTGGTGCCCAGGCCGTTGACCGGCGGCGGCGGGAACACCATGACGAACGCATCCTGCACGGCGCCCATGCGCTTGTTGATTTCCGCCGAGATGGCTTCGCCGGACTCACCCTTGCCGGTGCGCTGATGGAACGGCTTCAAGGTGATAAACACGATGCCCGCGTTCGGCGCATTGGTAAAGCCATTGATCGACAGGCCGGGGAAGGCCACCGACGATTCAACACCAGGGATATCCTTGGCGATGTCCGACATGCGGCGAATCACGGCATCGGTGCGCTCCAGCGAGGCGGCGTCCGGCAACTGGGCAAAGCCGATCAGGTATTGCTTGTCCTGCGCCGGCACGAAGCCGGCCGGCACCATTTTAAAGACCACGCCGGCCAGCGCCGCCAGCACCAGATACACCACGATGGCCGAGCTCTTGCGGCGCAACACGCCTTGTACGCCGGCCTCATAACGGGTCGAGGCGCGGTTGAAGAAACGGTTGAACCAGTTGAAGAAACCACCGAACACGCGGTCCATGCCGCGCGTCAGCGCGTCTTTCGGCGCATCGTGCGGTTTCAGCAAGGATGCCGCCAGGGCCGGCGCCAGGGTCAGCGAGCAGAACGCCGAAATCACGGTCGAGATGGCGATGGTCAGCGCGAACTGCTTGTAGAACTGGCCCGACAGACCGGACACGAACGCGATCGGCACGAACACGGCGCACAGCACCAACGCAATGGCGATGATCGGGCCGGACACTTCCTTCATGGCCTGGACCGTGGCGTCGCGCGGCGTCAAGCCGTTGGCGATATTCCGTTCGACGTTTTCCACCACCACGATCGCGTCATCGACCACGATACCGATCGCCAGCACCAGTCCGAACAGCGACAGCGTGTTGATCGAGAAGCCAAAGCCCAGCATGACGGCAAAGGTGCCGACAATCGAGACCGGAACCGCCAGCAGCGGGATGATCGACGCGCGCCAGGTTTGCAGGAACACGATCACCACGATCACCACCAGCGCCACCGCTTCGAGCAAGGTGTGGATCACGGCCTTGATCGATTCGCGCACGAATTGGGTCGGGTCGTACACCACGTCATACGACATGCCTTGCGGGAAGTCTTTTTTCAGCTCTTCCATCTTGGCACGGACGTCGGCCGACAACTGCAAGGCATTCGCGTTCGGCGCTTCAAAGATGCCAATTGCCACCGCTGATTTGTTGTTCAGCAGTGAGCGCAAGGCGTAACTGTTCGAGCCCAACTCCACGCGGGCCACATCCTTCAGGCGCGTCAGCGCGCCGTCGGCATTGGTTTTGACGATAATCTCGCCAAATTCCTCGACCGAATTCAAACGGCCCTGGGTATTGACGGTCAGCTGGAATTCCGCGCCCTTGTTCGGCGTGGCGCCGACCACACCGGCCGCCACCTGCACGTTTTGCTCACGGATCGCCGCCACCACATCAGCCGCCACCATGCCGCGCGCCGCCACCTTTTGCGGGTCGAGCCAGATGCGCATCGCGTAGTCGCCGGAACCGAACAAGTTGATTTCACCCATGCCCTGGATACGGGACAGGTGATCCTTGATGTTCAGCACCGCATAGTTGCGCAGGTACAGGTCGTCGTAGCGGCCATCGGGCGACACCAGGTGGACCACCATGGTGAGGTTGGGCGAACTTTTGACGGTCGTGACGCCAATCTGGCGCACCTCTTCCGGCAGACGCGGCAGCGCGCGCTGCACGCGGTTTTGCACTTGCGTTTCGGCCTGCTCGACATTGGTGCCGATTTTAAACGTGACGGTCAGCGCCAGCGCGCCGTCCGACGTGTTTTGCGACGACATGTACAGCATGTTTTCGACGCCGTTGATCTGCTCTTCCAGCGGCGCGGCCACGGTTTCGGCAATGACTTTCGGATTGGCGCCGGGATACATGGCGCGCACCACAACCGAGGGTGGCACCACGTCGGGGTATTCGGAGATCGGCAGCTTGATAATCGATATCAGCCCCGCCACGAAGATCAGGATCGACAAGACCGCCGCGAAGATCGGCTTGTCGACAAAGAAGCGTGAGAATTTCATGATCGGTCCTTATTGCTTGGCCGTGCCGCTGCTGGAGTCAGCGGCGGCGGCCTTTTTATCTTTCTGGCTGGCCTCTTTTGGCGCCAGCGGGTCGAAATCCATATTGACCATCTGCGCCGTCACCGGTGCGCCGGGACGTACGCGCTGCAAGCCGTTGACGACGATTTTTTCACCCGGTTTCAAACCCTCGCGCACCACGCGCATGCCCTCGTACACCGGGCCCAGCACCACCGGACGGTACTCGGCCTTGCTGTCGGCGCTGACCACGTAGACGAACTTGCGGTTCTGGTCGGTGCCCACGGCGCGCTCGTTGATCAAGACGGTCGGTTTGCCGGCGCCAGCGCCGCCCAGCTGAATGCGGGCAAACAGGCCCGGCACCAGCGTGCGTTCTTCATTGGCGAAGGTGGCGCGCATGCGCACCGAGCCGGTTTGCGGATCGAGGCGGTTGTCGACGAATTCGAGCTTGCCCTCATGCGGGAAACCGGTTTCGTTGGCCAGGCCCACCTTGACGGTCACGGCGTGGCCTTTCTGGGCCAGCGCGCCGACCCGCAAATAGGTGTCTTCATCGCCATCGAAACTGGCGTAAATCTTGTCAGTGGAGACCACCGAGGTCAGCATGGCGGCGCCGTCGACCAGGTTGCCCAGCGTGATTTCCGCTTTCGAGACGCGACCGTTGATCGGCGACGTCACTTGCGTGTACGCCAGGTTCAGCCGCGCCGACTCCGCCTGCGCTTGCGCGGCGCGGGTGTTGGCGTCGAGTTCTTTCAGGCTGGAGGCTTTTTCATCGTATTCACGCTGGGCGATGGCTTTGTCGGCCAGCAGCTTTTCCGCGCGCGTCAATTCGAGTTTCGCCAGTTCCGCCTTGGCGCGGGCCGATTGGGCGGCCGCTTCCGCGCGCGCCAGTTCCGCCTGATAAGGACGGGCATCGATCTGGAACAGCACATCGCCTTTTTTGACTTCGCTGCCCGGCTTGAAATTGACGGCGGTGATGAAACCGGACACGCGGGAGCGAATTTCGACGCGCTCGATGGCTTCCAGGCGGCCGGAGAATTCCTGGGTTTCCGTGACGGCTTTCTCCGCCACGGTCGCGGCCGAAATCGGAGGACCGGCGGGCGCGGCTTCCTGGGCCTTGCTGTTAGCGGTATCGCAACCAGCCAGGGACGCGGCTGCCAAGCCTGCCACGGCCAGTGCGGCCATCAGCGGCCGCACTTTGTCGGCCAGGTTGATCGAGTGGGATTGCGGGCTTTTCATCATTTTTCCTTTTTTGTATGAAAATCTTTGGGCAAAAGCGTCCCTGCCGCGCACGCGGCGCGGAAAAAAAATCGGTACAGCGAATGCGTCCACTATACTGCCGGCTCGACAATATGTAAACGAAAGTGTTTATTTATGTGGCGATAATCAAGCGGCTGATGGGACCTCCATCCCATCCAGGCTGGCGACAAAGCCGGCGATTTCCGCCAGCGCAAAGGTCTTACAGGCACATTCGTTGCGCGCTTCCACGTCGGGCAGCGGCGTCGGCGGCAAGCGCCGCACCGTGGTCTTGATGCCGCAGGCGATCAGCTTGGCGCCATATTGTTCCGCTTCATCACGCAGCGGATCGTCTTCGGCCGACAGGATCAGCGCGGGCGGCAGGTTTTTCAGCCGGCTCGATTGCAGCGGCGAGGCATATGGATGGGTACGGTCGGCCGCGTTCGGCAGGTAGCCGCGGTAGCCGGCGGCACACACATCGGCCGCCTGCGCCTTGGAGCTGCAGTTCGGCATTTCCCGCATCGACCCGGTGGTCAGGCCCGGGTCCAGCATCGGCATGATTAAAATCTGCCCGCTGAGCGCAGGACCGCCCCGGTCCCGCGCCATCAGCGTGCAAACGGCGGCCAGGTTGGCGCCGGCTTCGATGCCGGCGACCAGCATGCGTTTGCCGGTCCAGTTCAACTTGGCTTTATTCTTTTTTGCCCACAGCAGCACCGCGTGCGCATCTTCCACCGCGGCGGGAAACGGGCTGGTGGTGGCCAGCGTGTAATTGCTGGCCAGGATGACATGGCGCGGATCACAGGTCACCAGGCTGCGCAGGAATTCATCGGCTTCTTCCAGGTCGCCGGCCACAAAGCCGCCGCCATGGAAAAACACGATCAGCGAATCGCGCTTCACGGTCGGCGCTTCCGCCGCAAGGTACAGCCTGGCGTCCAATGGTCCGGACGCGCCCTGCACCGCCAGTTCCTTGGTTTTCAGCGGCACAGGCATCATTGCTGCACTGCCGCAGAGGCGGACGCCGACGCGGTCATGGCGCCATTGAGGCTGGCCGGCATGAAATGGGCCTGCTCACCCGACACTTCATGCGTCAGGGCCATCATGCCCCGTGCTTCCGTGCGTGCGGCGGCCGCGTACTCATCCGTGACCACCATGCCGCCCAATGCCAGTGCGCTCAGCGCGATCGCGGCGATAGCAACAACTCCATCCAGACGTTTCATGGTTAACTCCTCTGTGGGTAACTGGGGAAAGCACATCTTTGCTCCAGTACGCGAACTATAAACTTGAACTAGAATCTGTTAAACAGGGCAAACGCGAATTGATTGTTCAGAATTCTGAACAATCGGGGTACCACATTGCCATGTGATCGTTGAACAATCATGGACGCCATCAAATGAACAAATTGCAGGCCATGGAAGTATTCGTGCAAGTAGTGGACGCCGGCGGCTTTACCCGCGCGGCGGAAAACATGCAATTGCCGAAAGCCACCGTCTCCAACCTGATCCAGGCGCTGGAGCGCGCGCTGGCGGTCAAGCTGCTGCACCGCACCACGCGGCAAATCAGTGTGACAGCGGACGGCGCCGCGTATTACGAACGCTGCCTGCGGATCCTGGCCGACGTGCGGGAGGCGGAGGAATCGCTGTCGCGCACCAAGCTCAGCCCGTCCGGACGGCTGCGCGTCGATGCGCCCAGCGCCCTGGCGCGCGACATGCTGATTCCCGCCCTGCCCGATTTTTTTGCCCGCTACCCGGACATCACGCTCGAACTGGGCTGCTCCGACCGTCCGGTCGACCTGATTGAAGAAGGCGTCGATTGCGCGGTGCGCGGCGGCGCCCTGGGTGACTCGACGCTGATCGCACGCCGCATCGGCGCCTTGAATTTCACCACTTGCGCCGCACCGTCGTACCTGGCCCGCTACGGGGTGCCGCAACATCCGCGCGACCTGGTGCGCCACCTGTGCGTCAACTATTTCTCTGCCAAGACCGGCAAAGTCTACGACTGGGATTTTACGCGCGACGGCGAACGCATCGTATTGCCGCTGCCGGCGCTGGTGGCGCTCAATGATTCGACTGCCTACATTGCAGCCGGCCTGGCAGGTCTCGGCGTGACGCAGATGTCGACTTTTGCGCTGGCCGACTACCTGGCCGATGGCCGCATGGTGCCGGTCCTGGCCGACTGGAGCTCGGATCCGGTGCCGATCCACGTGGTCTACCCGCAAAACCGCCACCTGTCGGCCAAGGTGCGCGTGTTTGTCGAATGGGTCGCCGATTTATTTATTAACCACCCGGGGATGCAGGTCGTGGCGCCCGCCCCCGCACCTTTGATTGAGGCCGCAGCATGACCCACCATCTGGTTTTTCTGGACCGCGACAGCGTGATCGCCCATGTGCGCCGCCCCGCGTTTGATCATACGTGGACTGAATATGCGGCCAGCACAGCCGATGAAGCCCGCACGCGCCTGCAGGGCGCCACCATCGCCATCACCAATAAAGTGCCGCTGCGCGCCGCCACACTGGCGCAGTTGCCGGACTTGCAAATGATCGCCGTGGCCGCGACCGGCACCGACATCATCGACCTGGCGGCCTGCCGCGAACGCGGCATTCTGGTCTCGAACATCCGCGATTATGCCTTTGCCGCCGTGCCGGAGCACACTTTTGCGCTGATCCTGGCGTTGCGGCGCAACCTGATCGCGTACCGACTCGACGTGGAAGCGGGCCGCTGGCAGCAATCGCCGCGTTTTTGCCTGTTCAACCACCCGATCCAGGATTTGCACGGCAGCCGCCTGGGCTTATTCGGCTATGGCGCACTGGGCAAGGCGGTGGCCCGCATTGCGCGCGGCTTCGGCATGGACGTTGCCGTGCACACGCGCACACCGACCGATGACCCGGACGTGACCAACGTGTCGTGGGAGGAGTTGCTGCAAACGTCGGACGTGTTGAGCCTGCACGCGCCATTGAACGACCAGACCCGCCACTGCATCGGCACGGCCGAACTGGCGCGCATGAAACGCTCCAGTCTGCTAATTAATACCGCGCGCGGCGGTCTGGTCGATGAAGCGGCCCTGGCGCTGGCCTTGCAGACCGGCGTGATTGGCGGCGCCGGCTTCGACGTGCTGTCGCAAGAGCCGCCGCCGCCAGACAACGTGCTGCTGAACCTGCGGCTGCCGAACTTTATCCTGACGCCGCACAACGCCTGGGCCAGCACACAGGCCATGCAGGGATTGGCCGACCAGTTGATCGGCAATATCGAGGCGTTTGCGGCCAACAAACCGGTGAATGTGGTGAAGTAAAACAAAAAAGCCAGATCCGAAGATCTGGCTTTTTTGATGAATTCTGGTGCGGCTGGCAGGAATCGAACCCACGACCCCTTGGTTCGTAGCCAAGTACTCTATCCAGCTGAGCTACAG
>JAIENA010000040.1 GCA_019751755.1 Burkholderiaceae bacterium | reverse complement strand
ACGGCGGGCGGCGCCTACGTTCCCGCCATGAGCGATGAATCGATCATCGTCAAGGAGCAGGGCACGATTTTCCTCGGCGGCCCGCCGCTGGTGAAGGCGGCTACGGGTGAAGTGGTCAGTGCCGAAGACCTGGGCGGCGGCGACGTGCACACGCGCCTGTCCGGCGTGGCCGATCACCTGGCGCAGAACGATTTGCACGCGCTGTCGCTGGCGCGCACCATCGTGTCGAACCTGAACCGCAGCAAGCCCCAGCAGGGCGCGCGGCGCGAGTCGGTGGAACCGAAATACCCGACCAGCGAACTGTATGGCGTGATTCCGGTCGATACCCGCAAGCCGTTCGATATCCGTGAAGTGATTGCCCGCATTGTCGATGGCAGCGACTTCGATGAATTCAAGGCCCGTTACGGCACCACGCTGGTGTGCGGCTTCGCGCACATCTACGGCATGAAGGTCGGCATCATTGCCAACAACGGCATTTTGTTCTCCGAGTCGGCCCTGAAGGGCGCGCACTTTATTGAATTGTGCGCGCAGCGCAAGATCCCGCTGGTGTTCCTGCAAAACATCACCGGCTTCATGGTCGGGCGCAAGTACGAAAACGAAGGCATTGCCCGCAACGGCGCCAAGATGGTGACGGCGGTGGCCACGGCGGCGGTGCCGAAATTCACCGTCGTGATCGGCGGCAGTTTTGGGGCCGGCAACTATGGCATGTGCGGCCGCGCGTACTCGCCGCGGTTTATGTGGATGTGGCCGAATTCTCGCATTTCCGTGATGGGCGGCGAACAGGCGGCGTCGGTGCTGGCCACCGTGAAACGCGACGGTATCGAAGGCAAGGGCGGGCAATGGTCGCCTGAGGAGGAAGCCGCGTTCAAGCAGCCGATCAAGGACCAGTATGAACACCAGGGCCACCCGTATTACGCCACCGCGCGCCTGTGGGACGACGGCGTCATCGATCCGGCCGATACCCGCATGGTGCTGGGCCTGGGCCTGTCCGCCGCTCTGAACGCGGAAATCCCGGACACCAAGTTCGGCGTCTTCCGCATGTAAGGAGGGCGACTATATGACCTACGAAACTTTGCAAGTGGCGATTGACGGTCAACTGGCCACCGTCACCCTGAACCGTCCGGAGGTGCGCAACGCGTTCAACGAACAGACCATCCGTGAAATCACGCTGGCGTTCAATGCGTTGGCGCAGCAGGACGGCGTGCGCGCGATCGTGCTGGCGGCCAATGGCCCCGCCTTTTGCGCCGGTGGCGATTTGAACTGGATGAAGAAAATGGCGGGCTATACGCACGCCGAAAACAATGCAGATGCGATGCTGCTGGCGCAGATGCTGCGCGCCATTTACCTGTGCCCGCAACCGGTGCTCGCCAAGGTGCACGGCGACTGCTATGCCGGCGGCATGGGCCTGGTGGCGGCGTGCGACATCGTGATTGCCGCAGACGTGGCAAACTTCTGCCTGAGCGAAGTGAAGCTGGGACTGATCCCGGCCACCATTTCACCTTATGTCATCAAAGCCATGGGCGAACAAGCGTCGCGCCGCTATTTCCTGACCGCCGAGCGGTTCGGAGCGGCCGAGGCGCACCGCATCGGCTTCGTGCATGAACTGGCGACCCCAGAGACCATCGACACGAAGACGGCGGAACTCGTCAAGGCCCTGCTGGGCAACAGCCCGAACGCGGTGCGCGAAGCGAAAACGCTGGTGCGCGATGTGGCGGGACGTCCCGTCGATGATGCGCTACTGGCCGACACGGCGCTGCGCATCGCCCATATCCGCGCGTCAGAGCAGGGCCGCGAGGGCGTGCAATCCTTCCTGGAGAAGCGCAAGCCATCCTGGCTATAGGCCGCACGCAGCCCGTGGCGGTAACGGAAACGGAGCAGTTTTGGAAGCAAATCAACAAGGCGCGCAGCAGCATACGCAAGCCGACAGCGACTGGGTGGCGCGCAGCCTGCGCAGTGTCTGGCATCCCTGCACGCAGATGCAGCACCACGAGTCGGTGCCGCTGATCGCGGTCAGCCACGGCCGTGGTCCGTGGCTGTACGACCACCATGGCGAACGTTACCTGGACGCCATCAGTTCGTGGTGGGTCAACCTGTTCGGCCATGCCAACCAGCGCATCAATGGTGCGCTCAAAGAGCAGCTGGACATGCTGGAACACGCGATGCTGGCCGGTTTTACGCACGAGCCGGTGATTCGCCTGTCGGAACGCCTGTCGGCGCTGACGCAACATCAGCTGGGCCATGCGTTCTACGCGTCGGACGGCGCGTCCGCCGTGGAAATCGCGTTGAAGATGAGTTTCCATGCCTGGCGCAACGCCGGCCGCACGCACAAGCAGGAATTTGTCTGCCTGAAGAACAGTTATCACGGCGAGACCATCGGCGCGCTGGCGGTGACCGACGTGGCGCTGTTCAAGGATGCCTACGGCCCGCTGCTGCGTTCATCGCGGATCGTGATGTCGCCCGATGCGCGCCAAGCCATCGATGGCGAAACCGCGCAAGACGTGGCGCGCCGCGCGGCCGCCGACGTGCAACAACTGTTCGAACAGAACGGCGCCAACATTGCCGCCATCATCATTGAGCCGCTGGTGCAGTGCGCCACCGGCATGGCGATGCACGACCCGCTGTACCTGCAACTGGTGCGCGCACTGTGCGACCAGCACGAGGTGCACATGATCCTCGATGAAATCGCGGTCGGCTGCGGCCGCACCGGCACCTTCTTTGCCTGCGAACAGGCCGGTATCTGGCCCGATTTCCTGTGCCTGTCGAAGGGGATTTCCGGTGGTTACCTGCCGCTGTCGATTGTGCTGTCGCGCGAAGAAATTTATCAGGCGTTTTACAGCGCCGATGTCACGCGCGGTTTCCTGCACTCGCACTCGTACACCGGCAATCCGCTGGCGTGCCGCGCCGCGCTGGCCACGCTCGATATCTTCGACGAAGACGATGTGTTGGCCACCAACAAAATCCGCGCCGACAAGCTGACCCGGGCGCTGGCGCCGCTGGCCAATCACGAACGCATCACCCATGCCCGCCAGCGCGGCATGATCTGGGCCTTTGACGCCATCGATGCCGGGCCGGGATTCTCGCGCCGCTTCTTCACCGAAGCCACGCGCCAGGAATTGTTGCTGCGCCCGATCGGCAACACGATCTACCTGATGCCGCCGTATATCCTCAATGATGAGGAAATCGACGGCCTGGCCGCGCGCACCCTGGCGGTGTTTGAAACCACGCTGGCCGGCAGCGGGGCATCGACGGGAGTATGAGCATGGAGTTACTGAATCAACTGCAACACCACCTGGAGGGGCTGGAACAGCAAAGCCTGATCCGCAAGCGCCGCCACGTGGAAACCCCGGCCGGTCCGCGCGTGACGGTCGATGGCCGCGACATGCTGTGCTTTGCCAGCAATGACTACCTGAGCCTGGCGGGCCATCCGAAAGTCATGGCCGCGCTGCAGGAAGGCGTCGCCCTGTATGGCGCCGGCAGCGGCGCCTCGCATTTGATTTCCGGCCACAGCCGCGCGCATGCGCAACTGGAAGCCCGGCTGGCCGGTTTTGTCGGCCCGCACCTGGTGTCGCCGAAAGCGCTGTATTTCTGCACCGGTTACATGGCCAACCTGGCCGTGCTGACGGCGCTGGCCGCAGGTGACAAGGACACCGAAATCTTTTCCGAATCGCTGAACCACGCCTCGCTGATCGATGGCGCGCGCCTGTCGCGCACCACCGTCAAGGTGGTCGGCCATGCCGACGTGGCGGCACTGGCGGCCTTGCTGGCACACAGCACGGCGGCCACCAAGATCGTCGTCACCGACAGCGTGTTTAGCATGGATGGCGACCTGGCGCCGCTGCCCGAGCTGCTGGCGCTGTGCGAACGGCATGGCGCGTGGCTGGTGGTCGACGATGCGCATGGCTTCGGCACGCTGGGGGCCCATGGCCGCGGCGCACTGGAACACTTCAATTTGCGTTCGCCGTACCTGGTCTACGTCGGCACACTGGGCAAGGCCGCCGGCGTCGGCGGCGCTTTTGTTGCCGCGCACGAAGTCGTGATCGAAACGCTGATCCAGCGCGCCCGCCCGTATATCTTTACGACCGCCGCGCCACCGGCGCTGGCGCACGCGCTGCTGGCCAGCGTCGAGATCATCGAAGGTGAAGAAGGGCGCCAGCGCCGCGCCCACGTGCAGGCGCTGATCGCGCACCTGAAAGCGAACCTGAAATTAAAACGTTGGCAACTGATGCCATCCGATACGGCGGTGCAGCCGATCGTGATCGGCGATAATGCCGACACCATGCGCGTTTCCGCCGCGTTGTACGCGCAAGGGTTCTGGGTCGCTGGTATCCGTCCGCCTACCGTGCAGGTGGGGACGTCGCGTTTGCGCCTGACCCTGGCGGCTGGCCACACGATGGAACAAGTGGACCGCCTGATCGCGGCGATTCATGCGCTGGAGGAGCAATCATGAGTACCGACAAACCGGGTGTCATTGCACCCAAGGCGGATTTGCCGACGGTCGTCGTGGGCGAATCCGTGGTGGGCGTCGCGGTCGTTGACCACGAACCCCAAACCGCACCACAGCCAGTGGCCGCCGCTGCCGGCTGGCCACCCCGTTTCTCGTGCTTCGTGACCGGCACGGATACGGAAATCGGCAAGACGCTGGTCTCCAGCGCCATCCTGCATTCCCTGGTGCGCCAGGGCGTGCGCGCCTGCGGCATGAAGCCGGTGGCGGCCGGGGCGGAAATCCGCGACGGTGCGCTGCACAACGACGACGCCGACATGCTGATCGGCGCCGGCAATGTGACGATGCCGCAATCGCTGACGACGCCGTACATGCTGATGGAACCGGCGGCGCCGCATATCGCGGCGGCGCTGGAAGGCGTCACCATCGATGCGGTGCCGATCCTGGCCGCGTACCTTGAAATCGCGGCCGCCTCCGATGCCGTGGTGGTGGAAGGCGTGGGCGGTTTTTGCGTGCCGCTCAACGACCATTTTGACACCGCCGATCTGGCGCAACAGCTCGACTTGCCGGTGATCCTGGTGGTGGGCTTGCGCCTGGGCTGCATCAGCCACGCGCTGCTGACCGCCGAGGCGATTGCCGCGCGCGGCTTGACACTGGTGGGATGGATTGCCAATGAAGTGCAGGCGGAGATGGCGTTCGCCGATGAAAACGTGGCGGCGCTGCAGCAGCGCCTTGGCGCGCCGCTGCTGGGCCGCATCCCGCGCCTGGCACAGCCGACCGCCGCCGCCGCTGCCGAATATGTGAATCTGGCGGGTTTGCCGAACTGGCCCACCCGCCGCAACAATCAATGAATGTGAAGGAAACATGATGTCGCAAGCGACCCTGCAAGAACCGAAGTCCGTACCGAGCACCAATACCGTGGAGCTGCACCGTCCCGCCAAGGCCATTACGCTGCCGGAAGCCGCCACCTGGCCGCTGGACGACGTACTGGCGCTGTACGAACTGCCGTTCAACGAGCTGATGTTCCGCGCCCAGGAAACCCACCGCAGCTACTGGCCGGAAGGCGACGTCGAACTGGCGACCCTGCTGTCGATCAAGACCGGCGGCTGCGAAGAGGATTGCGGCTATTGCCCGCAGGCAGCGCGTTACGATACCGGCGTCGAAGCCAAGAAGATCCTCGACATCGACACCGTGCTCGACGCCGCGCGCCAGGCCAAGGACAACGGCGCCACCCGCTTCTGCATGGGCGCCGCATGGCGCAGCCCGAAAGAGCGCGACATGGATAAAGTGGAAAACATGGTGCGCGAAGTGAAGGCGATGGGCCTGGAAACCTGCGCCACGCTGGGCATGCTGGAAGCCGAACAGGCCGAGCGCCTGAAAGCGGCCGGCCTCGATTACTACAACCACAACCTCGATACCGCGCCGGAGTTCTACAACAACGTGATCTCCACCCGTGAATACCAGGACCGCCTCGACACCTTGGGTCACGTGCGCAACGCGGGCCTGAAAGTGTGCTGCGGCGGCATCGTCGGCATGGGCGAGACGCGCGCCCAGCGCGCCGGCCTGATCGCGCAACTGGCCAACCTGAATCCGTACCCGGAATCGGTGCCGGTCAACCACCTGGTGCAGGTGGAAGGCACTCCGCTGCACGGCCTCGATCCGCTCGACCCGCTGGAATTCGTGCGCACCATCGCAGTGGCCCGCATCACGATGCCGAAGGCGCGCGTGCGCCTGTCGGCCGGCCGCCGCGAACTGGGCGAAGCGGTGCAGGCGATGTGCTTTATGGCCGGCGCCAACTCGATCTTCTACGGCGACAAACTGCTGACCACCGATAACCCGGAAGCCAATGACGACCGCGCATTGCTGGCCAAGCTGGGCTTGAAGACCCGCGCCAACACGCTGGAATCGGTGCAGAAGGAACGCTGCGGCTGCTAAGCCGCGTGGCTGCACGCATGGCGGGTTTGTAAAACCCGCCCTACGGATCGCGGCAGCCAACGACGTAGGGCGGCTTTTACAAAGCCGCCGAGCATGCATAACAGGGTTCCATGCAGCACCACAAGTTCTACTGCATGGCTTACCCCAATTGAACGCCAACGAAAACTTCCAGCCACGAGCTGAATAGAGAGAGACCATGTTCAAAAAAATCCTGATTGCCAACCGTGGTGAAATCGCCTGCCGCGTCGCCGCCACCGCGCGCCGCCTTGGCATCAAGACGGTCGCCGTGTATTCCGAAGCGGACGCCAACGCCAAGCACGTTGCCGTGTGCGACGAAGCGGTCTTGCTGGGCCCCGCCGCCGCCAAGGAAAGCTACCTGCGCGGCGACAAGATCATCGCCGTAGCGAAAGCCACCGGCGCTGAAGCGATCCACCCCGGCTATGGCTTCCTGTCGGAAAACGCCGAATTCGCGGACGCCTGCCAGCAAGCCGGCCTGGTCTTTATTGGCCCGCCGGCATCGGCCATGCGCGCGATGGGTTCCAAGTCGGCCGCGAAGTCGCTGATGGAAAAAGCCAGCGTGCCGCTGGTGCCGGGCTACCATGGCGACAATCAGGATCCGGATTTCCTGCAAACCCAGGCTGACCGCATCGGCTACCCGGTGCTGCTGAAGGCCTCGGCCGGCGGCGGCGGCAAGGGCATGCGGGTGGTCGAATCGTCGGCAGCGTTCCGCGATGCGCTGGCATCGTGCAAGCGCGAAGCCATCAGCTCGTTTGGCGACGACAAGGTGCTGGCCGAGAAATATCTGCAGCGCCCGCGCCACATTGAAATCCAGGTGTTCGCCGACACGCACGGCAACTGCATTCACTTGTTCGAGCGCGATTGCTCGGTGCAGCGGCGCCACCAGAAAGTACTGGAGGAAGCACCAGCGCCGGGCATGACGGCCGAGCGCCGCGCCGCCATGGGCGAAGCGGCGGTGGCCGCCGCCAAGGCGGTCGGCTATGTCGGCGCCGGGACGGTGGAATTTATCGCCAACCAGGACGGCTCGTTCTATTTCATGGAAATGAACACCCGCCTGCAGGTGGAACACCCGGTGACGGAAATGATCACCGGCGCCGACCTGGTGGAGTGGCAGTTGCGCGTGGCCGCCGGTGAAGTACTGCCGAAGCAGCAAAGCGAACTGGTCATCAATGGCCACGCGATCGAAGCGCGCGTGTATGCGGAAAATCCGGAGAAGGGTTTCTTGCCATCGATCGGTACTTTGCGCCACCTGGGTACGCCGGACGCCGTCAATTTCGAACTGGGCGGTATACCCGGCCATCCGGCCGGCGTGCGGATCGATGCCGGGGTGCGCGAAGGCGATGCGATTTCGCCCTTCTATGACCCGATGATCGCCAAGCTGATCGTGTGGGGCGCGGACCGCAAGCAGGCGCTGGCCCGCATGGCGCAAGCGCTGTCGCAATACCAGATCGTTGGCCTGGCGTCGAATATCGCGTTCCTGAACCGCCTGGTGCAGGGACAGGCATTTGCCACGGCGGACCTCGATACCGGCCTGATTGAACGTAACCACGATGCGCTGTTCCCGCAAGCGCAGCCTGCCGCCGCCGGTGCGCTGGCGCTGGCGGCGGTGGCGCTGATCGAGTCCGAGAAAGAGCGGGCCATTGCACAATCGGGCGCACAATCGGGCGCGCAATCCGCCGGCGACCCGTGGGGCCAGGCGCTGGGCTGGCGCATGAACCAGCCGTATCTGCGCAAGCTGTCATTTGCCGATGAGTACGCGGCTGGCCTGCCGTCGAAAGCCTACGGTGTGGACCTGACGTACCTGAACGATGGCTGGATGTTCTCCTGCCACGACAGCGCGCCTCAGTTGCTGACCTTGATGTCGCAGCAGGGTGCCGAGATCAGCATCAAGCTGGGCGACACGGCGGTGCATGGCAGTGTGCGCCGCGACGGCGATCTGTTCCACGTATTTACCAATGGCCTGCATTACACGCTCGGCTACAACGACCCGATGGCCCACGCCGGTGAATCCGAGGCGGAGGGCGGCCGCCTGACGGCGCCGATGCCCGGCAAGGTGGTGGCGGTGCTGGCGGAAAAGGGCCAGGAAGTCAAAAAAGGCGATGCGCTGGTCATCATGGAAGCCATGAAGATGGAGCACACCATCGCCGCGCCGCATGACGGCGTGGTCGATGACGTGCTGTACGCGGTCGGTGACCAGGTATCGGACGGCGCGCCTTTGCTGGCGTTCCGCGCGGCCTAATGACGCAATTGCAGGAGAAGCCCATGCGTATTTTGCTGCACCGCGCGGATGGCAAGACCGAGCCGTGGATCAAGGATTTCGCGCGCTATCTGCCGGAAGCCGAAGTGATCGTCTGGGAGAAGGGTGTCAAAACATCGCCCTGCGACTACGCCGTGGTGTTTGTGCCGCCCGAGGACATGCTGCCGGAACTGCGGGAAGTTGCCGCCATTTTCCTGACCGGTTCCGGCGCCGATGGCATCTTGCGCTTCGGCGAGGCGATTCCCGCGCACATCCCGGTGGTGCGCCTGACCGATGCCGGCATGGGCGCGCAGATGGCCGAATATGTGGTGCATGCGGTGCTGCGCTACTACCGCCGCTTCCATGAATATGAAGACCTGGCGCGCGCCGGGCAGTGGACGCCGTTGCCGCCGCCGGTGCGTGAGGACTTCGCGGTGGGCGTGATGGGCGCCGGCGTGCTCGGTTCGCGCGTGCTGGAGGCATTGAAGCCGTTTGGCTTGCCGTTGCGGGCCTGGAGCCGCACCGCGCGCGCCATTGATGGTGTCCAGTGTTTCCATGGCGCCGACGGCCTCGACACGTTCCTGCGCGGTACGCGCGTGGCCGTGTGCATGCTGCCGCTGACGGATGACACCAACAACATCCTGAACCTGACCAACATGTCGAAAATGCCGCAAGGCTCGTTCATCGTCAATGTGGGACGGGGCGGCCATGTGTCGGAGCCCGACTTGCTGAACCTGATGCGTACAGGCCATATCGAAGCGGCCACGCTCGATGTGTTCCGCAACGAACCGCTGCCGACGCAGCACCCGTTCTGGCACGAACCGCGCATTACCATCACGCCGCATATTTCGGCGCTGACGTTGCGGCGCGAAAGCGTGCAGCAAATCGCCGGCAAGATGCGGCAAATGGCGAGGGGCGAGCCTGTCGCCGATGTGATTGACCGGCCCCTGGGTTACTGAAAAGGATAATGCAATGAGCGTACTGCCGCAGAAAGTCAAAATCGTTGAAGTGGGTCCGCGTGACGGCCTGCAAAATGAAAAGGAAACCATTTCCGCCGATGTGAAAATCGAGCTGGTCAATCGTCTGTCGTCGGCTGGTTTTGCCAATATCGAAGCGGCGTCGTTCGTGTCGCCGAAATGGGTGCCGCAAATGGCGACCAGTGCGGAAGTGATGGAGCGCATCACGCGCCGCGCCGGCGCGATCTATTCCGCGCTGACGCCGAACATGAAAGGCCTGGAAGGGGCGCTGGCCGCGAAAGCCGATGAAGTGGTGATCTTTGGCTCCGCTTCCGAAGCGTTCTCGCAAAAGAACATCAACTGTTCGATCGAGGAATCGATTGCGCGCTTTGTCGATGTGGCCAAGGCCGCCAAGGACCACGGCCTGCGCCTGCGCGGTTCGATCAGTTGCGCGTTCGGCTGCCCGTACCAGGGCGACGTGCCGCTCGACGCGGTGGCGGACGTGGTAGGCCGCATGCGTGATTTGGGCTGCGATGAAATCGATATTGCCGACACCATCGGCGTGGCGACGCCGCGCAAGACGCAGGCCGTGATGGAACGCGCCGCCTCGGTGTTCCGGCTCGATGGCATTTCCGGCCACTTCCACGACACCTATGGCCAGGCACTGGCCAATATCTATGCCAGCCTGGAAGTGGGCGTATCGATTTACCACTCGTCGGTGGCGGGCCTGGGCGGCTGTCCGTACGCCAAGGGCGCCACCGGCAATGTGGCGACGGAAGACGTGCTGTACATGATGAACGGGCTGGGGATCGAGACTGGCATCGACCTCGATATCGTGGTTGACGCCGGCCAGTACATTTCCGCCATCCTGAACCGCAAAGGCGCCAGCCGCGCCGGCAACGCGATTGCCGCCAAGCGCGCCGGCTGACCCTCTTTCCGCAGCCTTTGCTATGCCTTCAATGCCTCGGTATTGAACGGCAGGCTGCGCAAATATTTGCCGGTCGCCGCCGCGATCGCGTTGGCCACCGCCGGCGCCACCGGCGGCACCCCCGGTTCACCGACGCCGGTCGGCTTCTCAGCCGACGGCACGATGTGCACCTCGACCTTCGGCATCTGGTTGATGCGCAGCGGCGCATAGTCGTGGAAGTTCGACTGTTCGACCATGCCATCCTTGAGCGTGATGGCGCCTTGCAGCGCTGCCGACAGGGCAAAGCCGATGCCCCCCTCGATTTGCGAACGCACGTTGTCAGGGTTGATGGCGATGCCGCAATCGACCGCGCACACGATGCGTTCGATCACGATGCTGCCATCGGCCTTGACGCTGACTTCCGCCACTTGCGCCACATAAGAGTTGAACGATTCGTGCACGGCCACGCCGCGCCCGCGCCGGTCGCCAGTGGCGCCTTTAATGCCATTCCCACCATTCCCACCATTCGGCAGCGGCGTGCCCCAGCCAGCCTTGTCGGCGGCCAGTCGCAGCACGGCGGCATGGCGCGGGTGGTGTTCCAGCAGCGCCAGGCGGAAGGCCACCGGGTCCTGTCCGGCCGCGGCGGCCACTTCGTCCAGGAAGGTTTCAGTGGAATAAGCCGTATGGCTGGAACCCACCGAACGCCACCACAGCACCGGTACGCCGATGTCGTCCGGCGAGTGCAGGTCGACCAGCTGGTTCGGAATCGCATACGGCAGGTTGGCCGCGCCCTCCACCGAGACCCGGTCGATGCCGTTTTGCACCATGGCGCCAAACGGTGAATTGGCCAGGATAGACTGGCCCACCAGGCGGTGGCGCCAGCCTGTCAACTTGCCTTGCGCATCGAGCGCCGCTTCCAGCACATGGTGGAAAGCGGGACGGTAGTAGCCGCCTTTCATGTCATCTTCGCGCAGCCAGACCAGCTTGACGGGCGCCTTGCCACCGATGGCTTTGGCGATGTGGACGGCTTCCAGGACATAGTCGGCATCCTTGCTGGCGCGCCGCCCAAAGCTGCCGCCCGCGTACAGCATATTGAGGACGACTTGCTCCGGCTTCAGCCCTAGTAGCGCGGCGACCTTGGCCTGGTCGATGGTCTGGAACTGTTCACCGTTCCAGATTTCGCAGCGGCCCGGCGTCAGCTGCACCACGCAATTCAAGGGCTCCATGGCGGCGTGCGCGAGGTAAGGGAAATCATAGGCGGCGCGCAGCACCCGTGCCGGCGCGGCAAAGGCGGCATTGGTGTCGCCGGCCTGGTGCGCCACCAGGCCCGGTGTTTTGGCCAGCTCGCGGTAGCGCGCAAAAATATCCTCGCTGCCGAGTTTGAAGGCCTGCGATTCATCCCACGCCACTTGCAAGGCGTCGCGGCCTTTCTTGGCGCTCCAGGTGTCCTTGGCCAGCACCGCCACTCCGGTCGGAATGGCGACCACGTCCACCACGCCTTTGACGGCGCGGGCCGCCTTGGCGTCAAACGACTTCACCGTGGCGCCGAAGCGCGGCGGATGCGCCACCACGGCGGTCAGCATGCCGGGCAGGTGCACGTCCTGCGTGAAGCGCGCCTGGCCACGGATCTTGGCGGCACTGTCCTTGCGCGGCGCGCGCCGGCCGACCAGCTTGAAGTCTTTCGGGTCTTTCAGGGGGACGTTGGCCGGCACCGGCAGTTGCGCCGCCGCTTGCGCCAGTTGGCCAAAGGTGGCCTGGCGCTGCGATGGCGCGTGCGTGAGCACGCCGTCGCTGACGGTGATGGCGCTGGCCGGCACTTGCCACTGCTGCGCCGCCGCCGTCACCAGCATGGCGCGCGCCGAGGCGCCCGCCGCGCGCAACTGTTCCCACGAATTGGCCATGGCGGTACTGCCGCCCGTGCCCTGGACCGGCCCCCACAGCACGTTGTTGTAGCGGCTGGCGTCGGCCGGCGCGCCTTCGACGCGCACTTGCCCCCAGGCCGCGTCGAGCTCCTCCGCCACGATGGTGGCCAGGCCGGTGTAGGTACCCTGGCCCATTTCCAGGTGCTTCGAAATCACGGTCACCGTGTTGTCGGCGCCGATGCGCAGGAACGCCCCCGGTGCGAAGGCTGGCGCGGCAGGCGCGCCAGCCTTCGTGGTGGCGGCCGTGGCCTTGGCGGCGTTGGCCGCGCCGGGCAGGTACAGCGCCAGCGTCAGGCCGGCGGCGTTGTGCAGGAAGCCGCGGCGGCTGGCGTTTTCAATAGGCGGTCTCATGGCGTTCCTTTCAGGCCAGTGATGCAGCGGCATCGTGGATGGCGGCGCGGATGCGCACATAGGTGGCGCAGCGGCAGATATTGCCGGCCATGGCGGCGTCGATGTCGGCGTCGGATGGCTTGCGGTTGGTTTGCAGCAGGGCGACGGCGCTCATGATCTGGCCCGACTGGCAATAGCCGCATTGCACCACATCGAGCTTTTGCCACGCGTCCTGCACCACCTTGGCGACCTTCGCGGTCCGGGCCTGGTCGACCCCTTCAATGGTGACGATTTTCTTGCCGGCGGCGGCGGAGATCGGGGTGCTGCACGAACGGACGGGTTGTCCCGCCAGGTGGACGGTACAGGCGCCGCACAAGCCCATGCCGCAGCCATATTTGGTGCCGGTCATCTGCAGCGTATCGCGCAACACCCACAACAGCGGGGTGTCGGGGGCGGCATCGACGCGGGTGGCCTTGCCGTTGATGTCGAGGGTGATCATCGGGGACTCCTGGAAACGTGGTGGCTTGCATTCTGGTGCGCGCGGCGCCGTAACCGATAGCACGATCCTGTGAGTTTTTTGCCTAATCCTGCGAAGCCCGCCACGAATCGGGCAGCTTGGATTACCATCGCCGGGATCAACCCAGGAGCTCCCGTGACACTGCCCGATAGCGACATTCTTGAAACCTTGCGCCAGCCGCTGGCCAGCGCCGCCGCGCGCTGGACCACCGGCGCGAGCCGGGTGGAGACGCCGATTCCCGGCCTGATGCTGGCCCGCTGCGAAGCGCCGACGCAGCCGGC
>JAIENA010000492.1 GCA_019751755.1 Burkholderiaceae bacterium | reverse complement strand
CCAGAAATCAATCCGGTTTTTCGGCAAGGCCCAGCCGTGGCCTTCCTCTTCATAGACGATCCACTCGACCTGCTGGTTGTGCTGGGTGACGGCGTCGCGGAACTTGTTGCCGTGGTAGAGCGGCACGCGCTGGTCGGCGCGGCCATAGGCCATCAGCAACGGTTGCGTGATGCGCGCGGCTTGCTGCAGCGGCGAGGTGGCTTTCAATTGTTCGGCATCCTTGACGGTATCGCCGATCATGGCGGGGATGCCATATTCTTTCCACATGTCGGACAAGTCCGATACATAGCTCCAGTGGCCATTGGCCCACAGGCTGATGTCGGTGACGCCGACCCAGTTGACGCCGCACTTGTACAGTTCCGGGTTATTCACCAGTCCCATCAGCGTGGCATAGCCGCCATAGCTGGCGCCGGCAATGCAAATCCGTTTCGGGTCGGCCAGGCCTTTATCAATCGCCCATTTGACGCCATCGGCAATATCGTCCTGCATCTTCAGGCCCCATTGTTTCCAGCCGGCGCGGAAGTGCTTGGTACCGAAGCCGGTGCTGCCGCGGAATTCCGGTTCCAGCACCACATAGCCGCGTGACGCGAGGAACTGGGCTTCCGGGTCCCAGCCCCATTCGCCGCCGCGCACATACGGGCCGCCATGCACCAGCACCACCATCGGCAGGTTTTTGGCATCGCCCCGGGGCGTGGTCAGCCAGGCTGGAATGCGCAAGCCGTCGCGCGCCATGTAATGCACGGCATCCTGGTGCGCCATCTGCGCCGGCTGGATTTTCGGGTAGGCGGAACCGACCGTGGCCAGCGTTTTGGTTTCACGGTTGTAGACGAAGGTCACGCGTGGCTGGATATCGGAATACGACTCCACCAGCACATTCGGGGTTTCCGGGTGCTTGGGTGGCGTCACCAGGTTGATGGTGCCGGGCAGTTTGGCATCGATCTCGGCTTGCATGGCTTTCAGTCCATCGTCAAACCACATGGTGCCCTTGGCATCGGTTTTGTAGCGCACGCCCACCAGTTTGGTGTCGCTGAACAGCAGCTTGCCGCTGAAGTCGTAGCCATCGAGTTCCACCACCGGTTTGTCGCTGGTCTTGCCGGTGGCCAGGTCCAGCGTAAACACGGCGGATTTGTCGCGGCCACGGCGCGCCAGTACGTAAAACACGCCGTCCGGGCCAAAGGCCAGCGGCGTGAAAACGTCTTTGCCGCCAACGTACGTGGCGAACTCCACCAGCACGCGCCAATCTCCGGTTTGCGGATCGCGCAGGTGGATCGCACTCTTGCCTTTGTCGGCCGAGGTGACGATGCGCGGTTCGCCTTTTTCATCGAGCAGCCAGTGACCGGTATGCTCCGGGCGGCGCACGCCGCTGTGGTGGCCGGTCAGTGTGTTCAGGCGCAGCAGGTTGACGGCTTCCCAGTCGCCGGGACCGTTGTAGACGCTGCTGGTGACATACACATATTCGGAGTCTTGCGCGCCGTCCTGGCTCAGCATGAAGGTATGCCAGGGCAGCAGTTGGCGCGCCGTGGGCGCCGAGAAGAAGGCCCCGGTGCGGTTGGCCAGTTGGCGGAATTGCTTGCCGTCGCGGTTGACCGCATACAGGCCCGGGCCATAGCGGTTGTCGGCCTGGCCCAGTTGTTTGTCGGCGGTGTTGAACAGCAGGCGGTCATTATTGATCCACGTGAAGTTGCCGACGTCGACATCAGTGAAGTGCGCCACCGATGCCGCTGAATGCGTGGTCAGGTCCACCACGGCCAACCGTTCGCGGCCGTTCGGCGCCGCCAGTTTGGCGGCCAGGTAGCGTCCGTTGGGCGACAGCTTGGCGCCGCCGAACTCCGGGTTGTTGAAAAAGTCGGCCAGCGATGGCGCGGCGCGTGTTGCCTGCTGCGCTGGCTGTGCCGCAGCGGCGGCTGGCGCCTGTGCGGCGGCGGCCAGCGGCAGGGCAAGCAGGAGGGCGGCGCTATGCCGTAAGAGCGTGTTTTTCATCATGGTGCCGATGGTGCTTGTGCAGGTTGCGGGGAGGCTGCGGGTGTTGATGTGGCGACGGCTTTGCCGGCGCCGATGTTTTTATCGAGGAACTTCTCGACGCGGGTCCAGAAGTCGATGCGGTTTTTCGGCAAGGCCCAGCCATGGCCTTCCTCGGCATATTCAACCCACTCGACTTGCTTATTCGTGGCCTGGACCGCGTCGCGGAACTTGGTGCCATGGATGATCGGCACCCGCAGGTCGGCGCCGCCGTAGGCCAGTAACAGCGGTTGCGTGATGCGCGCCGCTTGCTGCAGCGGCGAGGTGGCCTTGAATTGCTCGGCATCCTTGACCGGATCGCCGATCAGGTCCGGCATGCCGTATTTTTTCCACAGCGGAGAGAAATCGGACGTGAAGCGCCAGTGGCCGCTCAACATCAGGTTGATGTCGGTGACGCCGACCCAGTTGACGCCGCACTGGAACAGGCCGGGATCATTGACCAGGCCCATCAGGGTGGCGTAGCCGCCATAGCTGGCGCCGGCAATGCAAATGCGCTTCGGATCGGCGATGCCTTGCGCGACCGCCCATTTCACGCCATCGGCGATATCGTCCTGCATTTTCAGGCCCCACTGCTTCCAGCCGGCCTGGAAATGCGGGTAGCCGAAGCCGGCGCTGCCGCGGAACTCCGGTTCCAGCACGGCATAGCCGCGCGATGCGAGGAATTGCCGCTCCGGATTCCAACCCCAGGCGCCGCCACGCATGTAGGGACCGCCATGCACCAGCACGACCATGGGCAGATTGCTAGCGGCGCCGGACGGCGTGGTCGGTGTGGTCAACCACGCGGGAATCCTCAAGCCGTCGCGAGCCGAGTAGTACTTCAAGTCGATCGTGCCCATTTGCGACGATTTGATGTTCGGATACGATTTGCCCGCCAGGCTCAGTGTCTTTTTTTCTCGGTCATAGATAAAGTAGGTGCGCGGCTGGCGGTCGGAATACGCTTCCACCAGCAGGTACGGCGTTGTTGCGCGGGTGGGCGGCGTGACGATGTTGACGGTGCGCGGCAGCTTGGCGTCAATATCCTGTTGCGCCGCCTGCAGGGCAGCATCGAACCATTGCGTGCCTTCGCCGTCCGCCAGGAAGCGCACGCCCAGCAATTGCCCGTGGCCGAAAATCAGTTTGCCCCTGAAGTCAAAACCCTCCAGACTGACCAGGGGTTGCGGGCGGATGACGCCACTCTCCAGGTCCATGACGTGGACCGCCTCGGTGCCCTTGCTGGTGCTGCTGCTGACATACAGCTTGCCGTCACTGCCAAAGGCCAGCGGCTTGAACGCCCCCTGACCGCCCTTGAAGATGTTACTGGACGACACCTTGCGCCATTTGCCGTCTTTCGGGTCCAGGTAGTGCAGCACTTGCTGGTCGCCTTCATAGGTGATGGCAATGCGGGGCTCGCCCTTGGCGTCGAGCAGCCAGTCACGGGTGTCGCCGGGGCCGTCAACGGTGGTGTAACGGCTGGTCCTGGTGTTCAGCTTCAGTAATGTGACGTGGTCATAGTCGCCGGGCGCGTTGATATTCACGTTGGCGACATACACCTGCTCGGAATCCTGGGCGCCGTCGGCGTTCAGCATAAAGGTGTGCCAGGGCAGCATTCTCTCGTCGTCGCCATTGCGAATGAACGGATTGCTGTGCTGCGCAAGCTGGCGGAAGCCCTGGCCGTCGCGGTTGACTGCATACAGGCCGGGACCGTAACGGCGGCCGCCGGCGCCGATTTGCTTGTCGTCGGTGTCGAACAGCAGGCGTTCATCGCTGATCCAGGCCACGCGGCCGATGTCGGTGTCCTTGAACCCCGCCACCGAAGTGGCCGTCGCATTGATCAAATCCACCACCGCCAGCTGTTCTCGGCCGTTTTCCGCGATCCGCTTGGCGGCCAGGTAGCGGCCGCTGGGCGACAGGAGGGCCGCGCTGAAGTCGGGATTGTTGAAGAAGTCCGCCGCAGGGATCGTCGCCGAAACGGCCGCCGTGGCCGCCTTGGCAGCGGAGGTCGCGTCGGCGGCGTGGCAGGGGAGCGTCAGTGCAAAGACAGCGCAATATGCGGTGGACACCGCGATGGCGGTAAAGCGTAGAGATGGGAGCGGCACGACGTAAGTTATAAAGAAAATAATTTCTCTAGATTAACATCGTGCTACCAATTTGACTAGCCTGCCTGATAACTTCCGCCGGTCGGCGCAGGCCGACCGGCGGTTAAGCTTGCGGGGTCCGCAGATAGTCGATCAGCGCCAGTACATCTTTTCCAGGTGGCGGCGTCAGCCAGCTGACCAGCACCATCGCCAAGACCCCGGCCGGCACGCCGAACACGCCGGCCGAGACCGGCGCGATGTGGAACCATTGCCCGGCCGCGTTGCCGCCCAGGATGGGATTGGTGTGCAGCATGTAATACACGCACACCAGGAAGCCGATCGCCATGCCGGCCACCGCACCCTGGCGGGTGGCGCGGCGCCAGAACACGCCCAGCACCAGTGCCGGGAACAAGGTGGAGCCGGCCAGGGAAAACGCGGCCGAGACCAGTGACAGGATGTCGGCCGGTTTGGTTGATGCCGCATAGGCGGCAATAAAGGCCACCGCCAGCAACAGCAGCTTGGAAATGGTCACGCGTTTTTGCGTGGACGCGTGCGGATCGACGGTCTGGTAATAAATATCGTGCGACAGCGCATTCGAAATCGCCAGCAGCAGGCCATCGGCGGTGGACAGCGCGGCCGCCAGGCCGCCGGCCGCCACCAGCCCGGAAATTACGTACGGCAAGCCGGCGATTTCCGGCGTGGCCAGCACCAGCACATCGCCATCGAAGGCGATCTCGGCCAACTGCACGATGCCGTCCCGGTTGATGTCGCTAATGCTGATCAACGGGTGGATGCGGTCCACGTTGGCCCAGTACGACACCCAGGTCGGCAACTGCGAGAACTTACTGCCCACCATGGCGGTGTAGACGTCGTATTTGACCATCACGGCCAGCGCCGGAATCGTCAGGTAAATCAGCAGGACAAAGAACAGCGTCCAGAACACCGACACCCGCGTCTCATGCACCGATGGCGTGGTGTAGGCGCGCATCAGGATGTGCGGCAAGGCGGCGGTGCCCACCATCAGGCAAAACACCAGCGCCAGGAAGTTGTTGCGCTTGATATCGGACGCTTGCGCGTTGGGCGCGACAAACGGTTCCGCGTGCGGCGCCGGGGGCAGCGCGCGCTGTTCGTAATAGCGGCGCGCCGCATCCCACGCGTCGGCGGCTTCCTCCACGGTCTTGGGATAGGCCAGCAGGGCTTTTTCCGCCTGCCGGATTTCCAGCAAGGTGCCATTGCGCTGCTTGACGGCGTCCAGCTGGCGCTGGGCGGCAAAGCGCCCCGCATCCCAGGTGCTGGGCAAACCTTCGACCTTGGCCGCATAGTCGGCGGCGCGCTGCAGGAACAGGCGCCGCACTTCCTGTTCTTTCGGATCATGTTGCAGCGCCTGTTCGCGCGCGGTCAGTTCTGGCAGCAGTTTGCCGTAGGCCACCTGTGGCACGGGGTTGCCGCCATGCTTGGCCGAGAGCCAGATGGCTGGCATCAGGAAGGCGATCAGGATGATGATGTATTGCGCCACCTGGGTCCAGGTGATGGCGCGCATGCCGCCCAGGAAGGACGACACCAGGATGCTGGCCAGCCCCAGGAAAATGCCGACGGAAAAATCCACGCCGGTAAAACGGGATGCGATCAGGCCCACCGCATAGATTTGCGCCACCACATAGGTGAACGACACGATGATGGTGGCGGCCACCGCCATCATGCGTACGATGCGGCCATGGTGCGGTCCGCCGTAACGGGCCGCCAGGAAGTCAGGAATTGTGTATTGGCCGAACTTGCGCAGGTAAGGCGCAATCAGCAGCGCCACCAGGCAAAAGCCGCCGGTCCAGCCCAGGATGTAGGCCAGGCCCTCGAAGCCGTGCAGGTACAGGGTGCCGGCCAGGCTGATGAAACTGGCGGCGGAAATCCAGTCGGCGGCGGTCGCCATGCCATTGAACAGGGCCGGCACACGCCGCCCCGCGACATAGTATTCCGCCACATTCGAGGTGCGGCTGACCAGGCCAATGAACGCATACAGCGTGATGGTGGCCAGCATGAATAAATAGCCGATCCAGACCCGTGGCATGCCTTCCTTTTCCAGCAAGGCCAGCGCCAGCAGGAAGCAGCCAAAGCAGCCGGTAAACAGCAGGTAGTAGCGCGACAGGCGCTGGAAGAAAGTACGCTTCATTGGGTCGATTCGTTGACGTTGTGGCGGTAGCGCTGTTCCAGCACGCGCATGCGCCACGCATAGCCGCCGCTAATGGCCAGGAACACCAGCAGTGCCCCCTGGGCCGCCAGGTAAAACGACAGCGGCCAGCCGAACAGCGTCATGCCGTTGAGTTCACGCGCATAAAACACCGCGCCAAACACGGTGGCGACCCACAGCAACAGTAGCGTGGCGGTGAGATTGCGGGTTTGCCGCCAATATTCGGTGCGCAGCGCGCGCAGGCGGGTGTCATTCATATTGGATCGATTCCGGAAGCGCCGGCGGCGCATAGATGGGGAACGTCAGGCGGAACAGGCAGCCCGGCATTTTCGGCGCCAGGCTGCGCGGGTTGGTCGTTAGCTCCACGCTGGCGTCATGCTGCTGCGCGATTTCGCGCACGATCGCCAGGCCCAGGCCGGAACCCTCCGCCGTGCTGCCGAGGATGCGGTAAAAGCGTTCAAACACGTGACCGCGTTCGGTCTCGGGAATGCCGGGCCCCGTATCTTCCACTTCCAGCACGGCCATGCCGCCGGCGGCGCTGACGCGCACGGTGACGGCGCCGCCCTGCGGCGTATAGCGCAGCGCATTGTCGATCAGGTTGGACAGCATTTCGCGCAGCATGGTGGGATTGCCGGCAATCGGGATGCCGTCGTCCGGTCCTTCATACCCCAGGTCGATGCGGTGGCTGAAGGACGCCGGCACCCAGTCGCGCACCGCGCTGCGGGCCAGTTCGGGCAAGTCCAGCGGCAACAGCGCGGTGCCGGCCTGCGGCTGGTTTTCCGCGCGGGCCAGCGCCAGCAACTGGTTGACCAGGCGCGTGGCCGCCTCCGAACTCTTGGCCAGCTGTTCCAGCGAACGGTGGATTTCGCCCTGGTCGGTCTGGCGCAGCGCCAGTTCCGACTGCATGCGCATGCCGGCCAGCGGAGTTTTCATCTGGTGCGCGGCATCCGCAATAAAACGCTTTTGCATCTCGATCGACAGCGACAGCCGTTCCAGCATGTCGTTCAGCGAGCGCACCAGCGGCGTGATTTCTTCCGGCACCTGGCGCGCATCGATGGGACTGAGATCATCCGGGTTGCGCGCGCGGATGCGTTCCTGCAGTTGCGCCAGCGGCGACAGGCCGCGCGACAAGGCAAACCACACCAGCGCCAGCACGATTGGCAGCACGATGAATTGCGGCAGGATCACGCCCTTGATGATTTCATTGGCCAGCTTGCCGCGCTTTTCCAGGGTTTCCGCCACTTGCACCAGCGCCAGCCGGGTTTCTTCCGCGCCCCGGTCTTCCAGCACCACAAAGGAATAGGCGACGCGCACCTGGGTGCCATGCATATTGCCGTTCCGGAAGTGCACCGCGCCGGGGCGGTCGCGGTCCTCTTCCGGCGGCTGCGGCAATTCGCGGTCGCCGTCCTGTATTTCGCCGCTGGGCGCGACGATCTGGTAATACACGGTGTCGACATCGTCCGCGCGCAGCAGGTCGCGCACGGAGCCACCGGTGCGCGGCACGATGCGGCCGTCGACTTCGCGGATTTGCTGGGCCAGCACGGTCACGCTGTCTTCCAGCGCGTGATCGAACGGCTGGTTGGCGATCGACTTCGCCACCAGGTAGGTGATGGCGATACTCATCGGCCACAGCAGCAGCAGCGGCGCCAGCATCCAGTCGAGGATTTCGCCAAACAGCGAGTGCTGGATTTCCGCGCTGTCGTCATTGCCACCGGCCTGCCAGGTGGCGGCGAGCTCGTCGTCAGGGGAGGGGGCGCCCACGCTGCGCTTTACTTGGTTTCAGGGCGCGGGGCGTCGCTGAATTTTTCCAGGCAATAGCCCAGTCCCCGCACGGTGGCGATGCGCACGCCGCCCACTTCGATTTTCTTGCGCAGGCGGTGCACATAGACTTCGATCGCGTTGTTCGACACTTCTTCGCCCCATTCGCACAGGTGGTCGACCAATTGTTCCTTCGAGACCAGGCGTCCGGTGCGGGCCAGCAGGATTTCCAGCAGCCCCAGTTCGCGCGCCGACAAATCGAGCATCTGCTCATTGATATAGGCGCTGCGGCCGACCTGGTCATAGGTCAGCGGACCGTGCTTGATGACGGTGGAGCCGCCGCCCTGGCCGCGCCGCGTCAGCGCCCGCACCCGTGCTTCCAGTTCGGACAGCGCAAAGGGTTTGGCCATGTAATCGTCGGCCCCCAGGTCGAGGCCATTGACGCGCTGCTCGATCGAGTCGGCCGCCGTCAGGATCAAGACCGGCAGCAGCGACCCGCGCGAGCGCAGCCGGCGCAACACTTCCAGCCCCGGCATCTTGGGCAGGCCCAGGTCCAGGATCAGCAGGTCGAATTCCTGGGTGGACAGCGCGGTGTCCGCTTCCTGCCCGTTTTTGACGCAATCAATCGCATAGCCGGATTGGCGCAGCGAGCGGGTGAGGCCGTCAGCCAGGACACTGTCGTCCTCGGCAAGTAAAATACGCATGGTTGATCCGAATCAGCTGCGGGAGTTGGTATTTTGTAAGAGTTTGCTTAACATTACCAGTTCATTGCCAGTTTCATTGTCAGTTTTACGCGGTTTCAGTATCCCACAAGCCCGTTAAAAACAGCGCTTGCCAAAACCACTGGATTTTTATACAGTGTCACCTGTACCCAATCACGCATCTGTCAACATCACGCAGAGAGACCATCATGGACGACAAGAAAGCCGCAGTACCCGCGTCGGAAAAAGCCAAGGCGCTGGCCGCCGCGCTGGCGCAAATTGAAAAACAATTCGGCAAGGGCTCCGTGATGCGCATGGATTCCAGCGTGCCGATCGAAGAAGTGCAAACCGTGTCGACCGGCTCGCTGGGGCTGGACATCGCGCTCGGCGTCGGCGGCTTGCCGCGCGGCCGCGTGGTCGAAATCTACGGTCCGGAATCGTCCGGTAAAACCACGCTGACCTTGCAGACCATTGCGGAAATGCAAAAACTGGGTGGCACCTGCGCGTTTATCGATGCGGAACACGCGCTGGACGTGGTGTACGCACAAAAGCTGGGCGTGAACCTCAGCGAGTTGCTGATTTCGCAGCCCGATACCGGCGAACAGGCACTGGAAATTTGCGACGCGCTGGTGCGCTCCGGCAGTGTTGACATGGTCGTCATCGACTCCGTCGCCGCCCTGACGCCACGCGCCGAGATCGAAGGCGACATGGGCGATTCGCTGCCGGGCCTGCAAGCGCGTTTGATGTCGCAGGCACTGCGCAAGCTGACCGGTTCCATCAACCGCACCAATACGCTGGTGGTGTTCATTAACCAGATCCGCATGAAAATCGGCGTGATGTTCGGCAGCCCGGAAACCACCACCGGTGGCAATGCGCTGAAGTTCTACGCGTCGGTACGCCTGGACATCCGCCGCACCGGCTCCATCAAGTCCGGCGATGAAGTGATTGGTAACGAAACCAAGGTCAAAGTCGTCAAGAACAAAGTATCGCCGCCGTTCCGCGAAGCGCACTTCGACATCCTGTATGGCGAAGGCACGTCGCGCGAAGGTGAAATCCTGGACTTGGGCGCCGAGCACAAGATCGTCGAAAAATCCGGCTCCTGGTATAGCTACAACGGTGAGCGCATCGGCCAGGGCAAGGACAATGCCCGTACCTTCCTGAAAGAGCGTCCAGCGCTGGCACGCGAAATCGAGAACAAAGTGCGTACCGTGCTGGGCGTGCGCGAGTTGCCGCCAGCGGCGGCGGACGCCGCGCCGGCACCCAAGCTGAAAGCGGTCGATTAACCGATCCATCGAATCAATAGCGATACCGTAGGGCGGATTAGCGCGCAAGCGCGTAATCCGCCTTTGTCATTTCCGGAGTCCGTTGTCATGCCCATGCCCAAACCCAGCCTGAAAGCCCGTGCCTTGCGCCTGCTGTCGACGCGCGAGCACAGCCGACTCGAACTGGGCCGCAAGCTGGCCCGGCACGCGGAAGAGGGCGACGATATCCCGGCTTTGCTCGATTTCCTGGAAAAGAACAACTGGCTGTCGCAGGAACGCTTTTCCGAATCGCTGGTGCACCGCCGCTCGGCCCGTTATGGCGCCAGCCGCATTGTGGCGGAATTGCAAAGCCACGGCATCCAGGGCGAAGCGCTGCACGAGTTAAAGGCGGGCCTGGTGGAGGATGAAACCGCGCGCTGCGTCGACGTATGGCGCCGCAAATTCGGTGTGGTGGCGCAGGATGCACAGCAAAAAGCCAAGCAAATGCGTTTCCTGATGCAGCGGGGGTTTTCGCAAAAGGCGGTGCGTGTCGCGCTGAAGGGCAGTCCGGATGACGACGATCTGTGAGTGGCAGTGTGCATCAACGCGTTAAAACACGGGTCACCACACTGCCATAAATAACGACGAGCTAGTGTGAATTTGCCTTCTAGTTGATATAAGGCACATCGCAACTCGCGCATTCGTGTGCTACACTTTGACGGTTTTTGCAGCACCGCGGGGGCGGTGGTTGTCCGTAGAAGCTGCGGCAACGTGCTTTTTGATGCATAAAAGTACATGGCTGCTTTTAATTTCTGCCGCGAAAGTGGCATCGGTATTATGTCCTTGTCAACTCCAGTCTCTCGACGTGCGCTACGGCACACGCGTGCCATAGACATCCAGGCGTATGTGCGCGAGGATGGCCTGTGGGATCTCGACGCCCATATCACCGACATCAAAGAAAAAGACACCCTGCTCGCTTCCGGCCTGCGTCCAGCTGGCCAGCCATTGCATGATTTGTGGCTGCGCATCACAGTTGACCGTCAACTGAACATCGTTGCAGCCGAAGCCGATTCCGCCTCCGTTCCGTACCCAGGTTTTTGCGACACCATTGCCCCGGCTTACCAGGCGCTGGTGGGACTGAATTTGTTAAAAGGTTTCCGGCAAGCCCTCAAGCAGCGCTTGCATGGCATTGCCGGTTGCACCCACATTACGGAACTGGCCCAGGTCTTGCCAACGGCGGCGGTCCAGGCTTTCGCCAACGATGTCTGGCCCACGCATGATGGGGCCAGCGCCGACGTGCCGCATAACAAGCCGTTTCAGCTCGATAAATGCCATGCCTTGCGCACCGATGGCGGGGCAGTTGCCCGCTTTTATCCGCGCTGGGTGGCAACCACGGCTGAGCCGGTGCACGCAGAAGAATCCCCCACGGCAGTTTAATCAAGCAGTTTAATCATTTTTATCAGTACCAATCAAAAGGGAAGCCAGCATGAAAATCCATGAGTATCAAGGCAAAGAGATCCTCCGAAAGTTCGGAGTGACGGTTCCGCGCGGTATCCCGTGCATGTCCGTGGAAGAGGCGGTGAAAGCTGCTGAAACCCTGGGCGGCCCGGTGTGGGTGGTCAAGGCGCAGATCCATGCTGGCGGCCGTGGTAAAGGCGGCGGCGTGAAAGTTGCCAAGTCGCTGGAACAAGTAAAAGAGTACTCGGACCAGATCATGGGCATGCAGCTGGTCACGCACCAGACCGGTCCAGAAGGCCAGAAAGTACGCCGCCTGATGATCGAAGAAGGCGCGGACATCAAGAAAGAACTGTACGTTTCGCTGGTCACCGACCGC
This sequence comes from Burkholderiaceae bacterium, assembly GCA_019751755.1. Taxonomy (GTDB): domain Bacteria; phylum Pseudomonadota; class Gammaproteobacteria; order Burkholderiales; family Burkholderiaceae_D; genus Rugamonas. The sequence goes on along the minus strand of JAIENA010000492.1, from coordinate 1,743 downwards.
GTATCGCAGCGCGTGGTCCTGATGGCCTCGTCCGAAGGCGGCATGGACATCGAAGAAGTCGCTGAAAAGCACCCTGAACTGATCCATAACGTGATCATCGATCCAGCTGTCGGCCTGACCGACGCGGATGCCGACGCGGTTGCGGCAAAAATCGGCGTGCCAGCCGAATCGATCCTGGACGCGCGCGCCAACCTGCAAGGCCTGTACAAAGCGTACTGGGAAACCGACGCATCGCTGGCTGAAATCAACCCGCTGATCCTGACCGGTTCGGGTAAAGTCATCGCCCTGGACGCGAAGTTCAACTTCGACTCCAACGCCCTGTTCCGTCATCCGGAAATCGTCGCTTACCGCGATCTGGACGAAGAAGATCCAGCCGAAGTCGAAGCCTCGAAATTCGACCTGGCCTACATCTCCCTGGACGGCAACATCGGCTGCCTGGTGAACGGCGCCGGCCTGGCCATGGCGACCATGGACACGATTAAACTGTTCGGCGGCGAGCCAGCCAACTTCCTGGACGTGGGCGGTGGCGCCACGGCTGAGAAAGTGACCGAAGCGTTCAAGATCATGCTGAAGAACCCTGGCCTGAAAGCCATCCTGGTGAACATCTTCGGCGGCATTATGCGTTGCGACGTGATCGCCGAAGGCGTGATCACCGCATCCAAAGCCGTTTCCCTGCAAGTGCCGCTGGTCGTGCGCATGAAGGGCACCAACGAAGATCTGGGCAAGAAGATGCTGGCTGACTCCGGTCTGCCGATCATTGCCGCCGACACCATGGAAGATGCAGCGAAGAGCGTCGTTGCCGCTGCAGCTGGTCAATAATTAAGGGAAACAACATGTCTATTCTGATCAACAAAGACACCAAAGTCATCACCCAGGGCATCACCGGCAAGACCGGCCAGTTCCACACCCGCGGTTGCCGCGACTACGCCAACGGCCGCGAAGCATTCGTTGCTGGCGTGAACCCTAAGAAAGCCGGCGAAGACTTCGAAGGCATCCCAATTTACGCTTCCGTCAAAGAAGCCGCATCCGAAACCGGCGCCACCGTTTCCGTGATCTACGTGCCGCCAGCAGGCGCCGCCGCCGCGATCTGGGAAGCCGTTGAAGCGGAACTGGAACTGGCCATTTGCATCACCGAAGGCATTCCAGTCCGTGACATGATGGAAATCAAGGATCGCATGGCCAAAGCCGGTTCCAAGACCCTGCTGCTGGGCCCGAACTGCCCAGGCCTGATCACCCCTGACGAAATCAAGATCGGCATCATGCCAGGTCACATCCACCGTAAAGGCCGCATCGGCGTGGTGTCCCGTTCGGGCACGCTGACCTATGAAGCAGTCGGTCAGCTGACCGCACTGGGCCTGGGCCAGTCGTCGGCAGTTGGTATCGGCGGTGACCCGATCAACGGCCTGAAGCACATCGACGTGATGCGCATGTTCAACGACGATCCTGATACCGACGCGGTCATCATGATCGGCGAAATCGGTGGTCCGGACGAAGCCAACGCCGCGCGTTGGATCAAGGACAACATGAAGAAGCCAGTGGTTGGCTTCATCGCCGGCGTCACCGCGCCTCCAGGCAAACGCATGGGCCACGCTGGCGCGCTGATCTCCGGTGGCGCTGACACCGCGGATGCCAAGCTGGAAATCATGGAAGCCTGCGGCATTACCGTCACCCGCAACCCGTCCGAAATGGCGCGTCTGCTGAAAGCAATGCTGTAATTCAAGCTTTTGGTGAATAATAAGGGGG
>JAIENA010000359.1 GCA_019751755.1 Burkholderiaceae bacterium | reverse complement strand
AAACAGATTTGGCGTTACGGTGCGCTTACCGGAAAGCGGGGCCGGGCCGCAAGTCTGGGGTTTATGGCGCGCTTACCTTTCATTTCCTCTAGAGTTTTGTACTTCACGCCATGGGCACGCTCATTCTTGAAGCCGTTGAACCAGCTCTCCGTCGGGGCGTTGTCCCAGCAATTTCCTTTGCGGCTCATAGAGCAAAGCATGCCGAATTCCTGTAAGCGGTCCATGAACCCCATCCTTGTTGCCTGATCCAAATTTCCCCATGCTTTCCACTTTCAATTCCTCAAGGAGCATGGAGCATGAAACAGGGAGAGGCATACTGGAGGTCGCATGTCGATGCAATGCAGAAAGAAAAAATGCCGGTATCGGCCTATGCCAAGCAACACGGACTGACAGCAAGCTGTCTGTATTACTGGCAGGGCAAATTGAAAGCGGCGGCTACGGCGCCACAACCTTCGCGAAAGTTCCCCCCCATACGCCTGACTTGCGGGCGCAGCCGGCCGACCTACGCGAACGCCTGGGGGCCGCGTACCCCGGCGCCGACGTCGACGAGCTGCTGGCCAAATCCTCGCTGCCGCTGTGATCGCCGCCACCGATGCACTACGCGCCGCAGCGGTCAGGATCCTCGACGCCCTGATCGCAAGTGCCGGCGAGGGCCGCGCGCCGTTCCGGTGCCTGACCGCGCTTTACCTGGATGGCGAAGCCATGCCGATGCTGATGATCGGCACGGCCGACGAACAGGTCGAGGACGGTGAGGCGATCGTGCTGCTTAATCCGGAGGAGGATCTGCTGGACCGCTTCAAGCCCGGCGTCGGGTACCACGGTGGGCTGTTGACGGAAATCGTCTCTGGTAAGTGCGACACAATGGTGCACGTGTGGCTCGACGCATATTCTAATGACGCAGACCGGGCAAAGGTCTTGGCGTCATACACCCCGCGGACCTTGGCAACCGCGCCGAAGTTTCAGATAAAATAGCCCAGCAGCGATCGAAAAAACCCATATTGGATCCAACCATGAACGCAACCACGTCTCCGGCCGCCGCAGGCGCCGAGACCTCCGCCGGGCGCCTGCAGCGCGAAATCATGACGCGCTACCCGGACAACTTTATGTTATATGCGGACCTGTTCGCGATGGGCTGCCTGCTGCACCTGCAGGGCCAGCACAAAGCTGGTCTGAAGCTGATCGACCAGGTGCGCCGAGCCCTGCCTGCCACGGGCCACAAGACTTACTTCGTTGACCTGCTGGAAGCGCTGCCTGGCAACGAGTTGCGCTTCGCTGGCGAGATCCAGGCGCACGCCGAGGTCAATGATCTTCTCGAGCTCGCCCAGCGCCAGCAAGCGGCACCGAGATACACTGCGCGTCCAGCACAGGCCGGCTTGGCGAAGGTAACCGAGGTGCGCACCCGCGGCGTACAGTTCAATTGCCCTCACTGCAGCACCCGGATCGACGGTTGGCAGGCTGACCCGCGTGGGCGCGATGACAAGTGCGATCGCTGCCACCAGCAGTTCTATATCGCGCCCGACGCCACCGTGATCTTCGACTAGCAGATGGGCATCCCAAGATACGGCGATAGCATGCGACAACTCGACGCGGGCGCGCTGCCGCTGATTGAAGAACACCAGGGCGATCCGCTGGTGCTGCGCTTTATCGAGCTTTACGACCGAACGGCTCGCGCCGAAATGATCAGCGATCCTTGTACTTGGTCGGAGGATGCGCGCGCCGCTTACCTGGCTGGTGACTGGCGATCTTTCTCGCACCTGCGCGGCTACGCCGCGACCGAGATCGCCGACTACCTGCATGCGGCCGGAGAAGTCGACGCAACGCACGGGCCCGACACGGCTGCGTCGCTCGCCTTCCTGGTGCGACAGCACACTGAAGCAGCCTGACCGCACGCCCCTTCAAACCGCGCCTTGCGCGCCCGACATCGGCCGGCAGCCGACGCAAGGAACCTATATGCCTCAATTCAACCCCTCTTCGAAGCACCCGGCACGCGCGCTGCAGGCCTGGATCATCCTGGTCGGTGCGGCGATGAACCGCCAGACGCTAACGTACGAGGGCCTGTCGGTCAAGATGTACCAGAAAAAGGCGGCTGGCGTGCTGGACAAGATCCTTGGCCACATCGCTTTCTACTGCATAGAGCAGGGCCTGCCGCCCCTGACCTCGATCGTTGTGGGCAAAGGTCGGGGCACACCGGGCCAGGACATTCCTCTCGATATCACAGCACTCGACGGCGCGCGCGAGCGCGTCTACGCCTATGACTGGTACGACGAATATCCCCCAACGCCCGAGCAGCTCTCCGAGGCTATGCAGGCTGCTCTGGCGCCGGCACCAGAGCAGCCACGCGCGCGGTCGCGGCGCGTGAAGTGACCTTCGCAGCCATGGTCGGCGCCGTCCGCCATGGCTGCAGGAGCGCTTGTCGATTGAAAACTGAAATGGCTGGTGGTACAGCGCAATTGGACATGCCTGCCATGTTCACAAGGTACCTTATAAGCACCAGCATTTCCGGCGGCCGCTTCCGAAGTTGGCGCAGCTCCATAGTCACGTCGGCATCGTCAACAAGGCGAGCACGCCACTGGCAAGAGCAAAGTCATTCACCATGTGCTTCAATTTGGATGGGTGCGTCCGCTCTAAGTCTCGTCTTCAGGATTGAAAAAACTGAAGCGATCCCATTCCTCTTTCGATATCTGCGCCTCTTCTACTGCATCGTCATGCGGTAGCGGATGGAAAGCGCCGCCCAGCACAGCCGCCATGACTGGCGCCTGCAGACAGTCTGCAAGGCCATCACCAAGCTGCCAAGAAGGCTCCGGGGCATTTGCAGGAAGGTCACTCGGCCACACCTGGAAGATCCAGTCACCGAACCTGTTCTTTCGTCTTCGCAGGTTGAACATTGTATAGGCGGCTTTTCGCGCCGTCGTGCTGATTGAGCGATCATTATAAGAACCGCCCTCGATCTCACGCAATAATTTGCCAAGCCCCAAAAAACATCCCGCCGTGGCTGGATCGTGGTGCCCCCTTGCTTTCCTACCCGCCAGGCCGGAATGGGATTACATCCCCCTCATCAGCATCCAGCAAAAGGTGATCATCATCAGCATCGTCCGGAGGCTCGCTTGGAAGATTCAGTGCTGGAGTCCAGATCCCTTCGTACGGCAGCCGCCGACACGCCGCCAATTCGGTTAGGTTGCGTACGATCGGGTCATCGCGATCACCCATACGGCCTGGGCAGAGGCGATCCACCCCGTAGACGATCATGTTTCCGTTTCCGATATCGCGCGTGAGCATGCGCCAGCCCGGCAAGATGGTGTAACCGATATTCTTCAGCGTGTGGCCGGCGCGAACGCGCAGCTCATAATCGGACATCTCGCGGATCTCCCAGTCGATCTCGTTCGTCGTGAGCTTGACCACGCCGAGCCGGCGCGCCAACTCGGGCACAATCCCTCAGATAAGGCGGGCATCGTAAGTGCATTCGTCCGGCGTCCGGTGCGGCGTCGCCGCCTAGGCCTCGCGCGAAGCCGCAAGCAGTGCCGATGCCAGCCAAGCGTTACCAAGTCTATAAAGGCGCACTGCCTCGCGCCGATCCTGCTCGATGCGAGCAAGGGCTTCAGGGGACAAGAGCGCTTTGAAGATGCTCATTACTTCACCTGCTTAGAAGATTGCATCGCAGTCTCCTTCAGCAGCCCGGCGCCATGCCGATGACCTCTTCTTCGTTCTCGTCGTCGGGCATGGGATCGTAATGCTCCTGGTGCTGGTGATAGGCCAGCGGTGCGCAGGCATCGACCGACTTGAACTTCAGTTGCGAAACGACGCAGTGCTCCAGTCGGCGATCGTTGCGGATGCCCTTGTAGCGGGGCTGAGCAAGGCCGCCGGACGGGTATGCATACAGGTACTCGACGTCGACGATCGCGCCCAACGGCGGCACGTCGTAATTCACTGGAATCGTGACCTTCTTGAGTGACACAGGCTGTCCGTCGGCACCCAGGGCCGCGATATTGACGCTGCGCTTTCCGGCGTCGTGGCTTTCCACGTAGACGGTAGCGCGATCCAGGTAGGGGAATTTGAACTGGTCTTCGCCCACGCCCGGCGTGTAGGGTGCAGCCCTCAGCTTTCCGACTAGGCCCTCGCCGCCGCGGGCGCGCACCTCCTTATCGAGCTCACGGGCTGCCTCGGGCGTGGTCGCGATCGCGACCGAAACCCAGTACGGTGAGGGCGCGGCACGAAGCAGCTGCTGCAGCGCAAGCCAGCGTTCCTCGCAGCCGCGCTGTCCGTTCGGGTCGGTTTCCGTAGCGACCAAGTCGAAGGCGGCGTAACGGCCCTGGCCCATGTCCTCGCCATCGAGCACGAAGAACGGCAGCGGCAGCGAAGCCACAGCGTCGGCCAGCTCCTTCGGGATCGGTACAATCAACCCGTCACGATTTGTCCCAATCACCGTCACCACCGCAGCAGGGCCGGTACCGTCGGTGGTCTTGCGGATCATGCGCCGCTCGCCATCCTTCTTCTCCTCCCAAAGGTAGGACGGATCGTTCATACGTTGGTAGACCAACGCCTCGGGGATTGATTTCAGCAGTTGTGGCGCCAAGCCCGAGATGCGGTCGACCGTCACTAGGCTCTGGTATTCGACGCCTGCAGCCTGGGATACATAGCCGCCCTTGGCCGACATCTTCTCCTTCAGAGTCTGGTCAAAAACCTTCTTCGCCTGGTCGTACGGGACGGCGCCTTCCACTTTTTCCTTTTTCTTCAGGGCCGCGCCATGCTTCCCGTTCTCGTAGAAGAGGCGCCACAGGCCTGCGCCGGCGGCATCCTGCTCCAGGTGGAGGTTGTAATCCTTGTCGGCGCCATCCTTCTGGGAACGCAGATAAACGTGCTCTTCGCATTGCTGGGTCATGATCAGTCCATCGAATTGATAAGGAATCGATGGTATTGCCTCCGGGCATGCGTGGTTGCAGAGCGCAGACCAGCCCGCGCGCAGCGCCATCTTGCAACCACGGCCCAGTACTAGCCCTACACTCGCCGTTCATTGACAACGGAGGAACAATGACGACTGCTGCTTTCGACCCGGACCGCTCGACCGGAACATTCATCTTCGCGCACGGTGTCCGCCTGACCCCGGCGATCAACGCACTGCTTGGTGCCCTCGCCTTCAACACAGTCGACGTCGACGGGACGAGCCATCACCTGGCGTTCTCGGGCGAAGCCAGCGCGACCTGGGGTTCAGTGCTGGATAACCTCGCAGCGAGCGGCCGCGAGCTCGGGATCAGCACGTCGGTCATGACCAGGGATAGCGCGCAGCTGTTCGACTTGCTTGGCGCCTTCGCGACGCACGTCGGCGCCAAGCCGGCTGATGTGAAAGCTCTACTCGGGCACAGTCTGCCGGCCTTGGACGCCCTGGCAACGGTAGAGGATCTGGTTGGGCTGGCCAGGCTGCTGGACGACGGACACGGCCTGCAGGGCTACCGGATCGAAGAATTCAGCGTCAACGTCACGGACGGCAAGTGCGCTTACTGGAACCCTTTCGACCGGAACTTCGCATCGCAGGCGGCTGCGGAGGAGGCGGCCGAGCAGTTCCTTCGAGAAGACGAGGAGTGCAATGTAGCGGTGATCGGAAAGGTCGTCATCCACGACAACGAGTTCCAGACCGACGATACGCAGGATAACCTGGCCACGATCCACCGCGAAGACCTAGATGACTCGCCGGCAGCCCCCGCGCCGTGACCCGCCAGTGCAAGCGTATAGTGCGGCGCGTTCGTGGGAGAGTACCGCGCACCAGGTGTCGAATGGCGTTGCGCTCAACACGCCGCCGCTTATAATGACGAGACTATTCGACGTGGCTCTGCCAGCTGCAGCTCCCTCCCCTCTTAACCCGAGCTACCTAAAGCATGAAACGAGACGACCCGCACTTGGACTCTCAAGAAACATCCGATCCTCCTACCCTTGGCCTGGCCAGTGCTGCCGGCAACGCCGCCAGCGAGGCACGCAGCGTTAGAACGTCGACGGAGCGCGGCTCGGCCGCCGATAAGGCTTTGCTGGACTCCGGCGGCGCCATCGTCAGTCGCCTTCGTCTGTCCCCGATCGCCGCGCGGGCCTTGGAAATCCTTATGGAGCGTGAGGCAAAAGCCTACGGCAAGCAGCGGGCAGCAATCGAACGTGCGTTGATTGAGGCCGCAGGCGGCGCGGATCTACTGGAGGGGCAGCTGGCCGAGGAAAAGGCTGCGGCAGAAGCAGCCGAAGCTGCTGCCCTTGCCGGCCGATACCGCCCTCGCCTCTCGCCCATCGAAAACGAGTTAGTGGCGCTGCTGGAACGAGGCCCGATCGTGGGGACTGCGGAAGTGGGATACCGCCTTTGGCCTAACCGCGAAATGCAACCACAAGGTGCAGCTTGCGCGGCAAACGGGATTTTGCGGCGCCTTCTGGACCGTGGCTTTATCGAGTCCAGGCAGGTTGAAGATCGTCGCTCCTGGAGCGTCACAAAGGTCGGCAGGGACGCCCGGGAGCAAGATCGGCTCGACACCATCGACCCACGCCAACTTACCCTTCTCGACAGTGAGTAACGAGGAATCGTTTATTTGCAAAAAATTGCTTCCGGCATTTGCATAAATTTTCTCCTGGATCGAGAGCAGTTGAAATTGGAAGCAGTCATCCAAGCTGATTGCGCCATATACTTATTGCCACTCTAGCAATAGTCGCAGCAACCTTGCGGATGCCTGAACTGCGCCGAACCGGAAGAGCGCAGAAGTATGACGAACGTTGTCATTGTATTGCCCGGCGCTGCCCCCCCCAGTTTTTCTACTCTCTGGCGAACATACCCTACGTGTCCAAGCTGACCAGTCACAGTCTGCGCTGGGACTGGTCACCTGCGCGCATCAAGCGGACGTCATCGGACAATCGATCAAGCGATCAAAGCCGTGCTTGATGGCTACATTGAGGACGCCTCGGGCATCGGAGACAACGCAGCGGCCGCACACTACTCAAGGTGCATGCAAATGAACCGCGAACCATGAGATACCACGGTACAAAAAGATCCTTTGCAACCACGCCTTTGTCTCATGTCTACACTGAACGCCGTCGAAACTACAACGGGTGAAGCCGATGCAGTTCGAGGACCAGGGGTTCAGTGATCACAACCGTCATGAAACGATGACGACCCCGCCAATCACCACGGAACAAAATGCACAGCTACGCCAGCGACGGGCGAAGTTGCGTCGCCGCTTGGTAGAAAAGGACCACCGGAAAGCTCTGGGATTGGATCACTGGAATAGCAGACGCGTCTGGATTAAGACTTTCACAAAACAGAACTCCGAAAAATAGACCGAGAAAAACCCAATGAACCAAACCTACCTTTTTGCAACCACCTCTGCAGCAGATCCAACCAAAGATCCAAAACCGGAGCACATACGCTACGTGCCCGTGAGTTGCGCCGAACACGAACTTCCGCAGGCCGCTCAAGCGGTCCTCCAACAGCATGGTATGCCCGTAATTGGCATCCTCTCGAAAGAGATGATTATCGGCATGCTTCAAGCCATCGAAGTATTCGAGAAGGGCAAATAAATGACTATCCGCATCGGTGTACCCACAACTCTACGCGGAATCACGCTCGGATCCACCATCTCTACGACACTCAAGGTTGCCGGCTTCGCCACCGCTGCTTATGGTGGTGCGATCGCCCTGGGCATCTTCGCGGAAATCGTAAATTACAAGGACTCCGCAGATGCCATTTGCCAGCTTATTGCGCCTGCGGTCAAAATGACGAATACCATCTATGGGCCATTGGCAAGCGCAGTGGGCTTAGGCCAATCATTGAGCCAATCCCCGACTGACGACCAAGTGGTACTTGACCAGTTGGTCCAAGTGGGTGGTTCCGCCGTCATGACTGCCGTGATAGGCGGCGTATTGAATCTGGTTGGCAACATACGAGACCGTGCCGTAGACCGTGCCGTGGAACGTTTAAAAGCCGCTCCATCTGCTGTGAAGCCAATAGCGCACAATGCGCTATCGAACCTAGCAGGGCTCAAAAGCCGCTGGGTATCCGGCGGGGGCCGGCCGGTAGTGCAACAAAATCGCGGCGTGATGGAGGCGACTGATAGTGCGGTGATGGCGAAGCTGAAAGACAACGTCAACCCAACCTATATCGGAGAGATTAAGGAGGCTGCGGTCGCCCCACTCTCTCAAGCAACTGTCCGAAACCTGGTCGAGAAAGCAGCGTCGACCGGCGAGGCTTGGCCGGTCACACAAAAAAATAGGGGCGTGACAGATATCAACATAGAGAGGGACGCCCAGATGGTCGCTGATTTCCTCGCACTAAACCATAACCTCTTATCGTTTAAAGTCCGCGAGAACCTGCGCGGAGCCCGGCCAGAGTTGAAGAATTTATTGGCAGATACAAAGCGGATGGCGACGATTGATAGTGCGGTGATGGAGAAGCTGAAAGGCATCAACCCAACATATATCCAGGCGGTTAAAGACACTGTGGCTGAATCACTGCATCCATCAGATCGAGCGGCGGCGCCTAAACAGCATACGGTGTCGAAGCTGACGGGGCCGGAAAGCCGTTGGTCTACGATTGCCGACTCCAGCAATGCAAAGACCTCAGCGCACGATCGCACCGACCTGGTGCCAAACGCAAATTTGTACTCGGAGTACCTTGACTTAAATCCAACATTTATATCGAATATGGCCCGCGAGAACCTGCGCTGGGCCTCTCCCGAGTTGAGGATTGTCTTGGCAGATCCACAGCGAATGGATGCGATTGAGAGCACAGTGATGGCGAAGCTGAAAGGTATCAACCCAGCCCATACCTATCTCCAGGAGGCCAAGGATGCCGCTATCGACTTCCGTCAAACAGATCTAGCGGCCGTCCCTAAAGCAAGGCCCAGCGTGCTGAATTCCAGTATCGAGAGGGACGCCCAGATGGTCGCTGATTTTCTGGCATTGAACCATAATATGTTATTGCTTAAAGTCCACGAGTCCCTGCGCGCAGCGTCACCCGTGGTGCGCAATGGATTAGCTGACTCAGACGCCGTAAGTCCAGCAGATCAAGCTGCCGCCCCTGAAGTGGACGTGAACACGGCATCAAACAATTGGCACGAAGAACCAGATTCGTCAGACGAACAGTCATCACCACTGATGCGATAGTCCTGCCGCCGGGACGCCAATTAGACGTGGGGAGGCGTCCCATATCTCATCTTTCTACATTCCTCAAACGCTCACTCACCGGGAAGGCAGTCATACAAAACTTGCAGGAAAAGATCCTTGCTGGCTTTGTACGCGAGCACTCCTGCGCCAATCATCGGCACGGCAAACAGCATACTCATCCCATAGTCAAGTTGCGCTGCCGAGAAACCACAAAGTGCAGTGCCGATTAGGGTGAATAACAGCAAAATGAATGCATCCTTTGACATGACTACTATCCCTTAGTTAACGGTTTTTTGAAGGGTAGAATCCGTCCGACCGTACCGCCGAGGCGCCGAGGCGCCGCCGGATATTTTCTAACCTGACTTCTTCGAACATTTGATCCATTTGCTCCTGACTCAGCTGCTCCGCATTCTTTGGCCGTTCCGCTAGCCAAAAAATCATTTTCTCACATGCCATGCGAGCATCAGGATCCATCGATTCAAGTAGGGCAAGCATGTCCTTCTCGAAATCTACCGGAGCGTGTGTTGTCTTGTCGTCGGTGTCCATGGATTTTCCGCTTATCGCTGACTGATTTTTTCGATCGAGTGCATCATTCTCTCTCTTTTAAACCGTTTATACGGTATGTTCATATGATTCGATCTTGACCATCCAATTTAAGCTGCTTGCGCAATCGGTTTCACCAACGCCGAGCGCTGTGCCTTCAACGCGTACGCCGTCGCCAGCAACACCGAACGCTGCCCGGAGTCCAAATCGCGGAAAATATGCTTCAGCACCATTTCCTCGCGGCAAACGCTTTCTGCAGCGTCCTGCTCGCCGTCTCCGAAACGCAGCCAATTCAATTCCACTCCAAACATTGCTGATAGCGTGCGCAGGTTGCCCTGAGTGGGAATAGATTCGCCCTCAATCCATTTGCGCGCCGCATGGACGGAAATTTGCTTAGCCGAACAGGCATTGAATTCGCGGGCCAGCCGGGTGGGACCGGTGCCAAATCCCTTTTCAGCCAAGAGCTTTTTCAGGCGCTCGCCGAAAGCGACTTGCTCGGTAGTCATACAATATCCTTAAAGTTCATTGCCAGTTGCGTTCGTATCCACCGCCTCCAAACAGATTCGAGGTCACAGCAAGGCGTCGTGCTCCCCTTTCAATGCCAAGCCCTGTTGGTACGGGCGCTGGTGCATAAGGGGATTTTCTTTACTGGGTCAGCCAGCGAGATTGCGCGGGAATTTCCTAAGCACCGGCAGGCAGAATACAGTTCACGTAATCAGCGTCAATAGTCGCCACTTAGCCCCTCTCGCTTCGCGACGCAAGAGATGAGAGGCAAGGTGCAGTTTAATGTGCACTGTCATGGTTTTCCTGTACCTGCAGTTGCTTCATTCGATCCATCTCAGCATCCCGTCGCGTGCGGATTGCCAGGCGCTTGCGCCACCACGCCTCATCGGAAAGGTGTTCCATGGCATTTACGCGCAATCGATGTGCATTGGGCGAGTCAGCGGTCAACGAACATTGCGGAGGATCGACACGTTGTGCGGCACAGTAGGCCAACGCCTCCGAAAGCTTGCCGGCATCGAGCATCGCAATGCAGGCTTTTGTGTGCATGATCGCTTCATCATTTGTCATCGTGATATCCCTCTGAGCGTTACTGCCAGTCCGGCAACGCTGCGAAGTCCGCCGCCGACATCGCCACATAGTCCACAATGACGGCAACTTGCATGCCCGGTATAGGCGCACCGTGCAGCTTCACCATGGCCTGACCAACCTGATCAGCACGCACGGTCAACACTTCATCGGCCACGGTAACGCGAGCTACCAGCACGTCCGCTCCGGCGACGATTCGCGCCAGGCTGGCGGCGTGCTGTGCTTGAAAAGTCTCGTTCATTCATTTCGTCCTGTCTCGGCTACCGGCCGTAGCGGGCGCCACCAGGGCGCAAAGTTTTCTTCAATTATCAAATTGAATCATGATTTTCTGATTCGAGGTAGTTTAATATTTTCCTAGTTGCCAAGTAAAGAGTTGCGGGGTATTTTTTCAGTATTTTTTCTAGTGACCTATAATTTTCCTCGATTCTCTTAATTGTCTTTTCAGGAGCGGCCTTCGGAATTGATTTTGATATTTTTGAAATTATTTCTTTTATTTCCCTGTATTCTAATGCTATTTCATCAAAATTCCTGCCCAGAAATTTCTCTCCATCTTTACCATCTGCATACAAGGTATTTATGAAATTCTTAAAAAAATTATCATGCAAGTTAAATGATGCAAACAGATTGAAGATATTTTCCTCGTTTGTTAATTCGTCACTGTAACGAAATGGAGGAAAAAATAGACCGAGAAAAATTAGTCTTCCATTTACTGTTGGTAAAAAATCTCGAGCACAGAAATATTTGTCATATCTTCTAGCCTCAATGTAAAAAATTCCTACCCTGCTAATTAATTCTTCCGAATTATAAATGGAGATTAAGGCTCGGCTTTTATCGATATTCGCTTGACGAGTACGGTATTCATTATCAATTTTCTCGCACAAATTTGCAATTTCAGTAAGACTTTTTGAAAAATCGTTTATACTTATTATGAATTTAGCATTTCTTACTTCCGCTATATCTATGTCATTGTTAATTATTTTTCCAATATTTTTACTGTGTTTTGCTAGCAATAAAAGAAATTCGTCATTGAGTGATTGCTCTTTAATATAGTCAAGAAGATTTCTTGGAGTTCGTTCCGCTTTGGTTGTGTCTTGATCATCACGAATATTTTTCATTATTTTCTCTTTTATATTTTCTATTCTATTGATTTTTCTTCAGTTAAATTTTATTGATTAGCTCAACTTTGTACGCATGTAATCCTCACAGCACGCATCACGATAAATCTCCGTGAAGGCCATGCCGAGCAGCGGGCCGCACTGTCTTGCGCGTCACGGCGGATCCGTGGAACGCGCCGTGGTGCACGGGAGGCACCGGCGTGCCAGCGTGGTAGCTAGCCCCTCACCATGGCGAAAAATCGGCAATCGCATGAACAGGGGTAACCGATCGGATGGATGCCTTGGGAAGCCGAAAATAGGTGTAGAACCCCGCCGCGTCCACATCATTGGCGTCCACGAAGAAGTCGTAGCCACCCACCTGGTCGGCCACCGCGCGCACGCGCTCCATCGCAACGACCAGCAGCGTGACACCCTGGCCCGCCGTTGCAAAGCCTTGTCGATGACCAGGAGGCCCAGCGTGTAAGCGGGAACGTCGCGCCAGCGCTGGCGGGATATCGCCCTTGGCTGTCATCGCACGGATGGCCACCGCGTAAAAGCCGATGATGCGCTCCGGCGCCTCGTCAACAAGGTCCCGGCCGACGTGCTGCACCATGAGCTGCGCCATCACCTACGCTCGAAATTCAAATTGCCTCCACCTCGGTCTGCATCAGCAGGCCGACATAGGGTGCCGACTGGCGCAACCGATTCGACGTTTGATCCTCTCCCGTCATGACGGCCAGCACCTGCGCGTCGCTGCCCTCGGTCATCAGCGCGCGCCATTCATCGAAAGCTGAGACCCACACGCCGTTGGTTTGCCAGCGGTCCATGTTCTCCAGGCTGCGCTGGCGGATCACCGTCAGCGGAAAGTGCTCGATGATGCGCTGGGCCATGGTCAGCTTGCGGCGGTCCTGCACATCCTGCTTGTTCAGTGCCGTCGATGGCATGCCCAGCTGCACCGTCACGCCATTGATCGTCACCTCGCGGCGCACGCGGCGGCCCAGGCGGCGCCGCACCTGGGAGACGCCGGAGTCGACATCCGTGAGCGTGGGCCGCAAGTAGACACCATAGCCGACCCGCACCACCAGCCGCGCGTTTTGCAGTTCGGTCAAGGCCCGACTCAACTGCCGATAAGTGCCGCCGAGATGTATAAAATCTTCGCGCAAAAATACATTGCGCCGCGATTTTTTGATCGTGGAGATTAGGCGATCTGTGAGAGTGGGTTCCATCATACTTGCTCTGTCAAATATGGGACATCGAATGTCCTATGGGAACCTCGATTTACTGGAGATTTGAGCATTGGTGCTGTAAAAATAGCCGCATAAAAAGCGGCCGCGCCATGATCCCCGCCATTTTCATGGCCATTTTGCTATCCGAATCCACCTTTTGGGGCGATTCGGACGGACTTCGGGCGTTAGAACGCCGAAAAACGCGCCTCCTTTAGGTAGCAAAGGCGGCGCAAGTTGTAGGTGGCGGCCTTCCAGTTCAGATGCAACGTGGCCCGCGCCAGGCCGATTGAGCGCAGCATCTTGCCTCCCAGTTGCGCCATGCCGGCGAAGACATGTTCGACGCGGGCGCGTGGGCTGGCGATGCGCCGGTTGCGGCGCTGCTGTGCTTCGGACAGCGGCTTATCCTTACTGCCTTTGCGCTGAATGTGCATGCGGTAGCCTTCGCTGGTCAGCCG
>JAIENA010000178.1 GCA_019751755.1 Burkholderiaceae bacterium | reverse complement strand
ACGCAGCCGGCCCAGGCGCAGGCGGCCCCCGCCGCCGCGCCGGTGGCCACGCCGGATGCGCCGATCGCCGCCCCCGTTTCCGCGCCAAGCGTGCCGCGCGGACCGACCGCTACCACGCCGATCCAGCGCGGCGGCATCGGCAACGCCATCGCGATCGTGTATTCCGCCGACGGCAAGGCGCTGCGCCAGGTGCAAGGCCGGGTGGCCAACAGCCGTCCGGTGTTTGCCGCCGAACAGGGAGGCGGCTCCGTGTTCGCGCCGGAAGCGGCGGCCGCCGCCGCCGCGCCGAAAGGCGGCTACCGCTGGCTGCCAGGTTATTTCGACAGCGTGCGCGCCACCCGCGCCGGACTGGGCACGGTGCTGTGGTCGGGGCTGGAAGCGCAGCCGGGCGACGCGCCACCGCGCAAGTCCGGCACGGTACAGGGCCTGGGCGGCGCCGTCGGCGCCGTCATGGAGGCCGACGCGCTGTCGGTCTATGACGCCGCCCAGCGCCGCCGCCTGGCGCGCATTCCGGTGGGAAAAGCATCCGATGCGGCGTGGTCGCCCACCAATCGCATGCTGCTGGTGGAGTCCCCCGCTGAAGGCAATGCCGGCCGCACGCAGCTCAGCGCCTACGAGCTCGATTGAGCAGCGGCGCGGATCAGGGAAGTAGCCGCATCGACGATACGGCAATCAGGATGACGCGCCTGGGGATCAGCACTCAGGTATGAGAACCCGGGGAGGCGCGTTTGGAAAGGCGTGCTTTATACCGCAGGCGCAGCGGGAGCGCCAGGCGCGCCGAAAGCCGATGGCAAGGGTCCCGCCACCGCCGTGCAATTGCGGCCGTCGGACTTGGCGCGGTACAGCGCGGCATCGGCCCGCGCCAGCAGCAGCCCGACCGATTCGCCTTCCAGCCATTCGGCCACGCCGATCGAGCAAGTGACCTTGCCCACCGCCGGGAACGTATGCGCATCGATCGCGGCGCGCAGTTTTTCGGCCACGGCGGCGCCGGCTTGGGCCGGCGTGCCGGGACAGGTCACCACGAACTCCTCGCCGCCCCAGCGCCCCGCCGCGTCGGTGGCGCGCACGTTGCGCACCACGATGCCCGCCACCTGCGCCAAGACCGCGTCGCCGGCCTGGTGGCCGAACGTATCGTTGACTTGCTTGAAGCGGTCGACGTCGATCAGCAGCACCGACAGCGGCAAGCCGGAGCGGCGCGCGCTGGCCACTTCATGGTCCAGCACCGCCGTCAGGTGGCGGCGGTTGCTGATGCCGGTCAGGCTGTCGGTGACGGTCAGGCGTTCCAGTTCGCGGTTCTTGATGGCCAGGTCGGCGTGTGCCTCGGCCAGCGCGTTTTGCGCCCCCTTCAGCTGGGTCACATCGACCGCGATCGAATACTTGGCGGGGCGGCCATCGAACCAGGCAATGCGGGTTTCCTGCAACTGGTACCAGCGGTCGTCGGCCTCGTTGAAGTGCTCGAAAATGATGGTCTGTCCCATGTCGCCGCCCTGCATGCCGGGAATCACGCAAAACGCACAGGGCTTGTCGCTGCCATACACCGCCTGATGGCATTTGCGGCCATCGATCTCGCCGGTGCGCTTGCGCATGGTACGGTTGACATTGATGAGCTCGAAGGTCGCCATGTCCACCACATAAATGGGGAATGGCACCACGTCAAAGGCGCTGGCCCAATAGTCGGGCATGGAGGGATTACTGAAAAGTGGCGGAGTAGACATCGCTGGACAGGGTTCAGGCGCGCGGACGCATGACTTTGGCGATGGATTCCTGCAGCTTTTCCTTGCGGATCGGTTTCAGGATATAACTACGCGCACCAGCGTCGATCGCCGCCAGCACCATTTTTTCCTGGCCGTGCGACGTTGCCATAATGACATTAGCTTGCGGAAACTCCTCGACGATCAGGCGCGTCGCCTGCACCCCATCCATATCGGGCATGGTGATGTCCATGGTGACGAAATCGGGCTGTAATTGGCGATACGCGGTCAGCGCTTCCTCACCGGTGCCAGCCACCTGCAACACATTGTGGCCCAATTCGGTCAGCATATTGACCAGTTTGTCGGTGGTAATAATCGAGTCGTCTACAACCAATGCGTTCAGTGCTGCCATATCCCGTCCTAGAATCTCACTTGCTTATTTTAATCTACATAGTTCAATTGTTGGTCAAACAATTCCGCCGGTCCGATAAAGCTGATCTCCATGCTGCCGGCGTGCGTCTCGAGCGACATGCTGGCAAATTGCGCGGCGCGCGGGCGCAGGATATCACGGACTTCGGCCAGCACCACCGGCGCCGACAGCGGCAAGGCCGCGCCGACCTGCGGCAAATCGTCGGTACAGTGGCCGGCGATGATATTGGCGATTTCCGTGGCCGACGCCATCCGGTAGCGCTGCTGTTGCGCGGGCGGCACCGTGATATCGGCCGTGAAGCGCGAAAACAACACATCGAGCAACTCGGGCTGGAAGCCGAACGCGATCAGCACGTTGACGGCGCCGCCAATCCCCACCACCACCGTGGTGTCACGCAGCGCCAGCACATCAACAACGCCCTTCGACTGGCTGTGCCCGGTCACGTCCAACTGCATTTCCTCAATGAGGAAACGCCTGGTGCGCTGTTGCGCGGACGCCATCATGCGACCCATCATTTCCGCGTCCATCACAGCACCTCGCTTTCCACGGTGGCGGCCAGGGCGGCCAGCGGCAGCCGGAACGTAAAGCGCGTGCCCTGCCCCGGCACGCTGCGCACCGACACGGTGCCCCCCAGCTTCAGCGTTTCGGCCCGCACCGCCGCCAGCCCGACGCCGCGTCCTGAAAACTGGTCGGCGCGCGCCGCCGTGGACAGGCCGTCGGCAAACACCAGATCCTGGACGACCGCCTCGTCCATCGCGGCGAGTTCGGCATCGCCATATAAACCGCGCTCGCGGGCCTTGCGCCGCAACGCGGCGGTATCGATTCCGCCGCCGTCATCGGCAATCTCGAGGGTCAGCCAGCCATCGCTGCGCACGATGCTGCACGTGATCTGCCCCGCGTCCGGCTTGCCGGCGGCGCGGCGCTGCGGCGGCGCTTCGATGCCGTGCGCGACCGCGTTACGGAACACGTGCGCCAGCGAGCGCAGGAACGGCCGGCACGCGGCCGGGTCCAGCCAGACGGTTTCACTGTCAATGAAACGCAGTGGCGCCAGCAGCTTGCGCAGCCGCGTGGCCACCGCCGCCATGGTGCGGTCGTGGCTGGACAGGGCGTCGCGCACCGCGACCTTGTGCAAGTTTCCGATCACCAGCAAATCACGCTTGCCGTCCTGCGCCATCTCGACCGGCTCCCCGCGCAACAGCTGCATCACCAGCGATTCCATCTGGCGCGCCTGCTGGTCCGTCACGGACAGGCGCTTGCCGCCAGCCAGGAAGGCCGGCCCCAGCACGCTTTCCAGCGCCGCCAGGTCGCCGGCGATGGCCTGCTCCAGCCCCAGCGACGCCAGGTAATCCGCCAACGCCGGCAAGGTCAGCCGGTCACCCAGGTCTTTCAAGTCTTCCAGTCCACTTTCCGCCACATGCAGCACTTGCGGCGCATGCTGGAAGCAGAACTGGCCCAGCACGCCCTTATAGGTGTGTACTTCGCGGTACACCCGCTCCAACACCGCTTGCGGCGGCTGCTGTGCGGCCAGCATGTGCGGCAATTCCTCACGCACGAATTGGCGGAACGCCGCCACGCTGTCGAGGAATTCCGTGCTTTCCGCCACCGCCGCATGCACCATCTGCAGGCGGCCATGTTCGGCCGCCACCTGTTCGGCCAGGCGCCGCTCTTCGGTGACGTCGGTCAGCGTCACCATCATACGCCCGGTGTTGAGTACCGCATAGGTGGCCGACAACTGGCGGCCGGCGCGCGTCCATTCCGACGGCAGCAGCGACAGCATCACTTCGCGCCGGTCCGGATCATCCGTGCCCAGCACACGTTGGGTGGCGTCGGCCAGCAGGTCGGCATTGTGCGGGTCGCCCGGGAACAGCAACACTCCCGCATGGCGCCCGGCCGGCGCCAGTCCCAGCATGGTTTCGCAGGCGCGGCTGTATTGCGGCGCCACCGCCATGTCGGCGCCGAACGACAGGAAGCCCTGGCCGGCGTTGTCGAGCAGCGCGGCGACCTGTTCGCCGGTGACGCGCACGGTTTCCAGCGACTCCGCCAGTTCGCGGGTACGGGCCCGCACCCGCGCCTCCATGTCCGCGTACAGGCGCGCGTTTTCCAGCGAAATCGCGGCCTGCGCGGCCAGCACGCGCAACAGTTCCAGCCGTTCTTCCGGGAAGGCGCCCACCGTCAGGGTGTTTTCCAGGTACAGGATGCCGAGCAGGCTGCCCTGGTGCGCGATCGGTTCGCACAGCACGGAACGGGGACGGGCCCGCTGCAGGTACGGGTCGCCGGAGAAGATCGACTGCTGGCGCGCGTCCTGCAACACTTGCGGGCGCATGGTGCGGCGCACGTATTGCGCCAGCGACACCGGCAACAAGCCTTGCGCATCGTTGTCGAGTTGCACGTCGCAGGTGCCGACTTCGATGCCGGCCGCGGCGCCCGCATCGGCGCTCGCCACCACCCGCCACGAGTCCCCCTGGCGCAGCATCAACAGCGCGCGTTGCGCGCCAGAATGCTCGACCACGATGCTCAGCAAGGTGCGCACCATGTCGGCGATGCGGATTTCCTTGGAAATCGCCTGCGAGGCCGACGTCACGGCCTGCATGTCGAACGCATGCTGGGCCATGGCGCCGGTGCCCAGCGTGCCCAGTGTGCGTGCGGTGCGCAGCGTGACGGTGCGCCCGCCGGTCGGCAGCGTGTGGTCGCCATGCAGCGTCGAGGTGGCCAGCAAGCCGGCGAATTCCCCTGACAATTGCTGCAGCTTGGCTTCGGCGCCCCAGCGTTCATACATCAGCAGCGCCTGGCGCAGGTAGTGGCCAGCCAGGCGCTCACGCTGCTGCGCCAGGAAGCTCCGCGCCGCCAGTTCGCACGCCAGCGCCTCTTCGTGCAACTGGCCCTGGGCGCGCGCGCAATCGATCGCGTCATCGAGCAAGCGCCCGGCCTGTTCCATGCGCCCCCGCAGGCGCAGCCGCAGCGCTTCGCACAGCAGCCAGTGGTAGCGGTAATTGTCCGGCGCATGCTGCGCCCACAGTTTCAATTTGCGCAAGTTGTCATCGACCACGCGCGACACGCGGCGCTGCGCGGCCCAGCCGAGCGCGCCGCTGTGCAACAGCAGCGCCAGTGATTCGTGGAAGTGGAACAGCACGAAGGCATGCATGCCGACGCCGGCTTTTAAGTACTGGCGCGCGCTGCGCGCATGCGACAGCGCGTGGGCGCCGTCATTGAAATGGATCGCCAACATCAGCTTGGCGCTGTACAGCAGGAACAGCGAACTGGCGTCATTGGCTTTCTGGTGCTGCGGCAGCAATTCCGACTCGCGGTAGGCATCGCCATTGAGCACCGTCGGCGCCTCCCCGTGCGTAGCAAAATTGCGCGCGGCCTGCCACCAGATCGCATGCCAGTACAGCGACGAGCCGACCTGGAAGCGCTGCAGGTCGGCATGGGCCTGCGCCATCCGGTCCAGCAGCTCCGGCAGCGGGCAGCCGGTGTGGAACAGCGTCTGCATCTGGTTGTTGCGCGCATACGAGGCGTATTCAAAGTCGCCTTTTTGCAGCGACAGCGCGTAGGTTTCCTCGAACATCGGAATCGTGCTGCGCAGCGGATGGCGGAACTTGTGGATGATCCACGCGGCGAAGAACAGCGGCTGCTGCAGGTTCAGGTGATGGCGGCGCGCCAGGTCGTTGGCGAATTCGCCATACGCCACGCCGGTTTCGATATTGCCCAGCATCGCGCATTCGGTGATGCCCCACCACACGAAGCCATAGCCGGCATTCGGCGAATAGCCATGCGCCAGCGAGACCGACACCATCTTGCACACCACCAGCGCCAGCAAGCCTTCGGAAATCCAGTAGGCCGGCGGCAAAATCAGGCCCAGCAAATCCATCACGGCCAGCATGGCCGGGTCTTCCATCGCCGGCAACTGCTGCAGCTCGCTGATCGGGCGGTTACGCAGCGCCAGCTTGGTGGCCACCAACTGCGCCATCACGCGCAATGGATGCGGGGTGCGCTGCAGCGGCACGCCCAGCAACGCCAGCGCGTGCAGCGCGATGTCGACCGCGTCGGACAGGCGGTTTTGCGCGACGCAGGCTTGCACCTGGATTTTCAGCGCCTGCACCCGCTCCACCGGCGCGCTGCGGTGCGCCAGGAATTCGGCGACCCACTGGTCCATGGCCGGGTAATCCTTGGCCAGGAACGCGGTTTCCGCAGCGGCCAGGTACAGCTCCATGGCCAGCGCCGGCTGCTGTTCCCAGATCGCGGTCGGGGCGGATTCGATCGCCAGCCGGAAATACGCCTGCGCCGACGAATACGCGGCGGCGGCGCGGGCCCGCTTGCCCGCTTCCAGGTTGACTTGCGCCAGCTCGCCGCGCTCGGCGGCATCCTGCACCAGCGCGCGGCCCGCGTTGAACTGGTTGGCGATGTCAAAGATGCGCTGGCGGCGCTGGGCCTCGCTCCAGCTGTCGAGCCACTGGCGCGCGATCAGGTGATGCAGGCGCGCGCGCGTGTCTTCGCCCAGCATGCCATAGGCGGCCTGGCGCACCCGGTCATGAATAAAGCGGTAATGCACGCCATCGGTATGGCCCTCCTGGCGCGCGGTGCGGTAATTCATGCCGACCGGCGCCACGATGCCCGCCTGCAGCGCCTGTTCCAGCTCGGCCGCCACTTCGTGCGGCGGCTGGCCCAGCAGCGCGGCCAGCGTGGCCAGTTCAAAGCGGTCGCCGATACAGGACGCATACAGCAGCGCCTGGCGCACCGGACCGGGCAGGCGTGCGATTTTCGCGCCCATCAGGCTGACCACGTTGTCGGCAATCGCCAGCGCCGCGATGTCTTCGTCGCGCCAGCGCCACTGGCGCTGCGCCAGGTCGTAACGCAAGGCGCCGCTGCCATGCAGTTCGGTCAACAGTTGGCGCAGGAAAAACGCATTGCCGTCGGTGCGCTCGAACAGCAAGTCCGCCAGCGCCTCGCAATGGGGCGAAGCGGCCAGGGTGTCGGACACCATCTGGCGCACGTCGGCGCGGGTCAGCGCCTGCACCTCGATCGCATCGAGCGGCACGTGCGCCGCGCGTAGCCGCGCCAGCGCCTGCGCAAACGGGTGCGCCGCCGGCGTCTCGTTGTCGCGGTAGGCGCAGATCAGCAGCAGCGACTGCAAACGCGGCTGCGCCATCACCGCCTCCAGCAGCGACAGCGAACCGGCGTCGGCCCATTGCCAGTCATCGATAAACACCGCCAGCGGATGGCGGGCGCTGCAAACCGCCTGCAGGAAGGCGCCGAACACATAATGCAGGCGGTTCAGCGCCTGGCCACCGGACAGCGTGAGCACGGCCGGCTGCGGGCCGATCACCAGTTCAATCGACGGGATCACCTCGGCCAGCACCTTGCCCTGCCCGTCCACCGCGCCCAGGATGCGTTCGCGCCAGCGCGCCAGCGACGCCTCGTCCTCCTTCAACAGCAGTTGGCAAAAGCCTTCGAACGCCATGCGCCACGCGTAAAACGGCACGTCGCGCTGGTACTGGTCGAACTTGCCCTCGATATAGCCGCCGTGGCGTTGCGTCAGCGGCTGGTGCACCTCGTGCACCAGCGCGGTCTTGCCGCTGCCGGCACAGCCGCCCACCAGCAGCAGTTCGGCCGGTCCGCTGGCGGCGCGTTCAAACGCCGCCACGATCGCTGCAATTTCGCGGGCCCGGCCATACAGCTTGCCGGGGATGCGGAAATTGCCCAGCGCATCATGCGCGCCCAGCGTAAAGCCGACCGCCGCCGCCGCCGGCCCGCCGGCGTCCAGCACCGCCTCGGCGCACAGGCGCAAATCATGTGCCAGGCCGGCCGCGCTCTGGTAGCGGTCGTCGGCGTTTTTCGCCATCAGCCGCAGGATGATGTCCGACAGCAGCGGCGGCACGGCCGGGTTGCACAGGTGCGGCGGCTTCGGCGCCAGCGCGATATGGGCATGCACCAGTTCGATGCCGTGGCGTCCCGCGAACGGCAGCACGCCGGTAAACAAGTGGTACAGGGTCACGCCCAGCGTGTACAGGTCGGAACGGCTGTCGATACCGCGGTTGACACGCCCGGTTTGTTCCGGCGACACATAATGCAGCGTGCCTTCCAGTTCATGCACGCTCTGGAATGCGCTGCGCTCCTGGTTCAATTGCGACGCGATGCCGAAGTCGATCAGGCGCAGCGCGCCGGTGGCGCGGTTCCACACGATGTTGGCCGGTGTCAGGTCCTTGTGGATCACGCCTTGCGCATGCACGCCGGCCAGCATGTCGGCCAGCCGCACCGCCAGCGGCAGTCCGGCGGCCGGCGCCAGCGGTCCGCCTTCCAGCACTTGCGCCAGCGAGCGCCCGCCGATGTCTTCGCTGACGATCATCAGCGCATCGTTGACGTTTTCCAGCGCGTAGGCGCGGTTCACGCCTTCGACCTCCTGCAAGGTGCGCATGATCTGGAATTCACGCTGGAATTGGGCGTAGTGCGGCTGATGCTGGGCCTCGTCTTCCGACAGGATTTTCAGCACCACCGGCCGGCCGTCAGCGACGGCGGCGGCACGCCAGATCCGCGTACTGGCGGAACTGTACAATTCTTCAAATAGCGTGAACTGCGAATTAATCTGCATAAAGCATCAACACCTATAACACCTATCTCACCGGACCCGCCGGCCACACCGGCTACTTGCGTTAGGCGGCGCGTGCCGCCTTGAGCGCCTCGTCGTCGAACAGGGCGGCGATGTGGCCGGCCAGATCGCGGTTTTCCTGTTGCGCGCGCAGCGACGGGAAGAACGAAATGCACGCCTCGCCCGGCGCCGACATGTTCACCACCAGCACCGGACGGTTCACCAGGCCTGCGCCCAGCGTATCGCGCGGGGCGATATTGACGCCGCTCTGGTGCCGCACGTTGGCACAGCCGTGCAGGTATTGCTGCGAGCCGAGGTAGCGGTAATTATTCCAGTTGGTGACCACGAAGGACAGCGGATCGGTTTCCTGGCCGACGATGCCTGCGTCCACCGCCTCTTCCGTCAACTGGAAGATCGTCACATCCTGACGGGTTTGCTTGAAGTCGCGGATACGCTCATGCACCGCCTTCGCCATCTCCGGCAAGGCCAGGCTGCCATCGACACTGACCGGCACGAAGGCGATGTAGTTGCCGCAATAGCGCGCGCGCAGCGACGGTTCCAGCAAGTCCGACAGCATCTTGAAGCTGACCGTATGGCCCGGCTGCACCTGGCGGCGCTGCACGCCCAGGTCGTGGCAAGCCTTGGCCATCACCGCGCAGATCACGGCGTTTTGCGTCACTTCCGGGTAGTGCGCGCGGCATTCGGCCAAGCGCGCGGTAATGTCATGGAAGCCCGCCAGCGGCACATGGCGCTCGCGGCGGTATTGTTCCAGCAGCGGCGGCAATTCATTCAACTGGATCACGAAGCGGCCCGCGTCGTGCAGCGGATAGGCGCCCAGCACCGCCAGGTTGGCGTCGCGGTCATGGCCGGTCTCGCCCAGCAATTGCCCCATCTCCTTGCCGGACAGGGTTTCGATGCGGCGCGCGGCGTCCAGCGCGGCCGCTTGCGCCGACGCATCGCCCGTGCGCAGCGCGTTGTAATGGTCGACCACCAGGTTGAACACCGTCTCGGCGCCGCGCGCATCGGCATAGGTGTGCTCGCAGGTTTGCGCGATGATGAATTCATGCGAATGGCCGCGCTGGCGCAGCACGGTGACCGTCATCGGGCAATGGCGGCCATCGCCATGGAACGCCAGGCTGTCGCGGCACAGCGCGTCAAACCCGGCTTGCAAGTCGTCGCAGTCGGTGACCTGGAAGCACGGCGCCATCGGGCCGGCAGCCACCCATTGGTAGCGGTTTTGCGCTTCATACGACAGCGCCTGGCCGAATTTCGCCACCGCCGCCAGCACTTGTTCAACACTCTGCCGCAACGCGCCGATGTCCAGTTCACCGCGCAGGCGATAGCCGCTGGTAAAGAAAATATTCGCCCTGCTCATCAGGCTTTCGAGATTGATCGCGCCAGTGCTCACGCTGTGCTCCATGAATGTGATATTTGATCGGTATGACGGGGATTAAACTGCCGGCGACGGATGGCGCATGGCGGGCCATTCGGTCGGGTATTGATAGTGCAGCGCCGCTTGCGGGTCGTCGCTGCCAAAGTCGGGATACAGCAGCGCACCATGGTAGTCGGTCAGGTATTCGGCCAGATCGCGCAACGGGCCGGACGCCTGCAAGCGCCAGCCGCCGCTGCCCTGACTGTCCTGACTGTCCTGGCGCACCAGTCCGCACTCGGCGCGGCAGGTATCGAGCATCTCGACCGGATCGGCGTCGGGCCGGGCCGCCATGCGGATTTGCCAGCGCGCCGCCACCAGGTCATCGACCGCGATGCGCACGACTTTTTCGCGCGCGGCCGAACCGCGCTCGGCGACTTCCGGCGTCAGGCGGCCATTGCCGACGTAGTAATGCACCGGATCATCATCGTGGCGCGCCTGCTGCGCCTGATAATAAAAGTTATACGGGTGGCCGGTGCCGAGCACCGCCGTGCGGCGGCCGGGGATCACGTTGCCGGTGACGGCCGCGCTTTGCGCGGTGCTCAAGTTGGTGCCGAACAGTTTATTGAATTGCGGCACCGCCTTGCCGCCATACGCCACCACCGGCGGCGTCACGCCGAAATCATTGCGGCCGCGTTCGAGCAAGGCGCGCAACTGGTCGGCCTGGTATTGCGAAAAATACGGCACGGTGGGCGGGATGTGCGCGAACGGGCCGCTGCCCTGGTCATCATCGGCGGCGATCGGCGCGCAATCAATGACCGATTCATACAGCGAGACCTCGGCGCGCTCGACGCCGTTGACCCACAGCAAATGCTCCCAGCGGGTCGGCACCGGATCGTCGAGGTAATCCTGGGTGCCTTGCAGCAGGCGGATCGGCGGATAATGGAAAAATTGCACGGCTTTCTGGTTCACCAGCGGCAGGCCGATGCCAAGGAAGGGACGCCACGGCGTTGCGTTCAGTGCGCGCGGCAACGGGTCCCACAAGCCCAGTTCACGCAATTTCGGGATGGTGCCGAAGAAGGCGGCCGCGCCATGGGTCAGCAAGCTGGACAGGCCGACCTGGCAATGGCGGCCATATTCCGCACATGACCGCAGATCGGTGTCCGGGCTGCCGTCATAGCGCACCACGATGCGCCACGGCGCGCCCGCCTGCGCGCTCACGCGCAGCTGCTGCGGATCGAGCCGGTGGCTGTCGGCAAAGCGGTCATGCTGCAAAGTCTTGCTGAACCAGTGTTCGATGGCCTGGGCCAGGGTCTGGGCCTGCCCCGGCAGGTTGGGAACGGAATACAGCGACGACAGTGCATCTTCGCTGATTGCTTCGCCATTGCCGCCATTGCCGCCATTTTGCGGCAAATACACCAGGTCCACACCAAACAGTTCCACCATACCGTTCTTCTCCTTTGTCCTTAGCGATCGCCCCCATGCATGCATCTTACGCATGACGAGTTGCCAATTCTACTACTTTCCTAGGAGAAGTATCTGTGGTTTTTAGACCAGAACCGATCATGGCATGCATATTGCAGGTTATTTTCTTACCATGGCCTGCTCAGTGTGGCTTGCCGACATCCCCCTGGCGGTAGTCGCACACGCCGTCGGGGAAAATACGCGCCAGCCACGCCTGCTGCGGCGCGCTGAACGACAGCGCGCCATAGGTGCCGTCCGCCAGCGCCGCCGCCACCGGTTTCAGCGCGCACTTGAACACATCGCCCCGGATGCTGTCGCCCGCCACCATGCGCGGACTGCTGTAAAGCGGGTAAGCACGGGTGCAGGCGCCCGGCGCACGGCTGTCGAGGATGCCATCCCAGACGCCGGGCCCGGACGCCAGCACGGCGCCCTGGGGGCCAAAGCAGGTATCGGTGAACTCCGCCGGCGCGGCCTTGCCGGCCAGGTAGCGGTCCATCACATCGACCGCCTTGACCACGGCACGCACCAAATCCGGATCGGTCTGCACGAACCACACCACCTGGTTTTTTTCCTCGGCGGGATTGGCATGGCGCAGGCGGGCGCGCACGGCAAACGACTGGCGCGCATTGTGCATGTTCAGTTCCGGCTCCAGGTAGGGCCGCAGATCAATCATGGGAATACCCAGTGTCGCGCCGGTGTACACGTGGCCGGAGCGATACGCTTTGCGCATGGCGTCCAGGCTGCCGACGCGGCGCGGCGCCGGCGCACCATCGGGCGCGTGGCAAGTGGCGCTGCGGCGCATGTTGCGGCTGTCATAGGGATCGGCCTTGCTGTCCCACTGCACGAAGTCCGGCTGCTCTTTCCAGCTGCCGACACAGGCATTGATGCGCAGGAATTCATCCGGCGCCAATTTGCCGCCGGCCAGCGCGGCCAAGCCATATTGGACCCCGACGTTGTCCACCGGAATCGGCGCATAGCCCTGGCTGTCGGTGCCATAAATCTCCGCCAGGTCATTCCAGTGGGTCCACTTGACCTGATCCAGCGTGCCGTCGCGATAGCCGTAGGCTTGGGCGCCCTTGTCAAAGCGCGGGTCGCGGTAGACCGGATTGAGCACGGTTGGCATCGCGAACTTCCAGCCATTGATGCACTCGGTCGATCCGGTCCCGCCGGTCAGCGCGTTGCGCGCCGTGTCGCTGGCGTTCATGCCCTGCACCAGCGCGTGGCGGCTCCATTGGGCCCACGGCGATTGCGGATCGCGCGCCACGGCGTCGGCAAAGTACTGGCCCAGCAGCGGGCAGTCGGAGACCGGGATGGTTTGCGTCACCATGTCCGGATACGAATAGATCGGCACCCCGCCATCGATCAGGCCCGGCGCGTTTTGCGCAAACAGGTATTGCTGGACCGCCCCGCCGGAACCGCCGACCGCCAGCGTAAAGGCCGGCGCGCCATAGGCGGAGACAAAGTAAGCCTTGGTCATGCGCGCGGTTTGCTCCGCCAGCCGCATGTTGTAATGCACCCCGGTTTCGTTGCCGGACGACGTCACCACCGCATAGCCCTTGCCCAGCAGGTGCGGCATCAGCGCGCGCTCCGACGAACCGAGCTGGCCGTTGAACCACATGGCCTGGCCCTGCTGGTGGCCGACGCCAACGCCGCCGCGCAGCCAGTAAATCAGCTTGCCGTTCCACGCCAGCGACGGCGCTTTGCCCGTGGCTGGAGAATCGGCCGACGGTGGCCGTGGCGCCAGCATGGCGATCGTATACAGGAAACGGTTGATGACGCCGCCTTCGACCCGGATCACGAACGGCGCCGGCGCGCCATCGTAGGTCATCGATTGCAGGTCGGCCGGCGGCTGCGCGTAGCCGCTGGCGGGATCGAACGGTTTAAAGGCGCTGCCGTTAAAGTAAAAATATTCAGTGCGGGGCGCAAGTTGGCACTGGCGGCTGTAGCCGACGACTTGACCGGTGGC
>JAIENA010000324.1 GCA_019751755.1 Burkholderiaceae bacterium | reverse complement strand
AACGGCCCCGCAGCGGCGCATCAGCAGCCTGTCATCGGCCAGTCATCCGCCCGCCTCACGCGGCTGTTACACTGCTAGTCTGGCCCGGGCCAGCGGTTTTCGGCGCTCATTAAACACGGTCGTCCGTTTTCGGTTAATCTCGCACAATATTTTTTTGCTGCACCAGAAAGGAAGATCAAATTGTCCAATCTTTTGACACGCCGTCTTGCCCTGCTGACCGATGCCCGCCATCGGTCCGTGCTGGCGGGCGGCTTGCGCGGCATAGAGCGGGAAACCCTGCGGATCGATCCCACCGGCCACATGGCGGCCACCCCGCATCCAGTGGCGCTGGGGTCGGCGCTGACCCACCCGGAAATCACCACCGATTACGCCGAAACCTTGCTCGAATTCATTACGCCGGCCGAGCATGACATCGCTACCACGCTGGACAAGCTGGCCAGCATCCACCGCTTTGCCTACAGCAAGCTGGGCAGCGAAATGCTGTGGAGCCAGTCGATGCCGTGCGAATTGCCGCCGGAACAAGACATTGCCATCGCCTGGTATGGCACGTCCAATATCGGCATGCTGAAACACGTATACCGCCGCGGCCTGGCGCTACGCTATGGCAAAGCGATGCAATGCATCGCCGGCATCCACTACAATTTTTCGCTGGACGAGCGCCTGTGGCGCGTACTCGACGAGCATGAAAATCCGCAGCAAAAGCTGTCGGCCAAGGCCTACCAGTCGGAGAGCTATTTCGCCACCATCCGCAACTTCCGCCGCTACAGCTGGCTGCTGATGTACCTGTTCGGCGCTTCGCCGGCCTTGTCAGCCAACTTCCTGCGCGGCCGTCCGCACAAGCTGGAGCAGCTGTCGGACGACACCTTGTACCTGCCGTACGCCACCAGCCTGCGCATGAGCGACCTGGGCTACCAAAACGATGCGCAATCAGGCCTCAGCCCACACGAAAATTGCCTCGACAGCTATGTCGCGACCCTGACGAAGGCCGTCAACCAGCCGTACGCGCCGTATGGCGAGATCGGCACCCAGCGCGATGGCGAATGGGTGCAGTTGTCGACCAATGTGATCCAGATCGAGAACGAGTATTACGCCACGATCCGTCCGAAACGCGTGATCCGCAGCGGCGAACGCCCCTTGCAGGCGCTGTGCTCGCGCGGCGTGCAATACATCGAAGTGCGCTGCATGGACGTCGATCCGTTCGAGCCGGTCGGCATCAGCCTGGAAACCGGCCGCTTCCTCGACGTTTTCCTGCTGTACTGCGCGCTGCAAGACAGCGCCAAGATCTGCGAGGAAGAAGGCCGCGTCCACACCGGCAATTTCGCCCGCACCGTGAAGGAAGGCCGCCGTCCGGGCCTGACGCTGGTGCGCGATGGCGCCGAAGTGTTGCTGGCCGACTGGGGCCGCACCTTGCTGGAGCAGTTCCGTCCGGTGGCGGAATTGCTGGACCGCCAGCGCGGTGGCAGTGCGCACGTCGATGCGCTGAACGCGCAATTGCCGAAGCTGGCCGATCCCGAGCAGACCCCATCGGCCCGGGTGCTGCGCGACATTCGTGACCTCAATGGGTCATACGCCGCCTTCGGCTTGCGCCAGAGCGAGCGCCACGCCGCGACCTTCCGCAGCCGTCCGCCCAGCGCCGAGGAACAGGCGTATTTCAGCCAACTGGCCGACGCCTCGCTGGCCGAACAGGCCGAACTCGAACGCACGCAGACCGGCAACTTCGATGATTTCGTTGCCGCCTACCGCGCCAGCAACCTGTGCAAGGATTTCACCGAAACCCCCTGCTAAACCGGCGCCATGCTCACTTTCTACAATGAGCTGCACAGCCAGCACCGTGGCCGCCACGAATTTTTCCGTGGCGAGCTGGTGCCGTGCTTTGAAAAGCCGGAGCGGGTCGACCAGGTGCTGGCCGAACTGGGCCGGCGCGGCCTGGGACACATCGTCACGCCGCACAGCGTGCCGCCGATGACCTTGGAACGCGTGCACACGCCACGCTACCTGGCGTTCCTGCGCAATGCGTGGGCCGACTGGATCGCGCTCGATCCCGCCAATGCCAACCGGGATGCGTTCCCCGCCGTGTGGCCGGTGCGCACGCTGCGCGCCGATATCGAACCCGATAATTTTTGCGCCAAACTGGGGCTGTATTCGATGGACAGCGGCACCCCGCTCACGTCCGGCACCTGGACCGCCGCCAAGAGCGGCGCCGATTGCGCGGTCAATGCCGCGCATGCGTTGCGCCTGGGCGAACGGGCCACGTTCGCCCTGACCCGCCCGCCCGGCCACCACGCCGGCGCCGACTTCTACGGCGGCTACTGCTTCCTCAACAACGCGGCGCTGGCCGCCCAACACATGCTCGATGACGGCGCCCGCAAGGTCGCCATCCTCGACATCGACTACCACCACGGCAACGGCACCCAGAGCATTTTCTATGACCGCGCCGACGTGCTGTTCGTGTCACTGCACGCCGACCCGCGCCACGAATACCCGTTTTACCTGGGCCACGCGGACGAAACCGGCCAGGGCGCGGGCCTCGGCTACAACGTGAATTTGCCGCTGCCGCACGGCACCAGCACCACCGCCTGGTTCGCCGCGCTGGAAACGGCCTGCCTGCGCCTGCAAATGTTCCAGCCGGAAGCGCTGGTGGTGTCGCTCGGCGTCGATACCTTTGCCGGCGACCCGCTGTCGCACTTCGGCCTGCACAGCGCCGACTACCTGCGCATCGGCGAGCGCCTGGCCTACCTCGGCCTGCCGACCGCGTTTGTGTTCGAGGGCGGGTATGCGGTCAAGGAACTGGGGGTCAATGTGGTCAATGTGCTGGAAGGTTTTGAGACGGCCTTGTGAGGCGCCGCCGGGCAGCGCCAGCCTCCACTCACTGCGGCGCCGCCGCGCCCGGCATCAAATCATCGAAAACGCCGAAGGCGCGCCCGAATTCGGCCAGCGACGTGGTGCCATCGAGTAGCCGGCGGATGAAGACATCGAGCATGCGCACATGGTTGTCCTTGTTCAGCACGCTGGCGGCGCTGCCACGGTGCGCGCCGGCGGCAATCCAGTCGGCCACCCGCAGATCGAGCAACAGCATCTCATACACCGGCAAGCGGCCACGGTAGCCGGTGTCGTCGCACTCGGCGCAGCCGACCGGGCGATACAGCCGGGCGCCATCGAGCCGCCCACGCAGCGCCGCCGGCAAGTCGGCATCGGCCACCGGATCGGGCTGGCGACAGCAATCGCACAGCTTGCGCACCAGACGCTGGGTCACGATGCCGGTCAGCGTATCGGCCACGCTTTGCAGCGGCACCCCGAGCGAGGCGAGGCGGCGCGGCACGCTCAGCACATTGTTGACGTGCAGCGTCGACAGCACCAGGTGGCCGGTTTCCGAGGCCCGGATGGCCGCTTCGGCGGTCTCGCTGTCGCGAATTTCGCCCACCAGCATGATGTCCGGATCGTGCCGCAGGAAATGCCGGATCGCCGTGTCAAAGCTGTAGCCGGCCTTGCGGTTGACCTGGGTCTGACACGCCCCCGGCAGATCATATTCCACCGGATCCTCGACGCTGAGGATACTACGCCCGGTCAGTCCCAGCGGACGCAGGCCGGCATACAGCGTGGTGGTCTTGCCGGAGCCGGTCGGGCCGGTCAACAGCACGATGCCATATGGCTGCTGGAACAGCGCGTTCAGGCGCGGCACATGTTCGGGATAAAAGCCCAGGTCCTCCAGACCACCGATGAAGTGGCCCTTGTGCAGCAGACGCAAGGCCACGCTTTCGCCAAACGGGGTGACGATGGTGGAGACCCGCACGTCGATCGTGCCGCCGGCATGGGTATGCGTAAAGCGGCCGTCCTGCGGACGCAAGTTGTCGGAAATATCCATGCCGGCGGCGACCTTGATGGCCGCCACCAGGCGCGCCGCGCGGCGCGACATCGCCACCACCGGCAGCAAAATACCGTCGACCCGGAAGGACAGCAGCAGCGCGTCGGCATCCGGGGCAATGTGGATATCAGTGGCGCGCTCCAGCGCCGCCAGGCCGATCAACGACTGCATCAGCGCCTCGGTGCCCAGGCTGCCGTCTTCATCCTGCTCGATACGGCGCCGCTCGCGCTCAAACAGCGCCCGCACATCGTCGCGGCGGCCGGCATAGGCTTGCTCAATGGCCTGCCCGACCGCACCGAACGGCCCCTGCAGGCAGCGCCCCCGCAAGCCAAGGCGGCGCTGCACCCAGTCGACCAGTTGCTCGGGATCGGTTTCGCCGATCCACAACGTCACCACCCCATCGGCCACCGCCAGCGGCAGCATCGACATCGCGCTGCAAGCTTCACGCCGGAACAGCGCCAGCACATCGGCGTTCAGGGCGCCGCTGTCGCCCTGCCACGGCAGGCCGCGCACCTCGGCCAGCACCTGGCTCATGGCACGGTCATCGATCAGGCCCTGGCGCACCAGCAAGCCCGCCAGCGAACCACCGATCACATCATGCTTGCGCTTCGCATAGTCGAGCTGCAGGCGGGTGATCAGTTGCCGCGCCAGCAAGGCATGGCCCAGCGCCGTGTCCAGCGCGGTGGAATCGGCCATGGTCAGCGGTCCATCAGGTAGTACAGCGTCATGGTCGCCACCTGGGCCTCATCGAAACTGGTGCCGCAAGCGCCGCCCGCCACGCAGGTGTTGTTCTTGCTATAGGTCTGGCGCGACGGATTGGTCAGCGTGGTCGCCGTGGTCGGATATTCGCGCACCTTGCCAAACTGGGCGTCGGGCGAAGTGTCGACCAGGCTGTCGATCAGGCGTGCCAGGTCGGGCGTGACGCCCTTGATCACCATCACATTGCGCGGCTGATTCACATAGGTACCGCTGGTCGCGGTCGGCACCATCCAGTCGATGGTCTTGAAGCAGACTTCGACGTCTTGTGGATTGCCGTTCGAGTCCAGGTAGCTATAGTGGGTTTCGCGCCCTTCGGCGCGGCCCTGCGGCATGTCCACCCCGGCCGCCAGCATGGCGCCGCGCACCGTGTCGTTGCACACTTCGCCGTTGTTCTGGTTGATGTAGCCGGTCGGCGTGGTCTGGCTGTCGAGCAGCACGACATTGAGCTTCTCGGCATAGGACAGATAGGCGGTTTGCCAGCCTCGGACGAAGCTGGAGCCGACCTTCTGGTATTGGGCATTGCGCTGCAAGTCGCCGCCCACCGTCATCGCACCGGCCAGCAGTGCGATGACGATCAGGACCATCGATAATTCGACCAGGGAAAAGCCGCGCGCGCGCGCGACAGGCAAGGAGTGGCGCATAGCCGGCCTTTCATTTATTGGAATACACACGCTCGCCGGCCTTTTGCACATTGGCTTTGATATCGGCGTACATGGGGTTGAACTTGGTGTCGACCAGGGTGCCCATATCGCGGACATCCTGCTTCGCACCATCGTACATCTGGACCGTAAACACTTGATTGGCAATCGCCAGCGCCAGCGCCGCCGTCGACAGTACTACCGAGGACACGGCGGCGGTCAGCGCCGCGGCCGCCGCACCTGCCGTGGTAATGACCTTCGATGTATTGTTCGACACATCGGACGCGGCAGCGGCGAGGTCGGCGGTGGCGCCGGCAATATCGGCGCCGGCCGAGAAATTATTGGCATACGCGAGGTCGCTGGCCAGCTCGAGCTGGTCTTTATAATCTTTCAGTGATTGCTTCAGCAGCGCCGCCGTGGTTTCGACATTCGGCAAGGCCCGGCCCGCCGTGGCCATATTGGCCGAGCAGCCGAGACGCTCCCACATCTGGTCAAAGTAGCCAACGATCACGCGATCGTCATACAACAAGCCGCGCGAACGGGTCGGCGTCTCGAAGCGGGGCGCGGCATTGGTCGCGCCTGCGTTATAGCCGTCGAACTGGTCATCGAGCAAGTCCATGTTGCCGGTGCCTGGATCGACCAGCACATAGGGCACGTTCTTGCGGGTAGAGACCAGGCCATGGTTTTCAATATACAGGTACTGGGTATTGACGCCGGCGCTCATGCCGGCCCGCAACGCCTGGCAAAAATCGAGCCGCCGGTTGGAACTGGCGATGGCCTGGTCAACCAGGCCGACATCGCCGATGCTGCCCGGATCGCCACCGGTGCTGGGGCGGTAGCGCTCCATGCTGCGGCTCAAGTTGGCGTTGGTGCGCAGCGTCGTGCCGGGATTGAGGTAGACGCCGTACTTGAAAGGCAGGCCGACCGCATTGACCACCGGCGCCGAGAAACCCAGCGTGGCGTAAGGCACGCCGCCAACGGCGCCACAGCTACCCGTGTCTTCAAAGCCGTCCGCATTGGTATCCGGACAGGGCAGGCGACCGTGCGCGGCAGAAAACGCCAGCAGCGCCGCCTCCGCGTCATCGAGTTGGCGCACGCTGGCGGCGTCGGTCGACGACCGGCGCAGCGCCGGCACCACCTGCGTCGCCACGGCCGTGATGGCGCCCATCGCCACCAACGACATCGCCAGCTCGACCAACGAAAATCCCCGTTGACGACGTTTCACTGCACACCTCCACGCTGGTCCAGTTGCAACAATGCCTGACGCCGCGCGGTCAGCTGCGTGCGCGCCTCGGCCAAGGCGGCGCTGGCCGCGCTCTTGCGCTGCACCGCTTCGGTCACTTCGTCGGCCGCCTGCCCGGCCTCCTCGATGGCTTGAGTCATATTCACCCCGGTCAGCACCAGGCCCGGCACACTGAACAGCAGCGACGTAAACATCGCCGCCGCAGGTGCCGGACCGGCCAGGGTCTTGGCCAGGTCCATCACCGACATCGCCACGCTCAAGCCCAGCTTGACTTTGGCGGTGTCCGCCATGATGTCGGCCATGCGCCGGCCATCGACCCGCATGTTGTAGTCAAAATCGCTGAAGTCCTTGAGGAAAGCACGGGTGCGCCAGTTCTCGTTGGCGAAATCAGCTTCCCGGGCAGCGGCGCTGATGGCGGCCAGCAAGCTCGGGCAATTCAATTCGGCCGACAGCTGGTGCAGGCCGCCGGCCACCACCGTATCGTCATAGTCCGGCGCCTTCGGCCGGGCGGTCGATTCGAACGCCAGGCTGGTGCCGTTGCTGCGATTTTGCAAATCGAAACGATTGGCGTCCTGGTTGGCGTCACCCGCACCAGGGTCGACCAGGACCCACGCCACATTGATCGGCGCGCCCGGTGCGGCGATGCTGCGCAGGTTCACGCGCGCGGTGCTGGGCGCGGCCACTGCCGCATCGCGCAGCCGGGCGCAGAAGTCGAGCAGGTTGATGTTGTGGACTTCGACATCGACCGAACTCGTATAGTCCGCCGTCGAATCCTTGTAGGTCGGCACCAGGTAATCGGTGGCCACGGTGAGTTCATCGCGCACCGCGTACCACAGGTCGAAGCCCTGGGCATTGGTCAGCGGCTTGGTCAGTCCCAGCGTGCGGTACGGGACATAGCCGGTATTGCGGGTGCAGTCTTCCACGCCGGACGCGACCGAGGCCGCCGGGCACGGCAAGCGGTGATGGGTCTGGATAAAGCCGTTAAACGACAATTTGCCCTGCTCTGCCGAAGTCGAGCCGGCCTGGGTGGCAATGGTCTGCTTGGCCTGGTTGGCAACATGGCTCAATGACATCAGCAGGAAACCACTGGCGAACAACACCAGTGCCATTTCCAGCAGCGTAAAGCCGGCGTGAGAGCGGCGTCTCATTTGGCAATTCCTTTTTGAATCAGGGTATTAATCACCGGCTGGTTGTCGCGCACCACCGTCCGGCTGCTGGCCGAGCTGAATTTGGCGCACAGGCGCTCGTCATAGGTTGCGGTGCCCACCGTGCAATACTTGGTCCGTTCGCTGCCGCGCGCGGCCGCCTGGTCGGCCGACAGGTCGGCGCCGGTGCCGCCGCCACTGGCGCAGTCGAGGTTCTGCGGCGCGGCCCCGGCCAGGTTTTCCACCACGTCCCAGTTCAGCGGATTGCCGCCCGGGCTGGCGCCGCCGATAAAGGTCACCGATGGCGACAAGTTCGAGCACAACGCCGTCTTGTACTGGCTGCGGCTGGTCCAGGCAGTATTGCTGAGGTTATTGGCGGTATCGATCAGCTTCTGCGCGGCCTGGGCGTCGCGGTACACCAGGTAATTGGCCAGGTAGGTATTCACGGCGGTGGCGCCGGTACGGCCCGACGAGGCGTTGCTCATCCAGCCACAGCCGCCGGTGCACAGGCTGGTGCTGCCGCTGTAATCCCAGGCCGGATTGCCCATGCTGGTGCGCAATGCGCTCAGCGCGGCGCTGCGGTTGGCCTGCAGCGTCGCATCGGCCGTGTTGGCCTGGTAGGCGAGGTGGGCGCTGTCGAAGGCGGCCGCATTGGCCAGCAGCGTCGCATAGTTGCTGATCCGTGTGTTCATGGTCGCTTGCGCAGTCGGCACATCGGGCACCGGCACACTGGCCAGCGCGGCATTGGCGCTGTTCAATTGCTGCTGCGCCGCCAGCAGCGACGGATCGGTCGGCGTGCCGTCGATGGTGGCGCCGGTGCCGCTCGGGACATTCTGGGTCTTGGCCTGGTAATAGGTATCGATCCCCTGCACCACCCCCGCCACCGTGGTGCGGAAATACTTGGTGGTGTATTGCAGCGTGCCATCGGCGTTTTTGACGATCTCGCCACTGCTGTCCAGCAATGGCACCTGTTGTGCCGTATAGCTGGCGTCGCAGCCGGTGGTGCAGACGTCGGCCTTGCCATTCATGAAGTCTCCGAGCGCGGCCTTCAGGGTCGGGTCCGTCACACCATTGATCTGGGTGCTCAGCGCCGCGGCACTGCTGTCGGCATTGTTCTTGTGCGCCGGATCATTCGGGTTCGGTAACACCAGCGTGTTATTGAAGGCGGTCTTGGCGGCTGCCAGGTCGGTCTGGTAACGGCTCAGTTTTTCCGCCACCTTGTCGGGCGGGGTGCTCACCACCACCGTGGTGGGCGCGATGGCCTGCATGCTGCGGGCTTTGACGTCGTCGACCAGGATGGTGGCCGTCACCTGCAACGCCAGCGCCACGGTATTGGCCACCAGCGATACCGCCGTTGCCAAGACGCTCCCGGTGACGGCCGTCGCCAACGCCGTCGCGTAGACGGGGATCAAAGCGCACGTCGCAAACGGCGGAATCGGGCAGGTCGCCGTGGCGATGGCCAACTGCAAGCCGGCCATCACGCCGGCCTCGGTGCTGTTCGCGATTGTCGCGACCGCCCCCACCATGGCCCATGACGTCAGCAGTATACCCAGCTTGTCATTGCGCGATGCGGTGCCAACCGCCTTGGTCGTATTGTCGCCCATGTCGCGCACCTGCCTGCTCATCGTCACCGATTGCATCATCAGGTCAATCGACGCCGTCATGGTCTGGCAACGGAAATAATCGTACAGCTCGCCCGCGTTACGGTATGCGGTGCGGTCATCGTAGTGGTCGCTTTCGGACGTATCGGGCGCGGCAAACTGCAACAACGACGACTCGTTGACGCCATCGTACTGGTGATTGATGACGCTGCCACCGGTCAGCGTCGCCGGCGTCTGCGAGGAGCGATCGCCCAGGCCGGGGACCGCCAGCGCATAGACCGGGTTGACGGCCGGCGCGAGGTTGACGGTCAGGCCGCTACTACCGTAGGCACGGTCCCTGAGCTGCGCCAACTGGGTGCAGAAGTCAAAGATATTGCGTTGCGCAACGGCAACGTTTTGCGTCACATTGCTTTCGTTGGCATATTGCGGCTGATACTGCTGGCTGCTGCTGGTAAAGTCGATGCCGCCGGCACGGTGCACCCCATACAGCATCGGCACCTCGCCCTCGACGTACAGGTTATCCGTCATGCCCAGGGTCTTGTACGGCAAGTAGCCTTTTTGGCCGGCGGTGCAACTGGCGCCGGCATCGGCGATGCCGTCGCCGTCGACATCCGGACAAGGCAGGCGGCCATGCTCCAGGATGTATTGACGCAACTGGTTATCGGCCATGCGCAACAAGGCCGTGGTGTCGAGCGTCTGCCGCTTGGCGTAGACGTCACTGGTCTTGTAGATCAGGGCCACGGCCAGGCTGGCCACCGCCATCATCACAAACGTCATTTCCAGCAGGCTCAGGCCCTGTTGTGCAGCACGTCTCATCGCATCACCTGGGCAATCAGTTGGTAGACCGGCATCAGGAATACGATCACGATCAAAGCAAAGAACAGGCCGGCAACCACCACCAGCAGGGGCTTGATAATCTCGCTCAAGGTGGCGATCACATGGGCCAGGCGCTGCTGGTAATCCGCCGCCAGCAAGGCCAACTGGCTGTCCAGCGTACCGCTCTGCTCACCGACCGCCACCAGCCGCGTCACCATCGAGGGAAACACGCCGGAGCGCGTCATTTCCTGGCTCAGGCTGTGGCCGCGCGCCACCCCTTCGCGGATACTCACCAATTTGGCGGAAAAATACGGATTGCGCATGGCATCGGTCAGGATGCGCAGCGCTTCGGTCAACGGCAAGCCGGCACGAATCAACAAGGCCAGGTATTCGGTGATAAACGCCAGCGCGCCGGTACGCATGATCAGCCCGGAAATCGGCAAGCGATAAAACAAGTGGTACAGGCGATAGCGCACCCCGCGATTGCGCAGCGCCAGCGATAATCCAACGGTGCCGGCGGCGGCGGCAAACCAAAAGCCGGAACGCATAAACGATTGCATCTGCATGATGAAATTCATCGTCCATAGGGTATAACTGGGGAGCTTGGCGCCCATTTGCTGGAACATGCGCGCCAGGTCAGGCAGCACATAGTAAATCCAGAACAGCAAGGCGATCAGGATGGTGCTGCAGGCAAACAGCGGATAAATCAGGGCTTTGCCGATATCCTGGCGGATCGTCTGCATCCGTTTCAGGTGGCGCGCCGCCTCCTGCAAGGTATGGTCCAGCCCACCCGACTGTTCGCCCAGCACGACCAGGGCATGCACCGCCAGCGGCACCTGGTGTTCATAACGGGCCAGCGCCGACGACAAGGAATTGCCGGCCGACACGCTGTTATAAATGTCGCGCACACACTGCCGTACGCCCGGGTGGGTGGTGTCTTTCAACAATTCCGACAACGCCAGGTCAATCGGCAACCCGCTCTTGAGCATGATGCCCAGGTTATGTAGCAAGTCAGTCAGATCCTGCACCGGCCAGGCCCGCGAGAACAAGGGCCGCACCACCTGCCACACCATCGACAGCCACGCGGGACCGCGCCACAAGTCGACCACCACGGCCGCATACTGGCGCTCGAGCAACAGGCGCGCCGTCGACTCGTCATGCGTGCCAAGGCTGACGAAGCGGCGCCGCAGGGCGCCGTCCGCATTCAGGTAGCGCACCCAGAACACTTGTTCAGTCATGAGCAGCCCCGGATGGCAGCGCGATACAGGACAGGCGGTACGCCGTGGCCGGGCTGAACTGGCCGGTGCGTTCGATCTGGTGCACGCCCTGGAAGCGCGCCAGCGCCGTCAGCAGGTTCGGCCCGACATAGCCATCAACACTGTCGGCCGGCAAGTAGCCGCCCGCCACCAGGCGTTTTTGCGCCGCGCGCACGGCGGCGTGACGCGGGCCGATTGCCATCGCCTGCTGCGGCAAGGACGCCTCGATCAAGGTGAACTGATGTACCTTGCCGTGCTGATCGGTCACACGCCACACCGGCCGCGCGCCGCATGGCTTGGCGAAACCGTCGTCGACCGGCGTGAAACGCCAACCGGCGGCCTGCGCGGCAGTAGCCAGGCGTTGCGTCAAGTCGGTGTAATCGGTGGCGCGCGGCCAGGCCAGTTGCGCCAGGCCCGGCAACTGGGCCAGCGTCGCCGCCCAGTCCGCCGGGGCGGCCAGCGGCGCCGCGGCCACCGCTTCCGGCACCCGCCGCGGCGTGCTGTCCGCAGCCACAGGCGCGGCGCGGCTAACGCCGGCCGGTGGCATCGCGCGCCCCATCAGGAACGCGGCCAGCCCGACCGCCAGCACCAGCGCGGCCAGCGCCGGCTTGCGGCCCAGTCCGCGCTGGCGCAGCCAGGCGGTCGCTTGCCACCAGGCGCCTGGCGCCCCGGACGCGCCGTGATGCAGTGGGCCCAGGTCATTCCATGCCAGGCGCACCACAGCGGCATCGACCTCGCGGCTGTTGCCCAGCATGGCCGCATACAGGCAGCGGTCCATCAACAGGTGAACGCGGCGCGGATAGCCGCCGCTCAGGCGGTACAGCGCCGTCAGGCCGTTGCTGGTCAGGCGCACCGCCTGCGCATTACCGGCCAGCGTCAGGCGGTGTACAACGTAGGCCGCCAGTTCGTCCCGACTCAGCGGCGACAACTGGCGGCACATGGCGAAGCGACTGCGGACCTGGCGCAAGCCATGCAGGTTCAGCGTTTGCATGATTTCCGGCTGCCCCACCAAGACCACCTGGATCAGCTTATGCGTGGCCGTCTCCAGATTGCTCAACTGGCGCACCACATCGAGCGCCTGCGCATCCAAGGCCTGGGCATCGTCGATGAACAGCACATTGATCTTGCCGGCCGCCGACTGCTGCACCAGGAACGCGTTGAGCGCGGCCAGGTGATCGATGCGGCGGCTCTGCGGCGGCAGTTCGACGCCGAAGTCGCGCGTGACCGCTTCCAGCAATTCGGCCTGGTCCAGGAAGCTGGTCAGCACCAGCGCCGTGTTATAGCGCTGCGGATCGAGACTGTTCATCACGCGTCGCAACAGCGTCGTCTTGCCCAGCCCGACCTCGCCCGTCACCAGCATGAAGCCACGGCAGGTCTCGATAAAGTGGCGCAGTTCGTGATAGAGCGCTTCCGTCCCGGCAGTGAAAAAATACTGGGTCTCATCCGGCGTCACCGGAAAAGGGTGGGCGCGCAGGCCAAGGCCGGCCACATAGGGCGGCAGGGTGTTGGGCAGGGACGGCGCCCGGCGTGACGACGCGGCCGCCTTTACCATGCCCCCTCCGCCATGCGGATATTCTGCGCCAGGGCCTTGATTTCCCCATCCTGCGGAAACTTGTCGAGCAACACGCCGACCCGCTTGCGGGCCGCGTCCTTGTCGCCACTGCGCCAATCGATCAAGGC
The DNA here is from genome assembly GCA_019751755.1 of Burkholderiaceae bacterium. GTDB lineage: Bacteria > Pseudomonadota > Gammaproteobacteria > Burkholderiales > Burkholderiaceae_D > Rugamonas. The sequence continues at coordinate 408 of JAIENA010000324.1, read as the reverse complement.
CAGGTTGAGGCCACCCTCACGGTCATCGGGCAGGCGCTCGAGCAGCTTGCGGTAGCTCTGGCGGGCACTGTCGAGTTCATTCTGGCGCAACGCCAGATAGCCCTGCACGCGCAACGTCAGCACGTGCTCCGGCCCCAGCGCGGCCTGCATCGCATCGCGCGTACGGCGCGCTTCATTCCATTGCTGCGCTTGTACCTGGTGCAGGAACGACTGGAACGCGGCGCGCGCATCATAGCTGTCGTCACTGCCCGAGACCTGCAATGTCGCGCCGCCGACCGGCGCGCGCGACGCGGTGGCGGCCAGCATGCCGCTGCCGGCCGGCGACGATGCCGGGCGCGCATCGGCACTGGCCAATGGTGCTGGTGCTGGTGCTGGTGCTGGTGCCGGCACTGCGGCGAGCGCCGCGGC
>JAIENA010000489.1 GCA_019751755.1 Burkholderiaceae bacterium | reverse complement strand
TTCTTAACACCCAGATTTTTGCGATATTGACGCCCCACGCGCAGCCATCGGCTGTCTTGGCGATCCAGTCCCGTTTTCTGCCGGTCCCGCTGAGATCCACGGCGCTGCCGACGAACTCGCCGTCGGCGCATTCTTTGTAATCGGTGTTCCGGACATGCGCACGCAACGCCGTTGCCACCGCAGGCGGCACTGGCTGCAAGTTATCGTCCTCAATACCGAAGCCATCCTGCGCATGAACCGGATGCAGCGCGGCGCACACGGAAAGTGACACTGCAACAAGCGGCGCCAGCAAGCGTCCAACCATTAGCCTGGCACCACCCATCACAACTCCGCCACCACCGATTCCCCCGCCCCCAACGCCAACCCTTCCGGCGGCCGCCACTGTCCGACCCACTTGGCCAGATCCGCGGCCGGCATCGGACGGCTCATAAAGTAGCCCTGCCCCTGGTCACAGCCCATCAACATCAGCAAGCGCCACACGGCCTCGCTCTCAATCCCCTCCGCCACCACGCGCAAGCCCATGTTGTGGCCCAGATCGATGGTGGAGCGGACGATCTTGGTGTCGCCGATGTCATGCTCCATGTTCAGCACGAAGGACTTGTCGATTTTCAGCTCATTGACCGGCAAGCGTTTCAGGTAGGCCAGCGACGAATAGCCGGTGCCGAAATCGTCGATCGACAAATCCAGGCCCATCAGGTGCAGCCGCTCCAGCGTTTGCTGGGCGCGCACCGGATCGTCCATGATCGCGCTTTCCGTGATTTCCAGACAAAACGCGGACGGCGCCAGTTGGTGGCGCGCCAGCACGTCGGCAAACTTGACCGGCAAATCCTGGTCCATCAGGTCGCGCGTGGACAGGTTGACGGACAGCTTCAAGTGGATGCCCAGGCTGGCCAGTTGCTGCGACAGCATGGCCGACTGCTCCATCATCCAGCGCGTCAGCACGCGGATAAAGCCGGTTTGCTCGGCAAACGGGATGAACTGGTCGGGGAACACGTTGCCCCGCTCGGGATGCACCCAGCGCACCAGCGCCTCGGCGCCCACCACCTGGCCGGTGCCCAGCGCGATCTTCGGCTGCACGAACAACCGGAATTCGTTGCGCTCGATCGCATTGCGCAATTCCGTCAACAGCGACAGGCTTTGTGCACTGGACTTGTCGAACGCGGCGTCATACACCACCGCGCCCTCGGTGCGCTGCTTGGCCGTGTACATCGCGACTTCGACCAGGCTCATTAACTGTTCCGGGTCATCGCCATGCAGCGGATAACCGGCGATTCCCATGCCGGCGCCGATGTCGACCATTTGATCTTCCAGCGCCAGCGGGATTTCCAGCGATTGCAGCAACTCACGCGCCACCATTTGCGCCAGTTCCAGATCGCAGTCGGGCAGCAGCACGGCAAATTCATCGCCACCCAGGCGCGCCACCTGGGCCGTGATGTTGCGGCGGTTGGCCAGCGTCAGTTGCAGCCGTTCGGCCACCTGGCGCAGCAGCGCATCGCCAAAGCTGTGGCCCATCACATCGTTGACATGTTTGAAACGGTCCAGGTCCATCATCAACACGAAGGCCGCGGTGTCATGCTTGCGCGCGGCGTCGATCGCCTCCTGCAAATGCAACACGAACTGGGCCCGGTTCGGCAAATTGGTCAGCGTGTCCCAATATGCCAGGCGGCGGATTTCCTGCTCGCGCCGCGCGATCCCGTCGCGCATGCTGTCGAACGCATTGGCCAAGGTGCCGATTTCATCTCCGCGCACGAATTCAATCTGGCCCTTGTAGTCGCCCTTTTCCAGCCGCTGTGCCACCGTCACCAGTTCACGAATCGGCTGCGCGATGCGTTTCGCCGTCAGCATACTGATGCCGGCGGAGATCACGATACCGGCCACGGTCAACCCCAGCAGCCAGCGCTCCAGGCGCGCATATTCGGCGATGGCGTCATCAAATGAACGGGCCAGCACCACCGACACGCCCTGCCCCGCATCTTGACCAATCTCCAGGCGGCGCGCGCTGTAGCGCGCATCACTGAGCGTCGCTTCAAACGCGCCATCGGTCCCTGGCTTGGTCGATTCCATGTGTTGCACCAGCGATGTCACCAGCGGGATCGTCATGGTTGACGCCACCGGCAGCCAGCCGCCTTTGCTGTCGTGGGTGACGATCGAGGTGTGCAGCGCGCTGATATTGCGCATCTCGTCGACAATCCGGTGATCAATCGGGAACGTCATAACGATCCAGCCGATCACGATTGGCGCCTTGATCGGCATCACCACCACCTGGTACGGGTAACGGTCGACAATGCCGATGCCATTGGCGCCGTCGGCCGCCTCGGCCTGGTCCAGCATGCCGAGCACGAGTTTTTTCAGGCCGGCCGCATGCAGTTCGCTGGTGGTGGCGCTGATCTCGCGCTCGGCGGACACCAGCATCGATGCCGACGCCTTGATGCGGCGGCCGTGATTGGCCAGCGCCGATTCAATCGTGGCCCGGTCCGACTCGTCGTTGTTGCCGATGGCGGCCACGAACGCGGTGTCGCGCGCCAGCAGGCGCGCACCGAAGCGCAGGCTCTGGGTATTTTGCTCCAGCAATTGCCGGAACACCTTGCCACCATTATTGAGTTCCTGGGCAATGGCAACCCGGGCGTTGGAGTCGATGCCGCGCTGGATCACCAGCAATCCCGTCACCTGCACCGCCACGATCAGCAGCAGGAACAGAGTCAGTATACGGCTTTCCAGACTGCGGAAATGCAGGCGTAGGCGCATGATCGCTCCTTACTGCGCCGCGTCCGCCGCCGGCGGCTTCAACGCCAGCTTGAACGTCGCCGTCGACAGCGCATCGCCGGCCTTCACCGCCAGCGCCTGCTCCTGCGGCTGACCGCCGGCCATATTGTAGTGCCATGCCTTGAGCACATATTTGGCGCCGGCCGGCACATCGATGCGCACCACGCCGGCGGCATCGGTTTTACCAAAATACGGGGTTTCGACCACGCGGATATATGCCACCATCTTGTCATGGATATTGCAGCCGAGCACAACGATACCGGGCTTGTCAAAAATTTGCGGCGTCGCGCTGGTGCCGGAATACAGCTTCTGGTCAAATTTGTGCGCGGCCGAGAACGAGTAAATGTGGTGCCGCACCTTGTCGTTATTGGGGAACTCAATCCGGCTGCCGACTTGCACCACCGTCACCAGCGGCATGAATTTCAAACCCTTTTGCTCAATTTCCGCACCTTTCAATGGCTTGGACGGCGCGCCGCCCCCTTCCACCTCGACGTACACCACGGTATCGGACAGCGGACGACCCGCCGTATCGGACACTTGCACCGCGACGCCGGACGCCGTGGACAACGCGCTGGCGCAGGTGAACAACATGAAAACGGCGGCGTGACGAAATCGATTCATGGGCAGGCGGGCAGAGTGAAGGTGATAGACATTCTATTGTAGCCCCAGAGCAAAATTCGCCCTAGCCCTTTACATCAGGAAGCAACGCGTCTGTTTCCTCAGTTCATCAAGTTGTCATATTGGCGCACTAATATTATCCGGTCTTTCTATTAATAAGTTTCATATTGTGAACAACGTGGCCTACCTGCGCCGCCCGGCTTCGCCGGCCTATCCACCCGACGCCAAGCCGGAAACCGATCCCATGCTGCGCGCCCAGTTGCTCGACATTATCGAACGCCGTCAATTGACGGCACTGTTCCAACCCATCGCCCACTTGCAGGGCGGCGCCATCATTGCCTATGAGGGCTTGATCCGGGGGCCGTCCGACAGCCCCTTGCATTCGCCGCTGAATTTATTTAAAGCCGCGCGCGCCTGCGACCTGGCGCTCGAAGTCGAGCACTTGTGCCGCCACGTGGTACTGGAACGCTTTGCCGAACTGAATTTGCCCGGCAAGCTGTTCCTCAACGTCAGCCCTGAATGCCTGCTGCTGCAAGCTGACGGTACGCGCGGCGAAACACTGCAATTTATTGAAAAGACCGGCATCAACCCGGAGCGGGTGATCATCGAGCTGACGGAAAACCAGCCGACATATAACTACGATTTGATGCGCGAGGCGGTGCTGCATTACCGCAACCTCGGCTTCCAGATCGCCATTGATGACCTGGGCGAAGGCTTTTCCAGCCTGCGCTTGTGGTCCGAGCTGCGCCCGGAATACGTCAAAATCGACATGCACTTTATCCAGGGCATCAACCAGGACCCCGTGAAACTGCAGTTCGTGCGCTCGATCCAGGAAATCGCGGATAAATCCGACACCCTGGTGATTGCCGAAGGCATTGAGGCGCAAGCCGAACTGCTGGTGCTGCGCGACCTCGGCGTCACCTATGGCCAGGGCTACCACCTCGGACGTCCGCACGCGGCGCCGGCACGGGCGCTGCCGGCCGAAGTGGCGAAAGCCCTGTCGCGCAACGGCGTTGCGGTCTATCCGCAGCGCAGTACGGAGCACCATAACGTGACGATTGAAAAGTTGCTGACGGAAGTAGCCATCATCCCCTCCAGCATGAACAACAACGATGTCTACGACATCTTCATGCAAGATCCGAAGCTGATGATCATTCCGGTGGTCGATGACGGCCAGCCGCTTGGCCTGATTACCCGCTTTGCCATGATCGATCACTTTGCCCGCCCCTACCAGCGCGAACTGTATGGCCGCAAGTCATGCCGCCAGTTCATGGATGGCAAGCCGCTGATTGCCGATAAGGGCACCAGCCTGCAGGAACTGTCGTGCCGCATGGCGGAGTCGGACGCGCACCACCTGTTCAATGGCTTCATCATCACCGACCAGGGCCGCTATATCGGCATGGGCACCGGGCATGACCTGATGCGCGAAATCACGCAAATGCAGATCAACGCGGCACGTTACGCCAATCCGCTGACGCAATTACCGGGCAATGTGCCGATCAATGAGCATATCGACCGCCTGCTCGAAAGCGGCACCCGGTTCTGGGTCTGCTATTGCGACCTCGATCACTTCAAACCGTTTAACGATGTGTATGGCTACCGCCGGGGTGACGATGTGATCCAGATGACGGGCCGCATCCTGACCGCGCACTGCAACCCGGACCGGGATTTTGTCGGCCATATCGGCGGCGACGATTTCATGATCCTGTTCCAGAGTGAAGACTGGGAAAGCCGCTGCCGCGGCATCCTCGACGATTTCGCGCAGTGCGTGATGGAGTTCTACAGCCTGGACGACCGCGAACGGGGCGGCTACATCAGCGAAGACCGGCAGGGCAAGAAAGTGTTTTATTCGCTGATGAGCTTATCGCTGGGAACGATCCGGGTCGAACCGATGCAGTTTTATTCGCACCACCAGATTGCCGCGCTGGCGTCCGACGCAAAAAAACAGGCCAAGAAAATCCACGGCAACAGCCTGTTTATCGACCGGCGCCAGTCCTGAGGCCTGGCGCCGGCTGGGGCGCTGCGTGGGGCTTAAAATTTCGCGCGCACGCCAAACGCCACGCTACGTCCTGGCAGCGGCGAAATATCCTTCAACAGCGACGTCGAGACGCGGATTTCATCGTTGAGCAGGTTTTTTGCCAGCACAAACCACGTCAAATCCATGTCCTTCAGCTTCTGGTTGTAGGACAGATTGGCGTTGACCTGGTTGTACGATCCGGTCGGCGTGGCTTCAAAGGACGCCAGCCGGTCTTGCGCCTGCGCGTGGATCCACGTGGCGCCGGCGCGCCAATTGCCGCCCCGATAGCCGATGGTGGCGCCAAGGCGGGTGGCCGGCTGCAGCGGCAGGCTGCCCGCGCCTGTCAGTTCACCACGCGACATGTCGGCAAACAGGCGGCCGTTGAGTCCCTGCGCATGCGGGTTGTATTCAATCTCGCCTTCGACCCCGCGCACCGTGGCGTCGCCCTGGCTGAACACGCGCTCACGCAAGGCGTCGCCCGCATGGCCTTCCTCGTCAACGGTGCGGCCGGTGACATGGCCATAGATGAAATCGGCGATGCTGTTATGGAAGACATTGGCTTTCCAGCGCACTTGGCCCGCGGTCTTTTGTACCGACAGCTCGATGTTGCGCGAAGTTTCCTTGCGCAAGTCCGGATTACCCAGGTCGAACGTGATGGTGGCGTGGTGCGGGCCGGCCGAATAGAGTTCTTCCGTGCTGGGCGCACGCTGCGCGCGCGACACCGTCAAGCCGGCGCCATAACCGGGCGTAAATGCCCACAACGCGCCCAATGCGCCCGATTGCAGATGAAAGCCGCGCTGCTGTCCCGTGACGGGCTCGCGCGTAACGTGCTCGGCGCGCAGACCGGCATTGACGCGCACCGGGCCCCACTCCTTTTCCTCGACCCAGAACGCGGCTGTCGATTTTGAGCGGGTGGCGGGAACGGTGTCGTGGCCGTGATCGTGGCCTTCGTGGCCCTCCTCGTCATGGTCGCCTTCATGTTCAACGCCGCTGGCCGAGAAATGTGTCAATTCAGTCTGCAGGCCAAAGGTGCCATGCCAGCCGTTGATGGCCTGGTGCACCAGTTCAGCGCGGGTTTCCAGTGCACGGTTCTTGAATTGCACTTCCGGCACGCCGGCCTGATCCAGTTCGGCGTGGCGGTAATTGGTGTAGCCGGCCTTGAAACGGGCCGATTCGATACCGGGCAAGATCTGCTTGAACAAGCTGTCGACATCATAGCGGGTCTGGTGCTGGTCGATCGACGAGCCCTCGTCGCTAGGCACGCCATAGCGGTTGTCCATGCCCGACACGGACGCGCCGACATAGCCCCAGCCGTCAATGTATGAGCCGCCAACACCGGCGCCCTTTTCCCGGGTGCCGGAATTGGGCAGGCGGCCGCTGGCCGATGTCGCATCGCCGGCAACGCGGTTGCCGGGAATTTTATAGTCGCCGGTCTGGCGGCTGTTGGCGTCCACGTGCAAGGCCAGCTTGCCGGCCGCGCCATCGATGGTGCCGGACAGCGCATTGCCCCGGTCGACGGTGCTGTAGCGCGCTTCGGCCTGGCCGGCCAGCTTGGCTTCCAGCGCGGCGGGAATGCGTTCATTGACCACGTTGACCAGGCCACCGATCGCGCCGGAACCGTACAGCAGCGAGGCCGGGCCGCGCAGGATTTCAATCTGGCGCGCCACCGCGCCATCGGCCGACACCGCGTGGTCGTTCGACAGGCCGGAAACGTCCGATACCGCCATACCGTTTTCCAGCATTTTGACACGTGCGCCTTCCATGCCACGGATAATCGGGCGCGACGCACCGGCGCCAAACGCGGACGCCGAGACGCCCAGTTCCGACGACAGCGTCTCGCCCAGCGAGTTGCCGAGCTTGTCGCGCAGTTCATCACCGGCCAGGACTTTGGCGGGCAGCAGGATTTGTTCGGTTTCCCCTTTATGGAAGGGATTGGCGGTGACGATCACCTGGGTGACATCAGCGGCGTGGGCGTTGGACAATGCGGAAACAGCCGACAGGACAGCGCCTGCCAGCACGGAGTGCTTGCAATTCATGATTAACCTCTGGGTACGACAAATACAACAAACGATAGGCGGCACAAGGCATGGGCCAAGTGCGGCAAGTAATGCAACTAAGGCAATGCGTCGTTGTCAGGCCAGAGGGGGGGCGCGTGAGTCGTAGGGGCGCGTGAATGGCGCCCGTTGCGGCTGCGCGGTTGCGAGTGCGATGGCCAGCGCGCTGTAGGCGACGGCGGGGAATGCGTAATCTTGCGTGGGGAGCGCGGAGGCCAGCTGGGCAAACGCGGCGCACTGGCTGCAATTGTGATCGAGCGCCAGGCCGGCGCTGCCACCCTTTTCCAGGTCCGGCTGTTGCAGCTGCTGCGCGGCCTGCCCGGACTGGCGGCTATCCGACCAGTGCGAAATCGCGTGCACCATCCCCAACTGCTGGGACAGCACCAGCAGCAGCGACAGCAAAGCATAGACGATTTGGCGTTTGACGATCACAGCACGAAGTTTCTACGGCTTGTATAGATGAATGGCCGTATTGTAATCAGTCCAGCAATTTTTCCAAGCATTTTTTGAACCGATGCGTAACGCCGTGCATCAGTCCGGCTGACTGAGGAAGGCATGCACCTTGGCCGCCGCCAGCCGATTCACCGACATCAGCAATTCCGGCGCCACTTCCGTATAGCCATAGCGCTGGCCCAGGTGGCGCGCGATATGCAGCAGCACTTGCGCCGCCACCTCGGCATCGGCCTCGGCCCGGTGGGCCGTCCCTTTAAAACGGATGCCCAGGCTGCCGGACAGGGTGCCCAGTTTATAGCTGCCTAATTCGGGGAACAAACGGCGCGCGAGTTTGAGTGAGCAGACCGGCCCCCGGTGACGCGTCGCCAGATGACAGCGAGCGCTTTCAGCAGCGAGGAATTTTTCATCGAAGCTGGCATTATGGGCCGACAGCGTATCGCCGCCGATGAATTCCACCAGTTGCGGCACGACGTCGCTGGCGGGCGGCGCGCTGTCCACCATCTGCTGCGTGATGCCCGTCAGGCCGGTGATAAACGATGGGATGCGCACCCCGCAATTGACCAGCGACACATAACGGTCCGTGATACGGCCACCCTCGATGCGCAAGGCCGCCACTTCGGTAATGCGGTCGCCATTGTCAGGCGACAGACCAGTGGTCTCAAAGTCCAGCATCACGATGGGTTGGCTATACACCGCCATCAAGCGCCCCCGAATTTACGTACCGCGTCCAGCGCCAGGCCGGCGCCGATGCTGCCGAACAAATCACCTTCCACCCGGCGTGCCGACGGCACCACGGCACCGATGCGCTCGCGCAGCGACTGCACGCCGGACGAGCCACCGGTGAAGAACACCGTGTCCACAGCGTCGGCGGCCACACCGGCGTCACGCAGCATGGCGTGCACCGTCTGTTCGACCGAACCGACCAGATGGCCGATGGCGCCATCGAATCCCGCGCGTGTCAAATCGACGTGCACCGGTGGAATCAGGCGGTCCAGGTGCAGTTGCACAGCGGGCGCACCGGACAGCGCGATCTTGCCTTCTTCCACCTGCATCGCCAGCCAGTGGCCGGCGCGTTCCTCGATCAGGTTTTGCAAACGCCCCAGCTTTTGCGGCTCGCGCGCGTCGCGCAGCAACTCCATCAGCTGGGTTTGCATTTTCTTGGTGTAAGCCTGGTTGATGGTGTGCCAGGTGGCCAGATTAAAGAAGTAGCTCGATGGCACCTCGGCGCCACCGCTCAACTGGGTTCCGAGTCCCAGCAGCGGCATCACGCTGGACAGGCTCAGGTATTTGTCGAAATCCGTGCCGCCGATGTGGACACCACCGGTGGCCAGGATATCGTCACGGCGGTCGGCCTTGGCCATCCGTTCCGGTGCCAGGCGCACCAGCGAAAAGTCGGAGGTACCGCCGCCGATGTCGGCAATCAACACCAGTTCTTCGCGGTCAATCTGCGACTCATAATCAAACGCGGCGGCGATCGGTTCATATTGGAACGCGATGTCCTTGAAGCCCACGGCGCGGGCGATATCGCCCAGCGTCTGCTCCGCCAGCCGGTCATTGTCTTCATTGTCGTCAATGAAGTGAACCGGGCGGCCAAACACGGCCGACGTCAATTGCCGCCCGGCCTGCTGCTCGGCGCGGCGCTTCAACTCGCCAATGAATTGCTGCAGCAGCGCGCGGAAAGGCAGCGCGCGGCCCGCCACCTCGGTCTGGCCATCAATCAGCGACGTGCCCAACAAACTCTTCATGGAGCGCATCAGGCGGCCCTCGTAGCCAGCCAGGTACTCGGTCAGCGCGGCCCGGCCGTAGCTGGTAGTATCGTCGTCGGCGTTGAAGAAGACGACCGAAGGCAAAGTGACTTTGCCATCTTCCAGTGACAGCATGGTGGGGTGGCCTGGACGCACCCAGCCTACCGTGGAATTGGACGTGCCGAAATCAACGCCGCAAGCTGTGGCCATGCCTACTACCTCCAAACAAAAGGGGCGAGATTATAACAGAATTACCCGCAAAGAAGGCTGCTTGTGAGTTGGTAGTTTCCACGCGTCAATTTCCTACATTTTTTGCGCATTTCGGTGCAAACTATTGCCTTCGGGTAAGATCCTAAGCTATCCTCGAATATAACTATTCACATGCTTGCTTGCATGGCCCTTTAAAGACGATGAGAACGAAGCAATCCACGCCTGCGCTGAGCCTTGCCGAGCACAAAGCCACTATCCTGAAAGAAAACCGCCGGGTCACGTCCTATGACGTGGCGCTGGTGGCCGGCGTGTCGCAATCGGCCGTATCGCGCTGCTTCAAGCCGGGCGCCAGCGTCTCGAAAGCGACCTATGCGCGCGTCATGAAAGCCGCCGCCGCGCTCGATTACATCCCGAACGCCGCCGCACGCAGCCTGATCACCCGCCGCACCAACATGGTGGCGGTAATTATTTCGAATATGGCCAACCTGGCCTATCCGGAAGCGCTGTCGGAATTGAGCCAGCACATCGGCCGCCGTGGCAAGCGCGTGTTGCTGTTTACGCTGCAGCGTGAAACCGATATCGGTGCCGTACTGAGCGACGTCTGGCAATATCAGGTGGACGGCGTGATTGCGGCCGCCACCCTCACCGATGAACAAATCGCGGAATTCGAACGGCGCCGCATGCCACTGGTCGTCTTCAACCGGGGCGTGCGTGGCCAGGCCGTCAACACGGTGGCGTGCGACCATTACGAAGCCGGACACACGCTGGCGGCCCGACTGGCATCGGCCGGCCACCGCATTATCGCCATTATCGACGGCCCGGAAGACACCGTGGTCGGCAGCGAGCGCCGCCGGGGCACGGCCGACAAACTGGCCGAACTGGGCTTGCCGGCCCCCGTCATCGTGCGCGGCCATTTCGACTACGCCAGCGGCGCGCGTGGCCTGCGCGACATCATTTCGCGCCTGGGTCATGTGCCGGACGCCGTCATCTGCGGCAGCGACGTGATGGCGATCGGCTGCCTCGACTATGCGCGCCATGAACTGGGCCTGTCGGTGCCAGCCCAGTTGTCGGTGGCGGGCTTCGACGCGGTGGAACCATCGAACTGGCTCAGTTACAACTTGACCACCCTGCGCCAGCCGATCCAAAAAATGGCGGCGGCGGCGGCGGAATTGCTGCATAACCTGATTGAAATCGGCGACGGCGAAGTCGAGAAACGGACTTTCGCATCGCAATTCATCGAAGGGGCCACAGCGCGGCTGACGGCATTGCCAAACGTGTCGCTGGCGGCATAATTAATTGACAGAAATATATTCTCTGGTTAGAGTCGGTTTTTACTAGAAAAACAACTTTAATTGGAGATTGTTTGTGCTGAAGTCCATCATCGACGCCCCGCTGCGCGCCATCACCATGGCCGCCGCGCTGGCAGTGACCACCGTCCCGGCCACCGCCGCGTCCGCCCTGCCCGATTATCCTTTTATACATGCCAACGGCGAAGCATTCATATTCGTTGCGCCCAACCTTGCTGAGATCGATTTCGAAATTTCCGCGTTCCACGCCGCGCCAGAAACGGCAGTCGCGCTGGTCCAGCAGCGTGTCGCGGAAATCGGGCAACTGATGACCGAAATCGGCCTGACCGAAGGCGATATCACCTTCAGCGATTTGCGCCGTGAAATGCGCAAAGGCGCCGATCCGTCCGCACCGGAGTATGACATCAAGTGCACGGTGCATATCAACGTGCGCGACCTGAGCAAATGGCGCGCGTTCATGGAACAACTGATCGCCAAGCCCAACCTTGACGCGTTCGCCACCACGTTCGGCACCACGGAACGCAAGCAGGTCGAAAAAGAACTGCTGGCGCAGGCGGTAAAAGATGCACAGGAAAAGGCGGCGGCGATGGCTTCCGGCTTTGGCAAGAAGGTCGGCGCGGTGGCCGGCATTTCATCGGGCGAATTGAGGAATGTCACCCGCGCCGTCGGTCTGGTGCCGTCCGACCGTCACTATGACAGCGGCAAAGGCAAGCGTCCCGCACAGGATCGCGCCGAATTGCTGATGCTGGAGTCCTTGAAAATGGCGCAAACCGTCGATGTGATTTTCAAAATCAAATAATACCCGTCAGCAACGAGGTGCTATATTGGCACCGCCATCCGGCAATCAAACACATCACACGAAGGAAATCAGGAATGTTCAGTCATATCATGGTGGGTTCGAAGGATATCGAGCGCTCGAAACGTTTTTATGACGCGCTACTGGGCCTGCTCGGTGCCGGCGAAGGGTTCCGCAACCAGGCCCCTAGTGGCCAACACCGCCTGTTCTACCGCCACGACGGCTCTAGTTTCGGCGTCACCGAGCCGATCAACGGCGCCGAAGCCACCTGCGCCAATGGCGGCACCATTGGTTTTAAATGCACGTCGGCCGAGCAGGTGCAACAATTTCACGATATCGCCATCGCCCATGGCGGCACCACCTGCGAAGATCCACCAGGCTTGCGCGAAGGCAATTTAGGCGCGATGTACCTGGCGTATGTGCGCGATCCGGATGGCAATAAGCTTTGCGCGGTTTATCGGCCGAAGTAAGCCGGAGGCGTTATCGGGCGTGGCCGTCCTGACCTGCGGGCCGCAGCAACGGTCGACAGCATGTCATCGTCCGTTACTGCGGCCACCAGCCCCACTTTCACCCTGTGGAGGACCGCATGCCAAGCTACCTGTTTGCATCAACTAGCGCGCCAATTGTCGCCGCATCCCTGTCGCTGGAGACACTACAGAGCGCCAGCAAGGAACAGTTTGCCGTCGAGCTTGCTGGTGACGATGAACTGACCCTCTTAATGGGCCTGCTTGGCATAGAACTCTCGCCGCCGACATTACTTTCGCAGAGCCACGACTTCGCGGCGCTGTTCGACTATTCCAGCAAAAAATTGCCCAACCTCTCGCTATCCGACTTTGACCTGTTTTACGGGGACTGGGCGCGTTCCACCTGCCGAAATATAAACATGGATGAATATGGGCAGCTCATGTTCCTTCGGAGTTATGCCGGGGCCTGGAACAGGATGTCCAGTCGCTTCATTCTTCGCGAGAAGTCATCGCATTGCTGGTAAGTTCGTGAACATATAGTTGCGGACTGTCATTCCCCGCGATGTCGGCTCGTCGGCATTCGCACGCGATCACGGTGCTCCGGGAATGGGGCCACTTCGGGCGATGCCCCAGCTGCCAATTCACGCTGCTTCCCCTTGCTCAACTGCGACAGCGCCTTGTCATAAGACCACTGCACCAGCTCCCGCAAATAGTCTTCCTGAAACTGCGCGACGCGCACGATCGTCACCCAGTGATAGCGCCCCATGTACCGCGCCGGCTTGACACCCGGCATGCCGGTCAGCTCCAGGAACCGGTCCGGCGTGGCGCGAAAGCTGAAACGCCAGCGTTCCGGTTCGCTGGTTTTGAAATAGGCAAAGGTTTTGCCGCCGACTTTGTACGTGAGGATATTGCTGGGCGCGCCGTGTGTGGCGGCCACCGCACCGG
>JAIENA010000247.1 GCA_019751755.1 Burkholderiaceae bacterium | reverse complement strand
TAGCGCTCGTCGGTCGGGTCGACCGCCACGGCGACGTCGCCCAGCATGGTTTCAGGACGGGTGGTGGCCACCGTCAGGTGGCCGCTGCCGTCGGCCAGCGGGTACTTGATGTACCACATCGAGCCATCTTCTTCTTCCGACACCACTTCCAGGTCGGACACCGCGGTGCCCAGCACCGGGTCCCAGTTGACCAGGCGCTTGCCACGGTAGATCAGGCCCTGTTCAAACAGGCGGACGAAGACGTCGGAGACGATTTTCGAGCGCGGCTCGTCCATCGTGAAGTATTCGCGGGCCCAGTCCGGCGAGGTGCCCATGCGGCGCATCTGGCCGGTGATGGTGGAACCGGATTTCTCTTTCCACTCCCACACTTTTTCGACGAACTTTTCACGACCCAGGTCGTGGCGCGAAATTTTCTGCGCGTCCAGTTGGCGCTCCACCACGATTTGCGTCGCGATACCGGCGTGGTCGGTGCCGGGAATCCAGGCCGTGTTATGGCCCAGCATGCGGTGATAGCGGGTCAGGCCGTCCATGATGGTCTGGTTGAACGCGTGTCCCATGTGCAAGGTGCCCGTCACGTTCGGTGGCGGCAACTGGATGCTGAAGGACGGCTTCGACAGGTCGAGGGAGGCGGCAAAGTAACCGCGCTTTTCCCACTCGCTGCGCCAGAACTGTTCAATATTGGCAGGCTCGAATGACTTGGCTAATTCCATGATGTTGGGCGTAAGTTGTAGGCGAAAAGGACCATTATAAGGGGCCAATGCAGCCCGTGCATGGGGTCACTGCCGCGTTGCACAAATTTTTGTTCGTATATCACGCCCGCCATTTCCTTGGTTTGTTGCCATAAAGTAAATTTCGCAGCATACTTGTGGTTTAGGTAATTTTTCTTAAGGGAAATTGGTTGTGGCAATTGTAAAACTGAAATTTTCGCAAGCCGTACTGGATACCAGCCAAAACATGCAGGCGCAAACTGGCAGCCCGCAGAATGGCACGGTCGGCACGGCATTTGATGCGTTGGCCATGGCGGGAATGACTTTGGCCAACGAGTACATGTATTACGCGTCATGGAATCTGATCGGCGACACCTTGCGGGTGAACTATAGCGATGGCGCCTACCAACTCTTCACGGGTGTCGCATTGGCCAATCCCGGCGCGCAAAGCGGCACCGCCACGGCCACCGGCTACCAATTTGTCAAGAACGGTTTCGTCAGCGTCGCGCAAACGGGCTTGCGGACGCTGCATTACGACGTGTCGAGCGCCGGTGATTTGTCGTTCTACACGATGGGAGGCACCGTGGCCGCAGCGAAAATGACGACCTTGCTGCCGTCGTACAGTGCGGGTTATAACGCTGTGCTGGGTAACGTGTCGCTGGGCTTTGAAGGCAAGCTGGTCAGTACCAGCAGCAACTTCACCAGCGGCACCGTCACCGCCGTGACGTCGACCGCCGATAAATTTATCGCCAGCGGCGTCATTCGCGGTCACTTTGAATTGTCCGGTAACCCGATCACGATCGGCCAGGGGCTGTCAAAAAGCGCCGTCAGCGGCACGCTGGAAAGCTATCAAACCCATTACAGGGATGGCAGCTACGTCACGATCGACGGCTTGTCCGCGCAGATCACATCATCGCAAGTGATTGACGAAGCGATGCTGGGTAATGCCGCGTATTTCAGTGGCGACGACACCTTTGAAGTCAGCATGTCGAACAATCTATACCGGCAAGTCCTGCTCGCTTCCGGCGCCGGTAACGATACGCTGGTCATCAGCGGTGGCGGCGGCAAACTGCATGTCGATGCGGGTACCGGTAACGACATCATCCGCGTCGGCTCTGGCTCCCATCAGATCCAGGGCGGCGCAGGGTTGGATACACTGATCTATGGCGCTGCAAAGTCCGCGATGTCGATTACCAAAATGGGCGCCAGCACGATCGTTACCGGCGCCAGTGGTACGGACACAGTCAATGGCGTTGAGCGCATTCACTTTGCCGATGGCGCCATGGCGTTTGATATTGATGGCAATGGCGGCAAGGCTTACCGCTTGTACCAGGCGGCTTTTGACCGCAAACCGGACGCGGCAGGCCTGGGCTATTGGATCAGCGCGTTGGACCAGCAGGCCAACCTGCGCGATGTCGCCGATAGTTTTATTCGTAGTAAGGAATTTGCCGGACTGTATGGCGCGAACCCGACCAATGAAGCGTTCATCGCGCAACTCTATACCAATGTGCTGCATCGCCCCTACGAGCAGGCTGGCTATGACTATTGGCTCGGCGTCCTGAATCTGGGCGAGTCCCGGGCGACGGTGCTGGCCAATTTCAGTGAAGGCGCGGAAAACCAGGCGCAAGTCTTGGGAACCATCCAGAATGGTTTTGCATACACGCCGTTCGGCACCTGAAAGAGCGAGTGGTGCGCCAGACTTGCAGCATGCACCCTGCTGTTAAGCCTGTAACACCCGTCGCAACGTTGTCTATTTTTGCAATTTTTTTGACTCACCCGCCACAGCTGTCTACCTTGGCTCGCTCGTATCGACCGTATTCGACACTGCAGACACTGCAAATCGACACGGCAAACCAAGCAACCAAGGAGACAGACATGGCAGTTCGCTTCACCACGTTGTTGGCGGCAAGCTTGTTGGCCGGCGCGGCAGGGGCCGCTCAGGCCCAGCAAAAGACGTTCTGGATCACCGTGGGCGACGCCGCCTACGCGCAATTGAAGCAAGCCGCACCGCAAGCGATCGCGCGCGAAAGCCGTGCGCTGACGGCGCAGGCCGCCACCGCCGGCAAGGCCGCCGCCAAGGAGCAGGTGCATCTGGTGGAAGTCAACGAAGAGCAGATGCTGAAACTGTCGGCCGCCGTGCACCAGACATTAAAACGTTGCGGCGGCTTCATGATGCACCGCAGTGAAGCGGAAGGTCTGGCGATCCTGTCGCCGGCCACGCAGAAAACCACGCTGGCACCGGTGCTGACCCGTCCTTCGTATGCGCTCGACAACCAGACCCTGATCACGCCGCTGGTGCCGCAATTGCAGGCCACCAATATCGGCCAGACCATCACCGACTTGTCGGCCTTTACCAACCGTTATTACACGACGACCGCCGGCGTCAACGCGTCAGAATGGCTGAAGAACAAGTGGAGCACGATGGCGGCCGGCCGCAGCGACATCAGCGTGTCGCAATTCACCCATACCGGCTATCCGCAAAAATCCGTGATCCTGACCATCAACGGCACCGACAACGGCAGTGAAGTCGTGGTGCTGGGCGCCCACCTCGATTCCATCGTCAGCGGATCGGTGGGGGAAAGCACCCGCGCACCGGGCGCCGACGATGACGCGTCCGGCGTGGCCAGCCTGACCGAAGCGCTGCGCGTGATGCTGGCGGCCAATTACAAGCCACGCCGCACGATCAAGTTCATCGGCTATGCGGCGGAAGAAGTGGGCTTGCGCGGCTCGCAGGATATCGCCGTCTGGCACAAGAACAACAACGTCAAGGTGGTCGGCGTGATGCAACTGGACATGACCAACTATAAAGGGTCGGCCAGCGATATCTATATCTACACCGACTACACCGACAGCCTGCAAAACGATTTCATCGCCAAGCTGGTGCAAACCTACCAGCCCAGCCTGAGCATCGCGTACGACAAGTGCGGCTATGGCTGCTCGGATCACGCCTCGTGGACCGGCCAGGGTTACTGGGCCTCGTTGCCGTTCGAAGCCGCGTTCAACCAGGACAATCCAAATATCCACACGGTCAACGACACGTTCGCCAGCATGGGCAGCCAGGCCAACCACGCGCTGAAATTTGCCCGCCTGGGCATGAGCTATGCGATGGAACTGGGCAGCGATGGTCCTGGCACGCCGGCGCCGGCCGACAAGGTGGAAACCTTTACCGGGTCGCTGAGCGCGAACCAGAAGCGCAGCTTCGGTCCGTTCAAGGCGGCCAGCGGCACGTTCAAGGTGGCGACCAGCGGTACCGGCGACGTCGACCTGTATGCGCGCAAGAGCACGGCGCCGACCACCACCACGTATGACTGCAAGTCGGACGGTGCCACGGCGACCGAAACCTGCTCGATCAATATGACGGCCAACGGCAATGTCTACGTATTGTTGAACGGCTATAGCGCATCGAACTACACGCTGACGGTGACCTACAAGCCGCAAACGCCATAATCGCTAGTGCGCCTTCGATATGAGATGACTGTGCCAGGTGGTCGCCGGCCATGTATAATCGGCCCGCTTGCGTATTAGTTAATAAAAATGATGCGCAACACACGCTAGGGGTCCTGCGCCGCACATGACAATGTGCGGCAGCGGGTGAGAAATACCCTCCGAACCTGATCTGGATAATGCCAGCGAAGGGAAGCTTTAGGCTTGCTCCACCCGTCCGTCCGGACGGACGTGGGGATACTGCCCGGTCTCCTTTGCTGGCTCCTGTAGAGCTACTGAAGGAGCCAAATGAACGCCAACGCCAAATTCCTGTCCGCCACTGCTGAAGTGGACAGCGCCGCCGTCGCCCCACTGCCGAATTCCCGCAAGATTTATGTGCAAGGCAGCCGCCCTGACATTCAGGTGCCGATGCGCGAAATTTCGCAATCCGATACCTCCGCGTCGTTTGGCCATGAAGTCAATCCGCCGATTTACGTGTACGACACCTCGGGTGTCTACACCGATCCTGCCGCAAAAATTGATATCCGCTCCGGCCTGCCAACCCCGCGCGCGCCGTGGATTCTTGAGCGCGACGACACCGAGGAACTGGCCGGTCCGACCTCCGACTATGGCCAGGCGCGCCTGGACGATGACAAGCTGGCCGAGCTGCGCTTCAACCTGTCCCGCAAGCCGCGCCGCGCCAAGCCGGGCGCCAATGTGTCGCAGATGCACTATGCCCGCCAGGGCATCGTCACGCCGGAAATGGAATACGTGGCGATCCGCGAAAACATGCGCCGCAAGGAATACCTGGCCGAGCTGCGCGCCGCCGGTCCGTTGGGCGAACGCATGGCCGACATGATGGGCCGCCAGCACCCGGGCTTCAACTATGGCGCCAATATCCAGGCCGAGATCACGCCGGAATTCGTGCGCGAGGAAATCGCCCGTGGCCGCGCCATCATTCCCGCCAACATCAACCACCCGGAAATCGAGCCGATGATCATTGGCCGCAACTTCCTGGTGAAGATCAACGGCAATATCGGCAACTCCGCCGTGACCTCGTCGATCAGTGAGGAAGTCGACAAACTGACGTGGGCGATCCGCTGGGGCGGCGACACCGTGATGGACCTGTCGACCGGCAAGCATATCCACGAAACCCGCGAATGGATTATCCGCAACAGCCCGGTGCCGATCGGCACCGTGCCGATTTACCAGGCGCTGGAAAAAGTCAACGGCAAGGCCGAAGACCTGACCTGGGAAATCTTCCGCGACACCTTGATCGAACAGGCCGAGCAGGGCGTTGATTACTTCACCATCCACGCCGGCGTGCTGTTGCGCTATGTGCCGATGACGGCCAAGCGCCTGACCGGCATCGTGTCGCGCGGCGGTTCGATCATGGCGAAATGGTGCCTGGCGCACCACAAGGAAAACTTCCTGTACACGCATTTCGAAGACATTTGCCAGATCATGAAGCAGTACGACGTCTCGTTCTCGCTCGGTGACGGCTTGCGCCCGGGGTCCGTGTACGACGCCAACGACGAGGCGCAACTGGGTGAATTGAAAACCCTGGGCGAACTGACGCAGATCGCCTGGAAGCATGACGTGCAAGTGATGATCGAAGGCCCCGGCCACGTGCCGATGCAGCTGATCAAGGAAAACATGGACTTGCAGCTGGAACAGTGCGATGAGGCGCCGTTCTACACGCTGGGCCCGCTGACCACCGACATCGCGCCCGGCTATGACCACATCACGTCCGGCATCGGCGCGGCGCAGATTGGCTGGTACGGTTGCGCCATGCTGTGCTACGTGACGCCGAAAGAGCACCTGGGCTTGCCGAACAAGGATGACGTCAAGGAAGGCATCATCACCTACAAGATCGCGGCCCACGCGGCCGACCTGGCGAAAGGCCATCCGGGCGCGCAAATCCGCGACAACGCGCTGTCCAAGGCGCGCTTTGAATTCCGTTGGGAAGACCAGTTCAACCTGGGCCTGGACCCGGACAAGGCGCGCGCCTTCCACGACGAGACCCTGCCCAAAGATTCCGCCAAGGTCGCGCACTTTTGCTCGATGTGCGGCCCGCATTTCTGCTCGATGAAGATCACGCAGGATGTGCGCGAGTACGCGGCGTCCGGCATGCAGGAAAAGGCCATCGAGTTCGTCAAGGGTGGCGCCCAACTGTACAGCAAGGCGTAACGGGGCACTGCCATGATGCTGATTGAACTGAACGGAGAAAACCGTACGGTGCCGCCGGCGCACACCCTGCAGGCGCTGGTCGAGGAGCTTGGGATTGCGCACCAGGCGCTGGCGCTGGCGGTCAACCGCACGGTGGTGCCGCGCCAGGCCTGGGGCGCACGCGCGCTGCAGCCATCGGACAAAGTCGACATCGTGCGCGCGATCGGCGGCGGCTGAGACGCTCAAATGCATGCAAGGCGGGTTCGACGAACCCGCCCCACGAGAACTTGGAGAATGTAAAAATGCGTGACCAACACCAAGACCTGCTGACTATCGCAGGCAAGACCTACAAGAGCCGCTTGCTGGTCGGCAGCGGCAAATACAAGGATTTGCAACAGACCCGCGAGGCCACCCTGGCGGCGGAAGCCGACATCATCACGGTGGCGATCCGCCGCGTGAATATCGGCCAGGACCCGAACGCGCCGAGCCTGCTGGACGTGGTGCCGCCGTCCGAATTCACCATCCTGCCCAACACGGCCGGCTGCTACAACGCCAAAGATGCGGTCTACACGCTGCAAATGGCGCGTGAACTGTTGAACGGCCACAAGCTGGTGAAGCTGGAAGTGCTGGGTGATGAAAAAACACTGTTCCCGAACATGCCGGAAACCTTGGTGGCTGCCAGGGAGCTGGTCAAGGATGGCTTTGACGTGATGGTGTATTGCAGCGATGACCCGATCCAGGCGCGCATGCTGGAAGATATCGGCGTGGCGGCGGTGATGCCGCTGGCGTCGCTGATCGGCTCCGGCATGGGGATCTTGAATCCGTGGAACCTGTCGCTGATCATCGAACAATCGCGCGTGCCGGTGCTGGTCGATGCCGGCGTGGGCACCGCGTCGGATGCCGCCATTGCGATGGAACTCGGTTGCGACGGCGTGTTGATGAACACGGCGATTGCCGGCGCCCAGGATCCGGTCCGCATGGCGCGCGCCATGAAGCTGGGTGTGCAGGCCGGCCGCGAAGCGTTCCTGGCCGGTCGGATTGCCCGCAAGTTCGCGGCCTCGCCGTCATCGCCAATGGCGGGACGCGTGGCATGAGCGGCGAAGCGCGCCCACCCTGCGTGCTGGTGCTGGCCGGCGCCGACCCGTCGGGCGGCGCCGGCATCGCGGCCGACATCCTGGCGATCCACGCGCAGAGCGCCCATGCGCTGCCGGTGATCACGGCGCTGACCGTGCAAGACAATAACCGCGTGTATGCGGTGCAGCCGGTGGACCCGGAGATGGTGCTGCAGCAGGCGCGCGCGCTGGCGGCGAAAGTCGCGATCCGCGCCGTTAAGATCGGCATCACGGGCAGCGCCGCCAACGCGCTGGCGATCGCGCAAGTGATCACGGAACTGCGCGCCACCTATCCGGATTTGCCGGTGGTGCTCGATCCGGTGCTGGCCAGCGGCCATGGCGACTTGCTGTCGCGCGACGATGCGGTGCAGGCGCTGGCGCCACTGTTGCCGTTGGCAACCATGATCACGCCCAATGGCGTGGAGGCGGCCGCGCTGGCCGGCGCCCCGGCGCCGGCGCTCGACCATGCGCAGTCGCGCGAGCATGCCCAGTTGCTGCTGGAGCAGGGCTGCAAACATGTGTTGATCACCGGTGGCCATGGCATGGGTGACACCGTCATCAACCGCTGGTTCAACCAGGGGCAGGGCCAGAGCTGGAGCTGGCAGCGCCTGCCCGGTGAATTCCATGGCAGCGGCTGCACCCTGGCCGCCACCATTGCCGGCTTGCTGGCCTATGGTTATCCGGTGGCGCAAGCGCTGGTCCGGGCCCAGGGCTATACCCACCGCACGCTGGCGGCCGCGTATGCGATCGCGCCGGGCCAGTTGATTCCGCAACGATAATTCAGGAGAGTCACGATGCAAGGACTATATTTGGTCACCCCCAACTGGGATGACACCGTCAAGCTGCTGTCGGTGACGGAACAGGCGCTGTCGGCCGGTGTCGGCATCCTGCAGTACCGCCACAAGGATGCCGGCATCGATTTACGTATCGAGCAGGCCACGGCGTTGCAAGAGCTGTGCCGCCGTTACCGCGTGCCATTCATTATCAACGACCATATCGACCTGGCGCTGCAACTCGACGCCGACGGCGTACACGTGGGCGGCACCGATACCAAGGTGGCGCAGGTGCGGGCTTTGCTGGGCGCGGGCAAGATCATTGGCGCGTCGTGCTATGGCGACCTGCAACTGGCGCGCGACGCCGAGGCGGCCGGGGCCAGTTATGTGGCGTTTGGTGGTTTTTATCCGTCGCTGGTGAAGCAATACGCTGTCACCACGCAGCCATCGATTATCGACGCGGCGCTGGCGCAGGTGGCCTTGCCGCATTGCGTGATTGGCGGCATGACGCCTGACAATGCGGCGCCGCTGGTGGCGCGCGGCGCGCACATGGTGGCGGCGATTACCAGCGTGTACCAGGCCGTTGACCCGGCTGGCGCGGTGCGGGCCTTCAATGCATTGTTTGAGAGGCAAGGAAATCACGCACAGGCAGCTTGATTTATCTATAATAAGGCACCCATGCTGTCTGTAATGTGGGTGCCTAGCCTGAATGCCCGGCACCCATGCTAACTAAAGGTTGCCGATATGACTGCACCAGCCCCGGCCAAGCGCCTGATCCTCGTTGTCGATGATGACAAACTGCTGGCGGAATTTATTAGTGAAATCCTGCGCCACGCAGGCTATGACACCATGCAAGCGCATGGCGCCGATGAGGCGCTCAAGCTGATTGCGGAGCGCGAGCCCGACCTGGCCATGCTCGATATCCATATGCCCGGCATGTCCGGCCTCGAACTGGCCAAGCAATTGAACCGCAATACCTCGGTCCCTTTCATGTTCCTGTCCGGCCGTGGCGACAATGACGCCGCCAAGGAAGCGGCGGCCCATGGCGCGGTCGGCTTTGTCGTCAAGCCGGTCGATGAACAGCATTTGATGCCGGCGTTCCGCGCCAGCCTGGCGCGCGCCGATGAAATTCGCCAGTTGCGCCGGACCGAAATGAATTTGAATGCCGCGCTGGCGGCAGGGCGGGAAACCAGCCTGGCCGTGGGTTTATTGATGTGCAAGTTCCAGACCGACCGCAACACGGCCTTCGAAGTGTTGCGCGACCATGCCCGCTCCAGCCGCCGCAAGATCAATGAAATTGCCGACCAGTTGCTGGCGGCCGAGGAAATGTTGAACAGCTTGCACGTGTCGTTCAATGCCCGCCTGAAAAAATAGCCTTTTGTCAGCACAATCAGCGTAATTAAGCAGTATATTGCGCAATATTGTGTCGAATTGCGCTACACTATTACTCAATTAGCGGGGCCTCGACCCGTCCCCGCTCCCCACTGTGGCCGCCTTCTCCCTGCCGCCACCGCTGTTGTTCCCCGGCCCCACTCCGCCGACCCTGCAACCCTGACTGTGATCGAATGCCGTGCGTGTACGCATTCACGGACCGCGTGTGCGTCAGGTTTGCATCAACCCAGCCTATGCCGCGGCCTGCCGGCTGCGGGCGGAGATGACAATGAAACAGATACTTGATACGCAATGCGAGATTTATCGCGAAGTCGCGGCAGCCTGTCGCGCTGTTCCACGCGTGCTGCACGTCGATGGCGATGGCGATGTCGCGCTGGTGCTGGCGACGTTGCTGGTGCCGGAAACCCAGGTCCAGCATGCCGCCAGCCTGGCTGAGGCGCTCCGGGCCATCGAGCAACAGGAATTTGCCCTGGTGGTGCTCGACCCCGACTTGCCGGATGGTGACGGCATTGAGCTGCTGCACAACCTGGCCCAGCGCACGGCGCCGCCGCCGGTCCTGCTGTATTCGGCCCGCCATCCGGGCTTGCGCATGCCGGACCATGCCTTCCTGCCGAAACCGTGGACCTCGCCGCGCCAACTGTGGCGCACGGTTTCCCACATGCTGGGATTGTCGTCCGTGCCGGTGCCGGAGTTATCTGTATGAACTTAGCCGACTTAAATACCATCCTGTACGTGGAAGACAACCCGCAATTGCGGTGCGTGACCAAGATGGCGCTGGAAATCATTGGCCGTTTCGCCGTGCGCGACTGCGATTCCAGCCGCAGTGGTTTGCTGGAGGCGGCCGATTTTTTCCCGGATCTGATCTTGGTGGACGTCGCCTCCTGCAACCATGATGGCCTGGTGACGTTGTCGCGCCTGCGCCGACTGCCGCACTTGCGTGATACGCCGGCCATGTTTGTCACCGGACTGGTGGCCGCGGCGGAGGTGGCGCAATACGTGGCGGCCGGTGCGATCGGCATCATCGCCAAACCGCTGGAACCATTGCGGTTGGCGTCGCAGGTGCGCCAACTGTGGGCCAGCCGCCAGCAACTACCCGGAGGCTTTGGTTTTACGGCGTCGATGGCGTGTCAGGAGTAATTGTTCCTTGTTAATATGTGGAAATTATTCCCACACTGACAGGAACTATAATGAAAACCAAAGCCGCCGTAGCGTGGAAATCTGGTGCGCCGCTGACCATTGAAGAGGTTGAGCTGAGCGGACCGCGTGAAGGGGAAGTGCTGGTCGAGATCAAGGCGACCGGCATTTGCCATACCGACTATTACACCCTGTCCGGTGCGGATCCTGAAGGTATTTTCCCCGCCATCCTGGGACACGAAGGGGCCGGTGTCGTGGTCGATGTGGGACCGGGCGTGAAATCCCTGAAAAAAGATGATCACGTCATCCCGCTGTACACGCCGGAATGCCGGCAATGCAAATTCTGCCTGTCGCAAAAGACCAATCTGTGCCAGTCGATCCGCGCCACCCAGGGCAAGGGCTTGATGCCGGACGGCAGCAGCCGCTTTTCCATCGATGGCCAGCCGATTTTCCATTACATGGGCACCTCGACCTTTTCCAATTACATCGTGGTGCCGGAAATAGCGCTGGCGAAAATCCGTTCCGACGCGCCCTTCGATAAAGTCTGCTACATCGGCTGCGGCGTCACCACCGGCGTCGGCGCGGTGCTGTTTACCGCCAAGGTGGAAGCGGGCGCCAATGTGGTGGTGTTCGGCCTCGGCGGCATCGGCCTGAACGTGATCCAGGCGGCCAAGATGGTCGGCGCGGACAAGATCATTGGAGTGGATTTGAATCCGGAACGCGAAGCCATTGCCCGCAAGTTCGGCATGACGCATTTCATCAACCCGAACCAGGTTGAAAACGTGGTCGACACGATTATCCAGTTGACTGATGGCGGCGCCGATTACAGCTTCGAATGCATCGGCAACACCACCACCATGCGCCAGTCCCTGGAGTGCTGCCACAAGGGCTGGGGCCAGTCGATCATTATCGGCGTGGCGGCAGCGGGGCAGGAAATTTCGACCCGCCCATTCCAGCTGGTCACCGGCCGGGTCTGGAAAGGGTCCGCCTTCGGCGGCGCCCGTGGCCGCACCGATGTGCCGAAGATCGTCGACTGGTACATGGAAGGCAAACTCAACATTGATGACCTGATCACGCACAAGCTGGCGCTGGACGACATCAATAAAGGCTTTGACTTGATGAAGAGCGGCGAGTCGATCCGCGCCGTCGTCATGTATTAATTACTGCGTTCCGCCCCTGGTTGTGAGTTGAATCAGCAGGCTGCACCGCACGGTGTGCAGCCTGTCGCATTTCCCGCCGATTTTTCCCGCCTTGTTTTAACGTAACGCCTGATCCCGGCACGCCATCCTTGCGTGTTCATGTAGAAAAAAAGTTCTAGACAAGAATATCTAGATCATTTAATCTACTTTGCAATCGATCAGGAGCCTTGCATGACCCCAGACGCTTTTTTCTCAGCCTTGCTGCCGGCCATCGGCTGGTCGTTGCTGCATTTTGTGTGGCAGGGGCTGCTGGTCGGCTGTGGCGCATCGCTGGCGCTACACTTGCTGCGCAATGCTCGTCCGCAGGCGCGCTATGCGGTGGCCTGCGCCGCGCTGCTGCTGTGCGTGGCGCTGCCGCTGGCCGGCATTGTCTCGCGCCTGGCGGAAGCGGCGTCGCTGCCGGCTGCCGTGTCCGCCGCAGGCGCCGACGGCAACTGGCTGGCGGCGGCCGGCGCCCCGGCCGTGCCGGAATTGATGGATGCCGACCAATGGACGTCGTGGCGCTACCTGTTGCAGCGCCAGCTGCCGTGGCTGGTGTTGCTGTGGGCGGCGGGCGCCGCGCTCATGACCTTGCGCCTGTCGCTGGGCTTGCTGTGGGTGCGTGAACGCACCTTGCAGGCAGCCAACGTGACAGATGCCGCATGGCAGCAGCGCCTGGACCAACTGGCGCTGCGCATGGGCGTTACGAGCGACGTCAGACTGGCCGTTGCCGGCCATCTGGACGGGCCGATGACGGCCGGCTGCTGGAAGCCGGTGGTGCTGGTGCCGGCCGCTCTGATGACGGGCATGCCGCCGGATTTGCTGGAAGCGCTGCTGGCGCACGAACTGGCGCATATCCGCCGCCACGATTACCTGGTCAATCTGGCGCAGAGCGCCATCGAAATTTTGCTGTTCTACCATCCGACCGTGTGGATGCTGTCGCACCGCATCCGCGTCGAACGGGAGCAGATTGCAGACGATCTAGCCGCAAGCACGCTCGGCGAACCGCGGCGCCTGGCCCTTGCATTGTCGGAACTGGACCGCTTCCAGTTCTCCACCCCCCAACTGGCCCACGCGGCCCACGGAGGAAACCTCATGTCCCGTATCAAACGCCTGGTCCGTCCAGGCTCCGAACCCCTCAGCTGGAAAATCGCGGCGCCCCTGCTGGGGCTGTGCACCGCCTGCGCCATGCTGTATGCCCATGCGGCGCCCACCGTGGACACGGTGCGCGGCAACATCACGGTCACGACGGAAGACAATAGTGCCAATGATGCGAATCGGGCCAATGACGCCAATCGCCTGAATGACGCGAACCAGGCTAATGACCGTAACAAGGCCAATGACGCCAATGACGCCGATCCTGTCGATGCCGGCGGCAGCCGTGTGGCGGCGGAAGTGTCGCTGTCGGGCGGCGAAGAACTGGTGGCGGATCGACCGGTTGCCCCCGCGCCACCGGCG
>JAIENA010000239.1 GCA_019751755.1 Burkholderiaceae bacterium | reverse complement strand
CAGCGCGGCCACGCGGTCGGCCGCGACGCTGCTCAGCAGGTAAAGAAAGCCCAGGTCATGGTGATCCAGGTCGACGTTGTCGGCCAGGCGCTGCCTGAAATCGACGGCCTGGCGCGCCGCCGCCGCGCCGAAATGCGGGTTTCCCGTCAATTCATGGCCCAGCCACAGCAGACCGGTCCAGAAGCCCGTGGTCCAGCCGACATTGGCGCCGGGCGCGTGCTGGCCGTGGCGCCGCAACTGGTAGTGCCGGCCGCTGCTGGTGTCGTCGGGGAAGCCGGCGCTGGTGGCGCATAGCATGGCCTCGAGCTGGCCGATGGCGCGTAACAGGGTAGGGTGATGTGCTTGCATGGGGTAACGATACCACATCTGCCGCCCCATACTCAAGCGTCGGTCCCCGAGCGGATGGATTTCACTTCACATCGCGGAAATTTATGTGGTATCGTTAACTCATTGGCCGAGTCCGGCCTGCCCTCACTCTGGAGAAGGATGTCCGATGACCACTTACAACCTTGCCCGCCGTCCGTTGGCGACGCTGTGCGCCAGCCTGTTCCTGATCACCCCAGCCGCCGTGGCCGCCGCCGCGACGCCCGCCCAGTCGGCCCAGGCCGCCGAACCGGCCGGTGCCGCCGTGCTGGCGCCGCGCGCGGTGCTGGCGGCGATGGAGCATGTCGCCGACTGGCAACTGGCCCATCCCACCGGCTATCCGCGCGACGACTGGACCGAAGGCGTCGGCGATGCCGGTTTCATGGCGCTGGCCGGCGTGTCGGGCCAGCAGAAATACCGCGACGCGATGCGCGCCGTGGGTGAACACAACCGCTGGAAAGCGGGACCCAGCATGTTCCACGCCGATGATTACGTGGTGGGCCAGATGTATGCCGAACTGTACCTGCATACCCGCGAACCACAGATGATCGCGCCGCTGCGCGCGCAGTTCGACCAGATGCTGGCGCATCCCCGTCCTGGTTCGCTGAACTGGAAAACCCCGGGTGTGCAGCAGCGCTGGGCGTGGTGCGATGCGCTATTTATGGGGCCGCCCGCCTGGGCCCGTTTGACGGCCGCCACCGGCGATCCGCGCTACCTGGAATTCGCGATTGCCAACTGGTGGCTGACGTCGGACTACCTGTACGACCAGGAAGAACACCTGTATTTCCGCGACAGCCGCTTCTTCGAGCAGCGCGAAGCGAACGGCAAGAAAGTCTTCTGGGGTCGGGGCAATGGCTGGGTCATGGGCGGCTTGGTGCGCATGTTGCAGTACATCCCGGACCAGCACCCGCAGCGTCCCCGTTTCATCGCGCAATACCGGGCCATGGCGGAGCGCCTGCTGGGCTTGCAGCAGGCCGATGGCCTGTGGCGCGCCAGCCTGCTCGACCCGGCCACGTATCCGAACCGCGAAAGCAGCGGCAGCGCGTTGTACACCTATGCGCTGGCGTGGGGTGTCAACCAGGGCCTGCTGCCGCGCGAGTCCTATGGCGCCGCCGTCCGGCGCGCCTGGCAGGCGCTGGCCGGCCATGTGACACCGGAAGGCAAACTGGTGCACGTGCAGCCGATCGGCGAAGACCCGCGCTACTTTGATCCGCAATCGACCGACGTGTTTGCCGTCGGCGCATTCCTGCTGGCCGGCAGTGAGCTGTACCGGATGGGTTTGGAACAGCAGGGCCCGCTGCGCGTGGTCACCGTGCAAAACGGCACGGCGCTGCGGCGCCTGGAGGAAAGCGTGGAGGTGGCCGGCGCCGGTCTGGCGCAAGGCGCGGACGGCGAGGTGGCCGTGATGGATGCGCTGACGTCGCGCATCCTGCCCAGCCAGCGTCTCGGTAGCACACTGCTGTTCCAGACCGACCTGGCGCCGGGCGAGACACGCCGCTTCCTGCTGGTGCCGCGTGCGCGCCTGCCGGCGGTGCCGCCGCTGGTGTCGCGCGCCCATGCCCGCTTCGTGCCGGAGCGCCTCGATGATTTTGCGTGGGAAAACGACCGTGTTGCGCACCGCACCTATGGCCCGGCGGTGATGCACGACGCCAGGGAAAAGCTGGTCTCCAGCGGCATTGATGTGTGGTCGAAATCGACCCGCAAGCTGGTGCAGGACGCCTGGTACCGGGGCGGCGCCTATCACCGCGACCAGGGCGAGGGACTTGATTTTTATCATGTCGGCACGTCGCGCGGCTGCGGCGGACTGGGGGTCGATGACGGCAAGACACTGCACACGTCGCGCAACTTCACGCGTGCCAACGTGCTGGCCGACGGGCCGCTGCGCACCGTGTTCGAGCTAACCTATGACGCCTGGGATGCGGGCGGGCGGCAAGTGGCGGAAACGCGCCGCGTCAGCCTCGACGCGGGCAGTCATTTCAGTCGGGTGGAAAGCCGCTTTAGCGAGGCCGGCGCCGCGCCGCTGACCATCGGAGTTGGCATTGTCCAGCGTCCAGGGCAGGGCAGTTACCGGCAGGGCGCGGGGACCATGAGTTATTGGGAACCGGCCATCGGCGACCATGGCAGCAACGCCTGTGCCGTGATCGTCCCCGGCGCCGGCGCGTATGCGCAGCGCGACGGGCACTACCTGGCGCTGGCCAGCGCCCGTCCAGGGCAGCCGTTTGTGTATTACCTGGGTTCGGCCTGGAGCGGTGGCGGCGACTTTGCCGGCGCGCCGGCGTGGGAAACCCATGTGGCGGACATGGCGGCGCGGCTGGCGGCGCCGGTGACGGTGCGCGTGTCGCCGTGACAGCCGGGAACCTGTGGTTTTTCGTGCATAGCATGATGAAACTGCTTGAGTTGGTGTTGGATTGAGTGATATCGTTACCACATCGAATGCGGCGCTGCTGGCCGCATTTTTTTGCAACTCGTAAGATAACGTTAACACTAGGTGCTTTAGGCCTGTGTTAGATTTCATCAAGGAGGAGTTATGAGTACCTATAAGAAAAATTTCAGCGCCGCCCCGACGGTGCGTCCCGTGGTCGTGGCCGTCGCGTTGGCGCTGGCCAGTCTGGCCCACGCCGACGACACGGCGCAAGCCGGCAGCGAACCGGTGCAACTGGAAAAAGTGGTGGTGACGGCCAACAAGCGCGCCCAAAACCTGCAAGATGTGCCGATGGCGATCACGGTGCTGAACGATGCGACCTTACAGCGCAACAATGTGCGCGACTTTGACGACTTGCCGAACCTGTCGCCGGCACTGACCGTCAGCTACGGCACCCAGCCCGGCAATTTCAGCATCAACATGCGCGGCATCGGCACCTTCTCGCTCGGCATTGGCGTCGAATCGGACGTCGCGGTGGTGATCGACGATATGCCGTATGCGATGCAGGCCAATGCCTTCAAGGACCTGGCCGACGTGCACCGGATTGAAATCCTGAAGGGCCCGCAAAGTACGCTGCTGGGCAAGAGTTCGATCGCCGGCGCCGTCAGCATCAGCACCAAGCCGATTGACGGGCAATGGAAAAACCGCTTCTCGACCTATCTGGCCAGCGATGGCGAATGGCGCGCCGGCGCCACCGTGTCCGGCGGCCTGACCGATACCCTGCGCATGCGCCTGGCGGTGAATAAATCCGATTTCGACGGCGTGGTGAAAAACCTGACCACGGGCGGCCGCCTGAACGGCTCGCGCAGCACCAACGTGGCCGGCAAATTCGAATGGTCGCCGGACGACAACTGGCAAGTGATGTTCGCACCACGGGCCTCGAACTTCACCAAGAATTGCTGTGTGCAGCCGTTCACATCGATGACGCCGGGCGGCTTGTACCAGAATATCGCCCAGTTGCCGGCCTCGGAATTATTGAAGGGCATTACCTTCAGTCCCGACAACGTCAGCGTGCGCAACGATTTCCCGGCCGGCGGCAAGGCCAAGGACGTGGGGGCCGGCTTGCGGGTCGCCTACAATTTTGACGACAAAGGCCCGCTGGCCAAGCATACGCTGACGTCGATCACGTCCTGGTCGCACTACAAGATGGATGACTACCAGGATGGCGACGCCACCGACAGCGACGTGCTCGGCCCGACGCTGGTCAATGGCAAGCCCAGCGGCTTCCATGGCGGCCTGTACCAGTTCGGCAAATTCGACGTCAAGGCCACCACCCAGGAATTGCGCCTGACCTCGCCCGAGCAGCCCGGCTTGCGCTATGTGGCCGGCCTGTTCTATGCCAAGAATGAACTGGGACGCGAACTGACGCGCGCCCCCGTCACCACCTATGTCACCGATTTCGGCGCCACCGCTTACAACACCAACCGCGCGCTGTTTGGCCAGGCCACCTATGACCTGAGCGCCAAGACCAGCGTGCTGGCCGGCCTGCGCTACAACCGGGAGCAGACCGGGTACACCTACAGCCGCTACAATCCGCCGCCGGCCACCGGCCGCGTGCTGACCGAGTATCTGCATGGTGACGACAGTGAGAGCAAGATCACCGGCAAGCTGGGGCTGGAGCACCGCCTCACTCCCGGCGCGATGGGCTATCTGACGTATTCGACGGGCCACAAGGGCGTCGCCTATGACTTGACCAGCTCGTTCAACGCGGCGATCGCCAAGTCGCAGCCGGTGCCGGGCGAAGACGCGAAAAACATCGAAGCGGGCCTGAAACTGAGCCTGCTCGACAACCGCATGGCGCTCGATCTGGCGGTGTTCCGCACCACCTTCACCGGCTTCCAGCAATCGGCCGGTTTCCTCGATGATGACGGCGTCTACCGCACCACCTTGCACAGCATCGGCGGCTTGCGCACCAGCGGCCTGGAGGCGGATCTGAACTGGCGCGTGTCGCGCGAGTTGCTGCTCAATGGCGCGTTCGCCTACACCAAGGCAATCGTCACCGAATTTGAAAACGGCCCGTGCTATAGCGTGCTGAACGCGGCAGGTAACGGCACCGTACCAGGAGGCAATTGCAAGGCCAATCCGAAATACAACAACACCAATGTCGCCAACCTGGCCGGCGCGCCGTTGCCGAACGCGCCGAAATTCAAGTTCAACCTGGGTGGCCAATACGACATCCTGGCCGATGGCCCGTACAACGGTTTCGTCACGGCGTCCTACCGCTGGCAAAGCCGCACGCTGTTCAACCTGAACCAGGATCCGATGACGGTGCAGGGCGCGTACGGCATCCTCAACCTGGGGGCCGGGCTGAAGGATAAAAAAGACACCTTCAAGCTGAGCTTCATGGTCAACAATGTGTTCGGCAAGTCGTATGCGCAGGGACTGGGCAGCAACCTGGCCACCGGCACCTGGAGCAGCCGGGCGCCGAACCCGGTGGTGACGGTCAACACCACCAGCTGGACGCCGCCACGCGATTACCAGCGCTACTTCGCGATGCGCGCCGACTTTACGTTCTGACGGCACGCTTAACTTCAGGCACAAAAGGGGAAGGTATGGAACGTCGCAATTTCATGCGCACGCTCGCCGCCGGTGTGGCAACCGGTTTGGCAACCGGCGCGGCTGGCGCCGCCGCGCAGGCCGCGCCTGCGGCGGGGACCGGCGCGGCCGATCACCGGCGCCAGATGGTGGCGCTGGCGCACAAGATGGCGCAGCCGGTGCTGCACCATATGGCGCGCGGCACGCTGCAACAGCAGTTTGCGCTGGAAGTCAGTCCCACCTGGGATGGCCGCGATCGGCGGGTCGCCTACCTGGAATGCTTTGGCCGTCTGTTGGCCGGCATTGCTCCCTGGCTGGCTTTGCCTGACGATGGCGGCGAGGAAGGGCGCCTGCGCCGGGCGTTGCGCGACAATGCCCTGCAGGGCCTGGCCAACGCGGTCGATCCGGCCAGTCCGGATTACCTGTTGTGGCAAGGCCCGCGCCAGGCCCTGGTCGACTCGGCCTATTTCACCAACGCGCTGCTGCGCGCGCCGCAGGCGCTGTGGGCGCCGCTGGACAGCACCACCAAGGGCCGCATCGTCGCCGAGATCAAGCGCTTGCGCCGGATCGAGCCCGATTACAGCAACTGGATGCTGTTCTCGGCCATGAACGAAGCGTTCCTGCTGTCGGTGGGGGAGGAATACGACCCGATGCGTATCGGCGTGGCGATCCGCAAGATCAACGAGTGGTATGCGGGTGACGGCTGGATCAAGGATGGCGAAACCTTCCATTTCGACTACTACAACGGCTTCGTCATGTATCCGATGCTGCTGGAAGTACTGGAGGTGTTGGAGCGCTGCAACGCGTCAACCTGGGGCGCCAAGCCGGCCGAACTGCGCGCCCAGGCATTGAAGCGCATGCAGCGCTATGGCGAGCACCTGGAACGCTTCATTTCGCCGCAAGGGACGTATCCGCCGATCGGACGCTCGCTGACCTACCGCACGGCGGCGTTTCAACCGCTGGCGCTGCTGGCCTGGCGCAAGCAATTGCCGGCCAGCTTGCCGGAAGGCCAGGTGCGCGCCGCGCTGCACGCGGTGCATCAGGCGGTGTGGAGCCCACCCGGCAACTTTACCGAGGATGGCTACCTGACCATCGGCTTTGCCGGACACCAGCCGGAACTGGGCGACTGGTATTCCAACAATGGCAGCATGTATATCGCATCGGCCGGATTGTTGGCGCTGGGCTTGCCGGAAAACGACAGCTATTGGACCACGCCGGCGCTGGACTGGACCCAGAAAAAAGCCTTCGCGGGACAACGTTTTCCGAAGGATTACGCGGTCAAGTATTAAATCACGCATGCCGGTCATGCGTTGAGCACCGTTTTCAGAACAGGCTCCTTTCATCGGGAGTCTCCCTTTGGCGTCCCGGGGCGCGAGCCCCGGGCGCATTTTTTTCAGGATTTCCAATGGGACTGTTACACCAATTTGCCGCGCTGGCCTTGCTGGCGATGGCCAGCGGCGGCGCGGCGGCGGCACCGCCGCTGATCCACGTCGATTGCGCGGCCGCCACCACCGCCACGACCGGCACCGGCGACGGCAGCGTGCGGCGGCCGTTGACCAGCTTGCAGCAACTCAATGCGCTCCAGTTGCAGCCCGGCACCCGCATCCGTTTTAAGCGCGGCAGCACCTGTTATGGCAGCTTGACGCCGATGGCCGGCAGCTCCGGCCGCGCCGGCGCGCCGATCGTGGTCGAACCGTATGGCAACGGCGCGCTGGGGCGTCCCGTGATTGCCGCCGGTTGCCGTGCGGCGCGGCCCGATCCGCGGCAACGCCTGACCACCGCCGCGCGTCAGCCCGACGGCGTCAGCCCGTATTACTCGCTGTGCAGCGGCGCTGATGATGGCCAGGTGAATCGCGCCGCCATCCACCTGTTCAATGTCGAGCACTGGGAAATCCATGGCCTGGAATTGAGCAACGATGCGCGCCAGGAAGCGGGGCGGGTGGGCCTGCTGGTGCAACTGGAAGATTTCGGCACCGGCCACCACTACCGCGTCAACGATGTGTACATCCACCATGTGCGCGGCTATCTCAAGGATGAGCCGGGTCGCGCGCTGGCCTATAAAGCCACCGGCGGCATCTTGTTTGAAGTCACGCGTGACGGTGAGCGTCCCGGCGCCAAGCAGAAGCCGACCAATTTCGACGACGTGCTGGTGGAAAACAGCGAGGTCTATCATGTGGACGGCATCGGCATCTCGAACCGCTCCGCGTGGATGTGCCGCCCGCGCGGCGCCCCCTGTGGCGACTTCCCGCCGTACAAGGGCAATCCCGCTTACCTGGCCGATCCGGCGACCCAGGCCGCCAGCGAGTTTTATCCGTCGACTCGGCTGGTGATCCGCAACAACCGGGTGCATGACGTCGGCGGCGACGGCATCATCGTGCGCACCGCCACCGATCCGATGGTGGAGGCCAACCTGCTGTACGACATCTGGATGCGTTCGCCCGGCAACAGCGCCGGCGCCTGGGCCATCAATACCGATGGCGCGGTGTTCCAGTACAACGAAGTGTATGGCGTGCGCCTGCGGCCGGAAATCGAGTCGGGCGATGGCATGGCGTTCGATGCCGACATGGGTACCCACAATACCCGCGTAGTGGCCAACTACAGTCACGATAACGCCGGCGGCCTGATGCTGTTTTGCGGTTGCGGCCAGGATGGCCTGGGCCGGCAAGCCATGGTCGAGCAGGTCGTGGTCGAGCGCAACCTCAGCGTTAACGACCGGCATCGCGCGATCCTGGTGGCCGGCGTCGATGATGGCGTGGTGCGCGACAACCTGATCATTACCAACGCGCCGGCGCCGCTGTTGGAGCTGCATCACAAGGGCACGCCGGACGTGCTGGAGTTGAGCAACAACCGCGTGATTCATAGCGGCGATACGGGCGCGCTGTACCGCCCGAACAGCAGCCCCGGCAGCGCCGCCCGCTTCACATGGCGCGACAACACGTTCTACGGCTACCCGGCCGCCCCGGAAACCGGTGAGCCGGCGCCGGCGGCCCGCGCCGATGCGGCGGCGCTGATCGCGCAATGGTTTGCCGCCACCCGCTTCCGCGAACGCGGCTACCAACCGCGCCGGCGCTGACGCGGTCACGGGAGATCCTCATGCTCGATTCCTTATCGCATGCGCTGCTGTCGCCCCCCGCGCGCTACCGCCGTTTTTTGCTGCTGGTCGCCGGTCTCGGCGGCCTGCTTTACGGCATCGACGTTGGCATCATTGCCGGCGCGCTGCCGTACCTGGAAGCGTCGGCCGCCGCGCGCTGGGGCTTGACGGCCCAGCAACTGGGCTTTGTCGTGGCCGCCGTGCTGCTGGGCAGCGTGCTGTCGTCGCTGGCGGCCGGCGCGCTGGCCGATGCGCTGGGCCGGCGGCCCGTGATGGCGCTGGCCGGCGCGCTGTTTTCCGCCAGTATCCCGGTGATCGCGCTGGCCGACAGCTACGTGCCGCTGCTGCTGGGCCGCTTGCTGCAAGGCGTCAGCGGCGGCTTGATTGGTGTGGTGGTGCCGCTGTACCTGGCCGAATGCCTGCCGGCCTCGCAACGTGGCCGGGGCACCGGCCTGTTTCAACTGTTGCTGACCATCGGCCTGGTGCTGGCTGCGCTGCTGGGATTGCTGGTGGCGCATGACATCGATGCGCTGGCCGGATCCGCACCGGCCGTGGTGCTGGCCGCGAAGGACCGTGCGTGGCGCCAGATTTTCTGGCTCAGCCTGCCGCCAGGATTGTTGTTTACGGCCGGTGCGCTGATGTTGGCCGAGTCGCCGCGCCATATTTTGCGTCACTGCTTGCGTCATCGCTTGCATGATGGCTTGCGCCGTGCCGAACCGGTATCGCTGCAACCGGTGCGTCAGGCACTGTCCCGCAGCGCCACCCCGGCCGAAGCGGAGCAGCAACTGGCCGCCATGCAACAGGAACTGGCGCCGGCCGCCCCGCATGGCGCGCCATCGTCCGCCGCCGGTGAGGCCGGGCCGCTGCTGCAGCGCCGCTACGTCGCGCCATTTTTGCTGGCGTGCCTGATTCTCGCTTGCAACCAGGCCACCGGCATCAATTCCATCCTGGCCTATGCGGTCACGATCCTGGACCAGGCCGGCTTGCCGGGCGCCACCGCCAACCTGGGTGATGTCGCCTTAAAAGTCGTCAATGCGCTGATGACGGTGCTGGCGGTGGTGCTGGTGGACCGCAAGGGCCGCAAATTCCTGCTGATGCTGGGCAGTGCCGGCATCATGCTGGCGCTGGTGGCGGCCGGGCTGCTGTTCCAGGCCCAGGATGCGCGCCAGCGCGACGTGCGCGGCGCTGTCGCGGCCGCAGTCAGCGGCGATGTGCTGCAGTTGTCGCCGCAGCAGATCGCCGCCCTGGCGCCGGCCGGCGCCTGGCAATTGACAGTGGCGTATGCGTATGGTCCGCACCACGCGGTGCGGCAGGTGCGCGGCGCTGCCAATGGGGCGCCGGTGCCGCCGTTCGCGATCACACGGCCGGCGCAATTGGACCAGGACAGCGTGATCGGCGCCGCCTTCCGGCGCCTGCACCTGAACCCGTTCCCCGACCAGTCGCTGGCGGCCAGCGCGCCGCTGCGGATTGAACGCGCCACCATCGGCCCGGCGCCGGACAGCGGCCATGGCTGGCTGGTGCTGGCGTGTTTGCTGGCGTTCATTGCGTTCTTCGCGGTCGGCCCCGGCGTGTGCGTGTGGCTGGCGCTGTCCGAATTGATGCCGACCCGCATCCGCTCCAACGGCATGAGCATTGCACTGCTGATCAACCAGTTCGTCTCCACCGCGATTGCGGCGGCGTTCCTGCCCGCCGTCGGCCAGCATGGCTATGCGGTGATGTTCTTCGTGTGGGGCGGCTGCACCCTGGTGTACTTTCTTGCCGCCACTTTCCTGTTGCCGGAAACACGCGGCAAGACGCTGGAGGAAATCGGCCAGTACTTTGCCGCCGAGCGTCCGGCCTTGCCCGCGCCAGCACTGCAACAGGCGCGGCGTTCGGACGGCTGACGCCAATCGGCTGGATCGGTTGGATCGGCTGCGGACGGCGGCGTCGCCCGTACCCCTGACGGGCCGCCGTTGTGGTGCTCCCCACCGCAACGGCGCGGCGCGCGTCCGCAGCCCGGTCCACCGGGCCCGTCGCGCTCCAGCGCTTACGGCATGGCGAACTTCACGTGATAGGAGCGGCCCGCTGAACCTTGTACCTTGACCGTCATTTTGATGGTCGGACGCAGTTGCCGCACCGTGATGGCGGGGTCATGCGACAGTACGGCCCGCGCGGCGCGATGCAGTTCCAGGTGGATGACGCCGCTGTTGGTCTGGGTCGGATCGGCCACGGCCAGCGCCAGTCCGGCGCGGGACTGCTGCACCAGCACCGCCGCCTTGCGGTCGCTGGCCAGGTAGGGCCGGCCCGCCAGATGGACGGTGCGGGCCGCATCGTCCCAGAACACCACGCCCGCCAGGCCCAGCGCACGGTCAGTGACGGCGGTGGCGCCGGTCGAACGCTCGGCCACGCGCACCGGGTTGGCGTTGGCAAAGGCCGCCACCTGCGCCGCGCTGCGGTTCGGCAGCAGGATGTAGGCGTAGCTGTCGCCGCTGAAGCCGCCGCTGATGCTGGCACTGGCACTGGCACTGGCACTGGCGGTGCTGCCGGTGGCGGCGCCAGGGCGCGCGCCATGCGGCAGGGCCAGGCTCAGGTAGCTGGCGCTGACCGGCGTGGCGTGGCCTTCGGTGTTGATGTCGCGCCAGGCGCCGCTGCGCGTCTCGCGCAACGCGTCTATGGCGGGCACATCGGGAAACACATAGCCGATATCGGCGCCGGGCACGCTGCCGGCCAGGTGCGCCCAGCGCACCGCCTCCAGCGTCTGCGACCAGCCAGCCGTGGTCGGCTGGCGCGCGCCGTTGACGGTCAGCGCATTGTCGCCAGCGGCATTGAGCTGGCGGTTTTCCACGATGGTTTCCACTGCCGCGCTGCCGCCGCGCAGGTCCGATCCGACCGCCACCACCCGGTCACCGAACAGGAACCAGGCCTTCCTGCCGCGCAAGCCGCTGCCCGTCACGCCGTCGGTCGAGAAGTCCATCGCGGCCACCGCGTGCCGCGCCCCCAGTTGCACGCCGCCGACGGCCGCCTCGGTGTTGCCGTAGCGTTTCCACGGCGTCGGCGTCGCCAGCGAGGCGCCGCTGCGGTCGGTGGTGGTGCCGGCCAGGCGGTACAGGTCGACGGTCGGCCAATAGGCGCCGCTGTACTGGGTCTGGTCGGCGTTGTACAGGAAGTGCATGCCGATGCCGGTCCACCAGCCGTGCAGGTTTTCACCATTGCCGGATTCGAAGGCGCTGATCCGGCGCGAAAACATCGCCAGCGCGAAAGCGTGGCCGGGGCGGCGCTGCACGGCGCGGTCGGTGGCCGGATAAAAACGGGTCTCCACCGCTTCCGCTAGCGGCGCCACGGCGGCGTCGCGCTGTAAGTCCTTGAGCAGCGCCAACTGGTAGAGCGGCAGGCCGGCGGACACGCCCGGCGTGGCGGTCGGCTGCGGCGTGAAATAGGCGGCGTTCGATGCGCCAAAACTGCGGTCGCGCAGCACCCAGCCCTTCAGCATGGCTTTGACTTGCGCTCGTTGGGCAGGCGGCAATACTTCGGCCAGTTCCGCGATGCTGCCGGCCACGCTGCGGCCGACGCCGTGGTCGCTGAAGAATTGACGTGAAATCGAGCGTCCGCGCTGCATGTCCATCATTGCACCGTCGTAGATAAAAGGCCGGAAGGCCCGCATCACCCAATTAAACGGCACGTCGGCCAACACGTCCCGCACCGTCCACGGCGAGCCGTCGAGCAGGTAGGACAGCCAGGCGATATCGGCGATCAGCACCGCGCCATAACCGCCGACATACGACACGTGGTCATGCTGGATAAACGAGCCGTCGGCATAAAAGCCATCGCCGCTGGTCACATCCGGCAACACTTGGCCGATGGCGTCGCGCCCGCGCGCAATGTGTTCGGCGGACTTGCCGTTGACGCCGCGCACGATGGTGATCAAAGCCTTGTCGAGGCGGTTGGCGCCGGTTTCCATGATGGCCGACAGGACGCCGTCGTGGCGCGTGCGCAGCGTGGGGTCGGGCACGTGAAAATCGATGGCGGCCAGGCAGCGCTCCAGCAACGCCGGCTGCAGCAGCGCGCGCACCGCCATCACCGCGTTACCCAGCGCCATCGGGCCGCCGATCTGCCAATCCCACCAGTTGTCATAACCGTGCCGGCCCGTCACATAGCGCTGCCGGCTCATCCAGTCCAGTCCGTCCACCACGGCGGCGCCCAGCGCCGCGTCGCCGTGCAGCGCTGAATGGGGCGAGGCGTAAGCGGCCGCCATCGCGGCCAGGCGCCGGTACGCGGCGGTGATGTCGGCCGACACGGTGGTTGAGGCCAGATCCGGCCACAGCGCGTCGCGCGCCGGCCCGGTTTGCATGGACGACCAGTAGCGCCGCGCATGCGCGTCGTCCAGCCGCAATTGGGCCGCGATGTCCGGATCGTTGCGGTCCAACTGCGCGCCGCCGGCCGCGCGCAACTGCCACTTGTCGCGCATGTCGTCGAAGGCGTCGGCCCAGGCCGGCGTAGTGGCCTGGCACAGCGAGAGCGCGGCGGTCAGCGCGGTGCGCCGCCAGGCGGAAGGGATGGGCATGGAACACTCCTGAGGTTGATCGTTAATAAATCGCCAGCGGCCCGGGATGAAAACGGGGCAAGCTATGATAACGTTAACCTATCGGGTAATCCAGCGCCGCAGCCGGGGACTGCCTGAACCGGATAAGCAGGTGGTGGGGGTGAAGGTGGTGGTGGTGCGGTGATGTCAGCGCTGGGCGGCACCGTTTTCCGTCACCAGCGCGATGCGCCGCCGCAGCTGCGCCGCCGCTGGCAGGTCGCCGGCTTGTTCGGCCCGCAGCGCCTGCGCCTGCAGCCACGCCAGCAGCGGTTTGCGCCAGCCCTGGTCGGACGCGGTGGCCACCGCCACGCTCAGCACGGCGGGCGCCGCGTGGCCGGCGCGCAGCACGGCG
>JAIENA010000288.1 GCA_019751755.1 Burkholderiaceae bacterium | reverse complement strand
TGAACGCTGGCCTGCGGCCAGCCATCATCAACTAAACTGCTACGGCACTCAACACGGTGCTGAGTCGACGCTTACTTTGATCGAGCGTCCGTCCGCTTACCGACAGCGACTCCCATGCCGTTAATTCTCCCCTGTGATCAATGCCGGCACGAAATTTCGACAACACAGCAGGAGCATAATAACTACGTCGAAAGGACTCTTCGCGTGTCCAAACCAGTTTTATCGGCGTTCCCTTGACTGCCTTTGCAATCTGGACCGCCTGTGCCACATAATCGCTAGTAGCCTTGCGACCAAAGCTTCCCCCTCCGAAGACCAGATGCAAGCGCGCACGCTCGATAGGTACATCCGCGTTCCTGGCAGCAATCTGCAATGCTTCATCGGGATCCTGCGCGGCAGCCCAGACTTCAACGCCTTCGTCACGAAACACCGCTGTACAAGAGATCGGCTCAAGGGCCGCTGCTTCAGTGAACGGTACCGAATATGTCGCCTCGAAGATTTTAGCCGCGTTCGCGAATGTGGAGTCGACATTCCCTTCATTCCGACGAACTTTCATCTCAGGACCAGGATTCGCTAAAATTCTCCTGAAGTCATCCGAGATATCATCGCTATTAGCCTCTGCGTTGCAACCTTCTTCCCAATCAATATCAAGATTCTTGAGTACGGTTGATGCAGTCCACCAGTCATCGGCAATCACGGCGACAGCATCGTCCATATCGCGGTCGTTTCCCTCAGCCGAAACGCTGTTGTTCGTACCAATTGGTCCAGCGTTAATCCTAATAACATCGACGACACCAGCATGCATTCTTGCGGCTGCAACATCGAACGATTTCAAGCGCCCGCCTAATACAGGGCTTTGCTTGATAGCCGCGTATTTCATTCCCGCGAAAAACAGGTCGATGCCATATACAGCCGAGCCGTCAACTTTGGACGCAATATCGGTTCGGGCGACCGATTTACCTATATATCGCCAGTCCTCCGGCGATCTCAACTCGACGGTTTCTGGATCCGGAACTGGTATCTTTGTCACGTCCACAGCGAGATCGGCATACGGAAGCGCACGCGCAGTCGATTCATGCATGAGGTATCCGAGCTCAGTACTGATTGTTTCAGGAGCTTCGCCCCAGCGTGATGCGGCAGCATGAACTAACATTGAGCGGATTTGTGCAGCGGCTCTACGTGCCGGCTTCATCAAACGTAAGATAGAGAAGCTCGGGGAGGACGCGGACCGAAAATAGAGATTTTTATTCCCAAGGTCGTATCCTGGATCATAAAACTCTGGTAGCACATCTTCCCAAGAGACGTCTAGTTCTTCAGCAAGAAACTGCGATATAGTTGTCAAACTACCCTGGCCAATTTCGACCCTAGGAATCTTGAAAACAAATTTGTTATCGGGGCGGATTGTAATCCACGCATTCATTTCCTGAGGTACAGAGCCTTCGGGAATTATATGATGACGGGTATAGTTTGCACGGTTTGGTTTGCATCCCGATACTGTGAACATCACGCCACCGGCGGTTACAACTGCGCTAATGAGAAATCCGCGTCGGGAATTTTTCAAGGATTTTTCTAACAAACGGACTGTCCATGAAAAAGTTGCAACTCCGCACGATCCATTAAAGGATTAGAAAGCGTCGTGTGGGCCATATCGATACATCGCGAACATATAGTGAACGCATGAAGCCTGCTCAATTTAAATAGTACACATGAGTTCGCGAATGTCATACACAGCATTCCCAGATATGAATATTATTTAATATAGCCTAACCCTATACGTTATCACCTTCGTCCCACGTCTGGCCCTTTCCTACGCTTAATTGCCATTGTTGCGATACGCCGTTCTTAACCGCAGTCAACTCGGCAAGGATAGAAATCGCTATTTCATAGGGTGTTTTACTCCCAATATATAAGCCAACGGGGCCACGTAAACTTTCGATTTGTTGTTCGCTGAGATCAAATTTTCGTAAGCGCTCGCGCCGTTTGGTATTATTGCTACGTGATCCAATAGCGCCAACGAAGAACGCTTCCGTACGCAAGGCTTCCATGAGCGCCAGATCGTCGAGTTTGGGATCGTGCGTCAAAGCGAGAACAGCAGTTCGTCCGTCCGGCTGCATGGCTATTACAAGGTCATCTGGCATGGCATGGACGACTTCCACGCTGTCCAGCTTCCAGGTGGCTCGATATTCTTCACGTGGATCGCAGACAGTGACTTGATATTCAAGAGCGGTCGCGATTTGCGCGATAAATTGCGTCAGCTGTCCAGCGCCGATAATAAGCAGCCGGAACCGGGGTCCGTGAACGCTAATCAGTTTTCCTTCGTTAAGGCGTACCTGGTCTTCACTACTAGCGGCAGTCAATTCGACATCGCCAGTGACGAGATTCACTGTTCGCTTTACGAGACTGCGTGACCGTACCAATGCGGCCAGTTCAGGAATCCGACTATGACTAGCGAGTGGTTCGACGAAAAGTTGGATCGTACCGCCACATGGCAATCCGAACTTTTGCGCCTCCTCTGATGAAATGCCGTAGGTCAGTAAGTGCGGTGCGGAATCGATAATACCGTGCTTGGACACTGCCTCGACAAGGTCGTCTTCGATACACCCGCCGGAGACGGAACCAATTACTGCGCCATCGGCACGTATTGCCATCGTCGCTCCGATCGGGCGCGGGCTCGAACCCCAGGTCCGCACTACGGTCACATAAAGGCAGTTCCATCCCTCGCTAAGCCACACCTCGCAAAGATTAAGTACTTCAAGGTCAATACTATCCATGTTTTTTCCACTTGAGGATTTGGAAGACGGTCGCCCCATAATCTTAGAAACGCGTCCTTTCGGATGGGCGACTCGTAATATCCATAGCAGTAGCGGTAGCATCCTGAATCGGGCAAAAGCCTGAGCTCTTCTCTAAACTCGCTCGACCGTCGTTGCAATTATCAGGCTTGTCATCAGCGTTCGAGTGGCGCGCAAAGGGGGAAAGAAAATATGTGTCATCGATCTTATTAATCTGCCAACAACCCAAATCATGCAATATCTGACAAGTGCTTCGCATTTCCCGCGGCGTCGATCTTATCTTGCCGACAATCCTACACGCCGTGGCTGACCGACGCTGCCAGGCTCGAAATATTCTTTTAAGTAATCTCATTGACCCGCCTGTGTCATTTGATTGCTGCGCCAAAATCAACTCATGCTTCGGGTAGCGTAATTAAGTACAACTCAGCTTCTTAGAAAGAAATTAAACGCCGCGGCGCCTCATCATCCTGTGATACTCGTGCATATGTATGTACTTCCGTAATCAAATACATCCATTCAAATCTTTGCATGTCCGCTTGCAATCCGCATTTCACTTAGACAATCTCATAACGCTGGCCGGGCATTATCGTTGTACGATTTGAAAACATCAGTCGTACGCTCCTGGAACCTTCTGCGCGCTTAGAATGGAAAGCTTTCCATTGCAGCGCAATCTTGTGTTGCGGCTAGCGCTTCCCTACTCATTACTTCGACCATTTTCAATGAGTGAAAGAGGTCCAGCTCATAATTGCGATAAAATCGGCTGATTCTTGTCGCGACCCTGAACAGGACGCTTTGCTCCCTGTCTAGTGAATTGGGTATTCCTCCCCTGCTCGGCTGCCGGGGAGGATACCTACATTTATGCTGGCGTTGTATTTGTATGCATAATTACTATCAGGTGGGGGAACGCGCAAATAGCTCGCGTACTTGTCGTCCAGCGCGCAGGCCACTCTCGACAGCTCCGTCGATGTGTTCGTGCATGCCGCCTGCGGTAGATGCCCCCGCCACAACTACGCGTCCCTCAGGTATTGCCATTTCTTGCGCCAGGCTCATTTGACCTACCCGGTATGCCCCCCATGCTTGTTGAGCATAGGGATCATTCGGCCAGTCATACCCTGAGACGCCAACGACCTTCGCTTCCGGTATAAGTCGGCGGATCTGCTTTTCGAGCTCATCCGCGTCATTAATATCGATAAGTTTGCGACGTCCCGGGGTGAGTGAGAGGACTGTTCCGATTGT
The DNA here is from genome assembly GCA_019751755.1 of Burkholderiaceae bacterium. GTDB lineage: Bacteria > Pseudomonadota > Gammaproteobacteria > Burkholderiales > Burkholderiaceae_D > Rugamonas. Next base: position 9,221 of record JAIENA010000288.1, on the reverse strand, counting down.
GTCATTGTTCACAAGCGTTTGTACGACCGTCAGCGGATTCGGGTCGTCGCACAAGGCGAACGTGTTGCCGTGATTTTTTTCAAGCTGAACAAACACCTTAGCGCCGTCGGACATCTCTCCCTGATTAATATACTTGCGTTTCGCGGGCGCCAGCTCAGGAATAAACTGAATACGTTTGTATGTATTTGTGGGCACCGTTACTACGACGGCTCGCGCTGTGACCTTCGATCCGTCTTCGGTTGTAACAACGACGTGATCGCGCTCTTGTCGAACCTGTTTTACGGCTGAGGAAAACCTCACCTCGGCATTGCTATGTTTTACCATCGATTTCAGCAGGCCAAGGGTCCCGCCTTTACCGATACGGTATCGACGATCCGCATCATTAAAATTGCGATAATCCCAACCAGTACACGCATAAAGCTTGACGAAGCTTGCGTAGCTGAATTCTTTGGTAGAGCCGCCACCGTACAGTGTCATCTGCGCGTTCAGCAAAGCCCTTTGGATGTCATTAACACCTAGTTTGGCGATGTGATCCGCGGCAGAGATGTTCTGTAACTCTTGCACCTTCGGATTGAACATTGGTTGGTATGGTCGCGGGAACATCTCTCGAGAGCCCGCGCAGAATTTTTCCATCGCCTCTTTGTCATAATGCTCTAGCTTTTCAAGTGTCAGCTGTTCCACTTGGCCATTCGACAACATTACCAAAGCACGGTCAATGTTGGCGATCTGTTCTTCTTCCACTCCATGGTCGTAACGATGAACTTCGGCCCAGATGTGTGGCTGCAGCCAGTGCACCCATGCCCCACCGAATTCCACGTCAAGTCCAGCGAAGCGGCCGCTATATGTGCGCCCTCCAAGCCTCGTGCTTGCCTCGAGCAAAATAACCTTATGACCTTCAACTCCCAACTCTCGTGCGGCGGTGACGCCAGCAAAACCAGCACCAATCACGATTACATCGGCGTCGAACTTGAGCTTGCCTGACTTGCCATTGGGCGAGGTTGGTTTGGCGGCGAGAACGCTACTAGCTGGCAATGCTGCAGCTGCGCCGAGAAACAGCCGTCGACCTTTGCGAACATTTATAGGCTCATCGCTCATTTCTTATCTCCGGAAACATGTTTCAGGTACGCAATGAGCGCCGCTCTGTCTTCATTTTTCTTGATCCCTGCAAACGCCATGCTGGTTCCGGGTTGAGCTTCCATCGGTGAAGCGATGAACGCATCTAGAGCTGCGGGCGTCCACTTACCCTTCGCCTTTTGCAGGGCCGCGCTGTAACGGAAGCCTGGCTCCTTTCCGATCGGTCGGTTGAGAACCGAAGCAAGATTCGGCCCTACAATCGCGCCGGCTTTAGGGTCAACCGAGTGACAAGCGGCGCATGTCATATAGACCTTTTTCCCGCGCTCCACGCTTGCGGAATCCGTTGGCGAGGCGCTCTCGCTGGCCGTTGCTAGCGGAGCTGTCAGGATGAGCGGAAACAGCAACGATAATTTGGAAGAAGACATCATATACACACCTTTAATCTGCAGAAACGATGAAACTATTTGGCTCCGAACACCTTGCGGAGGTTGCGGATGAGTCAGCCCATACTGCTACGGCGCTTAACAGTGCTGAGAGCGCAAGGGGCGCCGGCTCACTCAACTCACGGACCGCACTTGCCGCTCTCAACGCGTCTCGGAGGTGAACAGGGGGAAATTGTGTCAGAGCTCAGTGCTTCGACAAACGCATGCTAGCGATCAGGGCTAACTTCTCGGAGGTGGGAGCTGGCCAATCAGAATGAACTGGCGGGCGTTTTACGGAGGCTTTATTCTTTGAGAAAAGGAGCTTTGAAGCAGCAACCGAAGTATTGCGCCGGGGTCTTCAAGCGCACTATGCGCATGGTCATCAAACCAGCCAGCGAATACAAATTGCAACGGATGGCCGGCGCGTCGTTCGCAGCCAAGGGCGGCCGTGTGCGTGGAACGCAGCGCCGCTAGGTACGCCCGGGATCGCGATTGGGGAAGCATCCAGGGCCCACTACTGCCGGGGGAAAGCGATCCAAGCCTTAGCGCGAGAAGCGTGCGACCTGCGCAAGGCAAATAGAAACTACATCTGCCGAGTGCGGTTCACGCTCAGGCGGAGCTCGACCGTGACCTGTACTTTGATCGACGCTGTTATTTGTCGTTCCAAGGACCTGTCGGTCGCCTGGGTATGTTTGGCAGCGACATTTCGTCGCGCGTATCCCTGTGACCGAGAATGGCCTGACGCGGGGCTGGCGGCTTACCATTTTGGCCAGGTGTTCACAGTTGCAGAATCGCTTACTTCTACCTGAAGGAGCAACGGGGCATAGAAGACCAACGCGTTGTGGTTGATGGCATTGATACGCACGAAGACATGCTTTCTGCAGCCGTGACGGATGAGCAGGATCGCGTCTTGGCCAGCCAGACCTACCAGCCGACGTGTTATGTATGCAAGCAGATGCTGACCTAGCTACGTTCGTTCCGCCTGCCCGCTCGAGTAACCGTGGAATGCACTGGAAAATACGGTGCCGGTTTGCTTTGCCATCTGCAGTTTGACAGTAAGCGTCTTCCCAGCGCCGTCTGGACGGCCTGAGCCGCGTCATCGATGATCGAATTTTGGCACAGCATTTGTGCCCACAAATTTCGATTATGGACACAAATCCCCAAACACCCATTTCCAAGAATGCCCGCGGCCACTATCGCCAGCATCCACTGGAGTTTAAGCGCGCGTTAGTGGCGCTGTCGCTGGAACCCGGGGCCTCGGTCGCGCGCATCGCCCGCGATCACGGCGTCAACGCCAACCAAGTATTCAGCTGGCGTCGTCTTTATGAGCAGGGCCGGCTTGGCGTGCCTGCCTTGATGCGTGATGATGGCTTGCTGCCGGTGGTGCTGACACCAACGGCGCCGTCCCCAAGTAATGCTACTTCCGATGCCAGCGGCGTTATCGTTCTTGAGCTTGGCCAGGTTCGTGTGCGCATTGAGGGGCAGCCCAACGCTGCCACGCTGGCGCAAGTGTTGGACCGGGTGCTTCGATGATTGGACTGCCAGCTGGAACTCGTATCTGGCTTGCCGCCGGCATCACCGATATGCGGGCCGGCATGAACGGCCTCGCGGCCAGGGTGGAGAGTGCACTGGCCGAAGATCCGTTCAGCGGCCACGTGTTCGTGTTCCGGGGACGGCGTGGCGACATGATCAAGGTGCTTTGGTGGACCGGCGATGGACTGTGCTTGCTGGCGAAACGCCTTGAACGCGGCCGCTTCGTGTGGCCGCAAGCCAGCAGCGGCAGTGTGTCCCTGACGCAGGCCCAGCTTTCCATGCTGTTGGAAGGCATCGACTGGCGCAGGCCGGAGCGGACCTGGCGGCCCGAGTCGGCCTTGTAAACGTCCTTCGCCTCGCGTAAACTCGGCCCATGCTGACCGCCGCCGACCTCCCCGATGACATCGAAGCCTTGAAGGCATTGTTGTTGGCCAGCGAGCGCCGTGTCCAGGAACGCGACGAGCAAGTGGCGGGCCTGGAGGCGCAGTTGAACACGCGTGCCGCCGAGATCGAGCATCTCAAGCTGTGGATCGCCAAGTTGCGGCGCATGCAGTTCGGCCGCAAATCCGAAAAGCTTGATCATCAGATCGAGCAGCTGGAACTGCAACTCGAAGATCTGGAGACCGATGAGGGCGAAGTGCTCAAGGCGCCACCGGCGAGCGACCCTGCACCGCGCAATAAGCCGGTGCGCAAACCGCTGCCAGATCATCTGCCGCGTGATGAAAAAGTGCACCTGCCGGCCGCCGATGCGTGCCCTGCCTGTGGCGGCGGCCTGCGCCACCTTGGCGAAGACGTGGCCGAACAGCTTGAGTATGTCCCGGCCAGCTTCCGTGTGATTCGCCATGTGCGTCCGAAACTGGCTTGCAGCTGCTGCGACGCCATTGTGCAAGCCCCGGCACCGAGCCGCCCAATCGAACGTGGCATTCCGGGCCCTGGTCTGCTGGCCCATGTCCTGGTGGCGAAGTTCGCCGACCACTTGCCGCTGTACCGGCAGAGCGTGATCTATGCGCGTGAGGGCGTTGACCTCGACCGCGCACTGCTTGCAAGTTGGGTCGGCGCCGCCAGCGCCTTGTTGCAGCCGCTGGTCGAGGCCATCCGCCGCCATGTGCTGGCCGCGACCAAGCTGCACGCAGACGACACGCCAATCCCGGTACTGGCGCCGGGCAATGGCAAGACCAAAACGGCGCGTCTGTGGACTTACGTGCGTGATGACCGGAACAGCGGCGACACCGCGCCTGCTGCCGTCTGGTTCGCCTACTCGCCCGACCGTAAAGGCATCCATCCACAAACCCATCTCGCCAACTTCAGCGGCGTGCTGCAGGCCGACGCGTATGCCGGCTTCAATGCGCTTTACGAAGGAGGCACCATCCAGGAAGCGGCTTGCTGGGCGCACGCCAGGAGAAAATTCTACGACTTGCACGAAGCCCGGCCTTCGGCTTTGACAACCGAAGCGCTACGCAGGATCGCCGAGTTTTACGTCATCGAAGCCGATGTCCGCGGCAAGCCACCGGACCTGCGGCTTCGGGCGCGGCAGGCTCATGCCAGACCCTTGCTCGACGATTTTGAACTCTGGCTGCGCACATCGCTGGCTAAGCTGTCGCGCAAGTCCGAGACAGCGGCTGCCATCCAGTATTCGCTGAACCTGTGGCAAGCACTGGCACGCTACTGCGACGATGGCACGCTGGAGATCGACAACTCCGCCGCCGAACGCGCCTTGCGCGGTGTTGCCCTCGGCCGCCGCAACTACCTGTTCGCCGGCGCCGACTCGGGCGGCGTCCGTGCCGCCGCCATCTATTCGCTGATCGGTACGGCCAAGCTCAACGGCGTCGACCCCGAAGCCTGGTTGCGCCATGTGCTAGCCCACATCGCCGATCACCCCGTCAATCGTATTGACGAGTTACTGCCCTGGCATTGCGCCGGGCAGGTAGCCCCTGCCTGAAAAAACGCGCCGCTTCCCAGCGGTGTGATGCAATCATCTCGGAATTCAGTGCTGGCATCAATACGGCCGTGGGCGGACGCTTACGGTTGTACAGCAGCACCAGCAACGTTGCGCTGGCCAGCGTGAGCTGCCATGGACGCATGCCAGGAAGCCGGAACTGCGCACCGGCCCGTTGCGGAATCAAATTTGGGATAGCCGGAATCATCGCACCACCTCCCCAACTCTTATCAGCTGACGCGAGATGTTGAGACGATGCCCTAAAGTGCCCCGATGAAGAGGCGGCCCAGATGAAACACTGGTATGAGTGTGGAACAGACGCATGGAATTCTCCGTTAGATTAAAGGAAGAATTCGGCGGGATGCATTAACTACGCAAAGCTGCCTGAGCTGGATATAAACGTGTGATGATCGACGCCGAACTTAAGAGGCGTGCGTCCATTTGGGGCGCTCTGGCACACTGAGATATGGAGAGGTAGGAGCAAGCTCTGCGGCCTCTACATGCGAAAGAAGAGATTCATTGAGTGCTGGGGGACATTGCGCATCGCCCGTACCAAGCGATCCATGGTGGCTACAGGTAGCACAATCGGCGTGCGGTGCTGATTTCTTTATTGACGATGATTTTTCCAAAATTGATTTCGCATCGCCGTTCTTGTGTTCATGTTCATGATGGCCGAAATGTTTAGCGCCTAGTCCCTGCTCATGAAGGCAATAGGCGGTCACCGTCGCCCAGCTCAACTGGCCGGCGATCGCGATGATCAACATGACGACAAAGCGCTTGAACATATAAAAGTGCAAACCTATCCCTGAGCATGGAAGCCCGATTAGTTCGTGCTACCGCCGAGGCAGAAGGGGCGAACCAGTGCGCCGGGGCGTAGAGCCCCGAAGACGTTAGAGTGACTTGCGCGCGTACGCGCTCCCGACCCGCAGCAGCGATGCCTTAAGTCAGAACGTGTGCATCCTCAAATCAACTTGAAAAGCGAAAACCGGCGGCGTAATCTATCCTTGCCCGTAAGGGGCAAATGCACGAATTCAATGACGGCTAGAAAAGAATGGAACTGCAGCCGGAATCAGGCGACGGTTTGCCATTGCGGGCGTTCTGGAGGGGGCGTAAAGGAGGACGATGGATAAACGACATCCGCCATTGGAGCAATGCTCGCCAATACAGGATGAAAAACGCTTTCGGCAACACCGTCGAGCGAGTGAACGCCATGGGCGCAGACGGAGCAATGCGTATGCGAAGCGGTCTTTTTCGACAGGTTTGGCTTATCTTGCGATGCATCTTCGTGATGGTCGGACGCGGCCGTGTGCTGATTGTGACCGAAATGTTGTGGCCCCTGTCCCGCTTCATGCAGACAATAGGCAGTGATCACACTCCAGCTAAACTGAAGTGCGATCACTGTCATCAACAAGTAAAGAAATCTACGGGCCATTAGACTAGTATAACATGGCAATTTCGGCAGGGTGCAAAAGTAGGCCAATATCTACAAGGCTCGCCGCGATTTCCCAATGTTTATCTAATGGCAGTTTTTCCTGAGATATCACTAAAGATATCGAAAATAGGCTTGCTTTCATGTGCCGCCGGTCTTATCCCGATAAGCTAACAAGCGTAGTGCGTTCACGACCACGATCAGGGTCGATCCTTCATGAAATAGCACTGCTGTACCGATATTGAGACCGAAGATCGTCGCCGGAATGAGAACGGCCACAACGCCCAGACTGACCCACAAATTTTGTTTGATGATGCGGCTGGTTTGACGTGACAGGCCGACGACAAATGGCAACTGGCTGAGGTCATCTCCCATCAATGCTACATCGGCCGCCTCTAATGCGACGTCAGAGCCGGCGGCGCCCATTGCGATGCCGACAGTCGAATTGGCCATGGCTGGCGCATCGTTGACCCCGTCGCCTACCATGGCGACTTTGCCATAATCCTTACGAAGCTGCTTGATGGCGTCGACCTTCTGATCGGGCATCAAATCGCCTTTTGCCTCTGTCAGGCCAACCACTTTGGCCACGGCGTCTGCGACTTGCTGATTGTCGCCCGAAATCATAATCAGTCGTTCGATTCCAAGAGAGCGCAACCTCGTAATTACATTCGGCGCAACCTTCCGCGGCGTGTCCATCACGCCTATCACGCCCATGTAGCGCTCACCTTTGAGCACAACCATGGTTGTACGGCCGTCGGCCATGAGTTGCTTATTTGCCTGCTCTTGCTCGGCAGGTAGTTTGGCACCATTGAACTCGGAGAAGAACACGGGTTTTGCGACATACACGGTCTCGCCATCGACTGTGGCTTGAATACCCCGGCCCGTAATGCTCTTGACGTCCTGGGCTGTTGGGATAGATACAACCGAACCCAAGCGCTCTTGCGCACCTTCCACCAGCGCAGATGCCAGCGGGTGATCGCTATGGGACTCTACTGCCGAAACCAATGCCAGCAGTTCCGATTCGGTCACACCGGTAGCCGGTAAGACGTCTGTAAGTTTGGGTTTCCCCTCGGTTAGCGTACCGGTTTTATCGAATGCGATCGAGGTCAGGGTTCCGAGGTTTTCAAGAGGACCACCACCTTTTACGAGAACGCCGCTGCGCCCCGCGCGCGCTACGCCGGACAATACGGCGCTAGGTACCGAGATAGCCAGGGCACATGGGCTAGCTGCAACGAGCACCGCCATCGCACGGTAGAAGCTCTCGCTGAAAGGTTCGTCCACGATCACGAAGGCGAACATCAGTAGTGCAACGAAGCAGAGCACCGACGGTACGAATATGCGTTCGAATTTATCGGTGAATTGCTGGGTGGGCGAGCGCTGAGCTTCAGCTTCCGCCACCATCTGCACCACGCGGGCCATGACAGATTGTTTTGCCAAGCGCGCGACCATTACCTCTATCGCCCCGGCACCGTTGATCGTGCCGGCAAACACACGGTTGCTGGCAGCAACCTTGTCAAATGCGGCGATGGCAGCTTTAGCATCGTCTACGGGCTGCTTGTCCACGGGGACGCTTTCTCCCGTTACCGGTGCCTGGTCAACGCTGGTCGTGCCTTTTATCACGACGCCATCTGCAGGCATTCTTTCGTTCGGCTTGACCAAGATGATGTCGCCCGGCTGAAGTGTTTCGACACCCACTACCTCAGTGCGATCATCCCGTCTAACTGTTGCAGTTTCCGGGGCCAATTTAGCCAGCGCCTCGATCGCCCTGCGCGCGCGTCCCATCGCAAAATGCTCAAGCGCGTGGCCGAGGCTAAACAGAAATAGCAGCAGCGCGCCTTCGGCCCATTCGCCCAGTGCTGCGGCACCGGCCGCAGCGACCAGCATGAGGGTATCAATCTCAAAGCGGCGCGCGATGAGGTTTTGGATTGCCTCCTTGGTGGTGAAGAAGCCACCAAAGAAGTATGCGCCAATGAAAAGGCAGAGGGCCAGCCAACCCGGTCCATACTGATACTTCTCTACTAGCCAGCCAGAGAGCAAAAGTACTCCGGTCAGTCCAACGAAAACCAATTCAGCCTTCTCGCCTAGAAATCCACCGTGATTGTGTTCCTTCTCTGCGCCTTCACTTCCCTCATGGCCATGGTCGTGGCCGTCATTATCGTCATGTTTCATCTGCACTCCTTCATCTATTCAAATTGGTGTGTTCGCAGCACGACGAGCGTGGCAGCGTGATTGCAATTCAAATCAAAGTGAAGCGATCAGGACGTAGGGGACATTCAGGGATATGAGATGTGTAGTGTACCGCTGCGGTAGGGGCAAGGACTTCACCCGGAGTAAATCCCCAAGCACCGGCATGCTGATTAAATAATGCGGAGCCTGCACCGTGGCAAGCGCCACAATCTGGGTGGGCCTTGGTCGATTTCACGTTGGGTTGGCTCTTCTCGGCGCCGTCCTGATGCAGATGGACGTGATGACCGAAGTGCATCGCTGCGCTTCCCGACTCATGCTGACAATAGTTCCCGGCGGCGGCCCAGGAGAACTGGAACGGCACGATAAGTAACAGGAAAATCATCAGTATTCGTCGCATGAAACAATAGTAGCATGATGCTAAATCGAAAGACTGTACGACAGATCTCGTCCATCGCAACTTGGCAAGATTGCCTTTAGATATAGGCTGTATTAACCGCTAACTATCAATCGGAGACTGTTGGGTCTGTAAAAAATTTTATGTGCGCAACAAATTCAAATGTATTCTGCCGTGGTCTAATTTGCCCGGACACCTCAATAGGTGGAAAATCCACCACTTGAGGAGAGTTACATGGCAAGACAA
>JAIENA010000245.1 GCA_019751755.1 Burkholderiaceae bacterium | reverse complement strand
TGCGCATTGGAAATAAGAGCGAAAAAGGACAGGTCTTGAGTGACGTTCATTATTATCGGTTCAGGTGGTACTGATTCAGGCGCTTAGTCTGGCCGGGCCGCGCACGCGGCGTCGCGCATACGCGACGCGACCGATTCCGGCACGGCGCGCGGACGCAGGGAAGAATCGACGCAGCCGACTTTGACGCGCGCCGAATTGAGCAATTGTTCACCATTCCAGGCTTCCTGCACGAACTGGATGGAGGCACGGCCCAGTTTTTCGATTCTCAGCGTTAATTTTAGTACATCGTCCAGCTTCGCAGGCGCATGATAGTCAGCACTGACGCTCTTTACAACGAACATTGCGTCATGTTCTTGCAATAGCTGGTGCTGGTTGGCGCCGATGGCGCGCAGCCATTCGGTACGGGCGCGTTCAAAGAACTTCAAATAGTTTGCATAATAAACAATACCACCGGCATCGGTGTCCTCGTAATAGACACGGACATTCCAGATAAAGTCTGATGGCATGTTAATTTGACTACTAATGAGAATGGGCAACATTCTACGCGAAATCGCGGGCATGGTTGCGCAAAACAGGGAGAAAAGTCACGGAAAATCACCGGCGCGGCATGGCACCGCGCCAAGTAGAGCGGAATCGGATCAAATTACCAACTATTGTAACATCCGCTTACGAATTTCCCGTCATTGCCAACAATTCGGCGGCGTTAGCGGGAGTTGTTGAAAGTGTAAGTAAAGCCCTTATGCCGCCCTGATGCCGCGCTTGGCTTGTGATCAGGCAAGATTGCGCTTGATGGTGAACGGCGAAAAGCCCTGGCAGGTCGGCATCATTTCAATCTGGTTGATGTTGATGTGCGCAGGCAGCGTGGCGATCCAATAGGCGGTATTGGCGATGTCGTCCGGCGTCAGTGGCACCGTGCCTTCGTACACCCGGGAGGCGGCCGTATCGTCCTTCAGCCGCACATTGGAAAACTCGGTGCCGCCGCACAGGCCGGGCGCCAGGTTGGTGGCGCGCACGCCGGTGCCCACCAGGTCGGCGCGCAGGTTCAGCGTAAACTGTTCGACGAAGGCCTTGGTGGCGCCATACACGTTGCCGCCCGGGTAAGGGTAGGCGCCGGCGGTGGAGCCGATATTGATCACGGTGCCGCTGCCGCGCTTGACCATGTCCGGCAGGACGGCGCGGGTCACCGCCACCAGGCCCTTGCAATTGGTGTCGATCATGGTTTCCCAGTCGTCCAGCGACGCTTCATGCGCCGGCGCCACGCCCAGCGCCAGGCCAGCGTTATTAATCAGCACATCGATGGCCTGCCATTCGGCGGGCAGGGCGGCCAGTGCGGCGGCAATTGCCGCCTTGTCGCTGACGTCGAGCTGGATCGGCAGGATGCTGGGGCCCAGCTCGGCGGCCAGGGCTTGCAGGCGGTCGACGCGGCGCGCGCTGACGATCACCTGATGGCCGTTGCCGGCAAATACACGCGCCATTGCGGCGCCAAAGCCGGCGCTGGCGCCGGTGATGAAGACGATCATGGGACTTTCCTAAAATAACGTGGCTGACACGCACGGCGTATCCGGCACGGTTAAGTCAAATGGCGGCATTTGCACATAATAAACATAAACAATCATGCAATTGTGCCGATATTAACGCAATTGCAAAGATTCTAGCCTAACAGCCCCTTTTCGGCATGAAACGGTCGTGCTTCTTGATATCTTGTCATGGGTTTCCTTGCCCTGAGGCCGCTCTTGCCCTACAATCTGGCTTCCATTTACGTCTCACGTGACTGGCGAAAAGTCGAATGATCCTGTGCGTTGCCAAAACGGCGTGGATCTGCTGGCGAAAGGTGGAGATCCACCGGGGAGCGTGAGACTGCACCAAATACAATAGCCGTTCGCCTGGGCAGCCGAAGTGGAATCGTACGACCGAGGCTGCCTGTCCCGTTGTTCCGGCTTTCCTCATTCGATCCTAACCTGCCAGTAACTACTCTCACGGAGTTTTTTTCATGTTCGCCAAAGATCACACCCTCGCCAGCATCGACCCGGAATTGTTGTCCGCCATCCAGGCTGAAAATGTCCGCCAGCACGACCACATCGAGTTGATCGCCTCCGAAAACTATACGTCCCCAGCCGTGATGCAAGCACAAGGCTCGCAGCTGACCAACAAATACGCTGAAGGCTACCCAGGCAAGCGCTACTACGGTGGTTGCGAACACGTCGACGTGGTGGAGCAACTGGCGATCGACCGCGTGAAAAAGCTGTTCGGCGCCGAAGCCGCCAACGTGCAGCCGAACTCCGGCTCCCAGGCCAACCAGGGCGTGTTCTTCGCCGTGCTGAAACCAGGCGACACCATCATGGGCATGTCGCTGGCTGAAGGTGGCCACCTGACCCACGGCATGCCGCTGAACATGTCCGGCAAATGGTTCAATGTCGTGTCCTACGGCCTGACCCCGGAAGAAGACATCGATTACGTCGCCATGGAAGCGCTGGCCAAGGAACACAAGCCAAAGCTGATCATCGCCGGCGCCTCGGCGTTCTCGAAAAAAATCGACTTCGAGCGTTTCGCTGCCGTGGCCAAGGCCGTTGGCGCGTACTTCATGGTCGACATGGCCCACTACGCCGGCCTGATCGCCGCCGGCCTGTACCCGAACCCGGTGCCACACGCTGACTTCGTCACCTCGACCACGCACAAATCGCTGCGCGGCCCACGTGGCGGCATCATCCTGATGAAAGCCGAACACGAAAAAATCATCAATTCGGCCATCTTCCCAGGTATTCAGGGCGGCCCGCTGATGCACGTGATCGCTGGTAAAGCCGTTGCTTTCCAAGAAGCACTGCAGCCTGCATTCGTTGAATACCAGAAACAAGTGGTGAAAAACGCCGACGTGCTGGCCAAGACCCTGATCCAGCGCGGCCTGCGCATCGTGTCGGGCGGCACCGAGTCGCACGTGTTCCTGGTGGATCTGCGTCCGAAGAACCTGACCGGCAAAGAAGCCGAAGCCATTCTGGGCACCGCGCACATCACCTGCAACAAGAACGGTATCCCGAACGACCCGCAGAAGCCGTTCGTGACGTCCGGTATCCGTCTGGGCTCGCCAGCGATGACCACCCGTGGTTTCAAGGAAGAGCAGGCTGAGCAAGTTGGCAACCTGATCGCCGATGTACTGGACAACCCGCATGACGCCGCCACCATCGAGCGCGTCAAGGCAGCGGTAAAAGTACTGGCGGACGCGTTCCCGGTTTACGCCTGATACTTCGCTTGGTAACATCGAGAGCGCCGTCCCCTCCCGGGGCGGCGCTTTTTAATTTAAATTATCCACATTTTATAAGTTACTTGCCGAATGAAATGTCCGTTTTGCCAGCATGAAGAAATCCACGTCCTCGACACCCGCATGTCGGAAGAGGGCGATGCGATCCGTCGCCGCCGGCGTTGCGGCAAGTGTGACAAGCGCTTTACGACGTACGAACGGATCGAACTGACGATGCCGTACGTGGTCAAGAAAAACGGCAGCCGTGCCGACTATTCGGCTGCCAAATTGCGCGGCAGCCTGGCGCTGGCATTGCGCAAACGGCCGGTGCCAGCCGAAGCGGTGGACCGGGCCGTGCTGGCGATTGAAGAAAAATTGCTGACATCGGGCCAGCGCGAAATTGATTCGCACGCGATTGGCGAACTGGTGATGCAGCAATTGAAGGCGCTCGATACGGTGGCCTATATCCGTTTCGCCTCGGTCTACAAGAATTTCGAATGCCTGGCCGAGTTCCAGGATGCCATCGAAGAAGCCGGTCATGCTGATCCCGCAGAACACGCCGGTGATGCCGGACCTGCCAAACTTTCCTGATTACACTTCCCTCCAGGCTGTATTTGCCCTGTCTCTGAGCCGGGCATAAGCCCCGGTGATTTGTCCGGCCGGTTCCCCATCGGCCTTGATGCTCCGCATACCGTTCGCCGCCTCGGCGCGTAACGTCGGGTTCTTTGAACCTGACGTGGAGGCGGCATATGCGTTCCCGACATGGACATGGTTTTACGCTGCCGGAAGTGCTGGTGGCGCTGCTGGTGATGGCGCTCGGCGTGCTCGGCGCCGGCGCCATGCAATTGACGGCGCAGCGCGTGCGCCAGGAATCGCAATGGCTGACGTCCTCTTCGCGGCTGGCGGCTGATTTTGCCGCGCGGCTGCGCGCCAATGCGGCGCAGGCCGATGCCGTGTACGCCGGCTTTGATTACGACGCGCAACGCGAACCGTCTCCCGATCCCACCTTTGCTTGCAGCACCGCCCCTTGCGACAGTGCGCAACTGGCCCAGGCCGATCTGGCCGAACTGAAACAGCAGGTGGCGCAGGCGTTGCCAACGGGCCGGGTGCGGATTTGCCGCGACCGCAAAATGTGGCAGGGCGGGCGGCTGCGCTGGCCATGCACCGGTGACGCCAGCGCGCCGCTGGTGATCAAGATTGGCTGGCGCGGCAGGTTACCCGATGGCCGGCCGGACAGCGCTGGTGATGACTACGCGCCGGGCGTGGCGCTGGCGATTGCCGGAGTGGGGCCATGAGTGCGGCCAAGCGGGCGGCCTCGGGTGTTGCCCCAGACGCAGTCACACGCACGGCCATCTGCCTGGCCATGCGGGCGCGTGGTTTTGGGTTGGTGGAATTGATGCTGTCGCTGGCGATCGGGACCGTGTTGGCGCTGGCCGCTTCTGCCGTGCTGGTGGGCGCGCAGGCAGCGTACCTGCGGCATGGCGCCAGCACGCGGCTCGACGACAGTGGCCGGCAGGCGCTGGCCATGATGGCGCGCGCTGTGCAGCAGGCGGGCTATGCACCTGCCGGCGCCGCGGCCACGCGTGGTTCGGCCACAGCGTCAGCCACCGCCTCACCTTTATCCCCGGCGTCTGCCGCAGGCACCGCATCCGCATCGGCCGTTGCCGCTGCGGGCTGGGCCGGCATCATGGGCCTCGACGCCACCGGCATTGCGCGTGACCGCCACGGCATCGACGGACCGTGGCCCGCCGCCTTCAATGGCAGCGATGTGCTGGCAGTGCGTTTCAACGGCGCTGGTAGTGGCGAGGGCGATGGCAGTGTCACCGATTGCGCCGGCTTTACGGTGGCCGATGGCGACCAGGGCTGGAGCATTTTCTACGTCGCGGCAGGTGCTGATGGCGAAGGCGAATTGCGCTGCAAATACAAGGGTAACGAAGGATGGGGCGCCGATGCGCTGGTGCGCGGCGTCGATACCTTGCAAATCCTGTATGGCATCGACACCGACGAGCCCGCCGACGGCGTGCCGAACCGCTATCTGAATGCCACGGAGGTGGCCGCGCTGGCCGGCGTGGACGGCTGGCGGCGCGTGTCCAGCGTGCGCATCGCCTTGCTGCTGCACGGCGAGCGTGGCTCCGATCCCGCAGCCAAACCGGTCATTCATGACTTGTTCGGCCGTGGCTATAAGGCGCTGGCCGGCGGCCGCGATGCCGGTGTCGTGATCGATGAAAAGGTGCTGCCGGACGGACAGCGGCGGCGGTTGCGGCGCGTGGTCGGCGCCACGGTGTTGATGCGCAACGATGGAGGTGGATGATGGCGATAATCAAGGCGGCAGTCCTGGCAACACCCCAGCAAGGCGTGGTTCTGATGGCGGCCATGCTGGTCATGGTGATGCTGTTATTGATGGGAATCTCCAGCGCGCGGCTGGCAATCCACGCTGAACGGGCGGCGCGCGGCCTGCGCGACCGCGACGTCGCGCTGCAGGCGGCCGAGGCTGCGCTGGCCGATGCCGAGCGTGAACTGGCCGGTGGCGGCGCCGACCCGGCCAGGGCCGCCTTGCTGGCGGCGGGCGACGGCTTTGTGGCGGGCTGCGGCGATGGCTTGTCGGCGCCTGACCTGGGCCTGTGCGCGGCCGATGGCGACGGTGCGCCGGCCTGGCGCCAAGTCGATATTGCCGATGCCGGCGGCGCATCGCGTTCGGTGCCGTTTGGTCAGTACAGCGGGGCGGAGATGGAAACCGGCGAGGGCCATTTGCCGTTTCGCAAACCGCGCTATGTGATTGAACAGTTACCGTTGGCGCCCGGTGCGGCAGCCGGGGCGGCGCATCTCTACCGCGTTACCGCGATTGGCTTCGGCGCGCGCGACAGCACGGAAGTGGTGTTGCAGAGCACCTGGCGCCCGGCGCCCGGGACGCGCGTCGCGTGGCGCGAAGTGGCGAATTATCGCGAACTGCGGCGCAGCGCCAAACCCTAGGAGACGGCCATGGCGACCATCGACCGGAACCACCGCGGTTTGACGTTGATCGAAATGTTGATTGTGCTGGTGCTGGCACTGATCTTGTCCGCCGCCGCCTATCCCGCCTACACCGAGTTTGCCGTGCGCGCCCGCCGTACCGAAGCGCAAGCCGCGCTGCTGTTGCTGATGGTGCAGCAGGAGCGCTATTACAGCCAGCACGGTAGTTATATCGCCTTTTCCGCCGACGCCACCGATGACGCGGCGCGCGCCTTCCGCTGGTGGAGCGGCAGCACGGCCCCCAAAAGCGCCTATGAAGTGGAGGGTAAAGCGTGCGAGGGCGAATCGATCCGCGATTGCGTGCAACTGGTCGCCCGGCCGGGCACGGCGCGGGTCGACGCCACCTTTCGCGACGACACCTGCGACAATCTGATCCTGACCAGCAACGGCTTGCGGCTGGCGACCGGGCCGTCGCTGAGCTGCTGGCGGTAGGCGGTGATGCAAGCGCTCATTGAACGGCTGGCGGGGCAGCGCGGCCGCACGCTGCTGGAAATGCTGGTGGCGCTGGCGATCGCGGCCATCCTGCTGTGCGCCGCGCTCCCCACCGGCCATGCGTTGCTGCGGCGCCAGCAATTGCAGGCGGCCGTGGCGGACTTGCATGCCGCGCTTGATACCGCCCGTGCGCTGGCCATCGCGCGCGGCAGCGTCATCGTGGTGGCGCCCCACGCCGGCGGCTGGGAGCGCGGCTGGACCATCTTTGCCGACCGCGACGGCGACGCCAAACCGGGGCCGGACGATGAAATCATTCTTGAGCAAGGCGTGCTGGCCGATGGCATCCATATCCGCATGAAATTCACGGGCAGCGCGAGCCAGGACTATATTGCATATAATTCCGCAGGGCGTAGTTGCCGTGCGGATAAAAGCCAGACCGCCCGCTGGGGCACCCTGACGGTGGAGGCGGGGCCGCAGCAATATCTGGTACGGATTAACATGCTGGGCAGGGCGCGCGTGTGCGACCCGAAAAAGGATGGCGCCGCCTGTACCGGATAAAGGAATAACGTGGACATAACGAACGACGCCGATGGCATGAAACTGGCCCTGGAATGGGCTGCGAAGGGGCTGTATACGACTTCGCCCAACCCCCGCATTGGTTGCGTGATCGTCCGCGACGGTCAAGTCATTGGCGCCGGCGTCACGCAGGCGGCCGGCCACGACCATGCGGAAATCCAGGCCCTGAAGGATGCACAGCAGCGTGGCCACGATGTGCGCGGCGCGACCGCCTATGTGACGCTGGAGCCGTGCAACCACCATGGCCGCACGCCACCCTGTTCGGACGCGCTGGTGCGCGCCGGCCTGGGCCGCGTGGTGGCGGCAATGGAAGACCCGAATCCGCTGGTGGCGGGGCAGGGCATGGCGAAACTGGCCGCCGCCGGGATCGCGGTATCGACCGGCCTGCTGGCCGAAGCCGCCCACGAATTGAATATCGGTTTCTTTTCGCGCATGACGCGCGGCTTGCCGTGGGTGCGCATGAAAACCGCCGCCAGCCTCGATGGCATGACGGCGCTGCACAATGGCCAGAGCCAGTGGATCACCGGGCCGCAAGCGCGCGCCGACGGCCACGCGTGGCGCGCCCGCGCCTGCGCCATCCTGACCGGCATCGGCACCGTCAAGGCCGATGATCCGCAACTGACGGTGCGCGCGGTCGAGACCCCGCGCCAGCCGCGCCGCATCGTGGTCGACAGCCGCCTTGAGATCAGCCCGCAAGCGCGGGTGCTGGAAGGCGGTGGCACCTGGGTGGTGGCGGCGATTCACGATCCGGACAAGGAAGCCGCCTTGCGTGCGGTGGGTGCGGACATCATCACCTTACCGAACCCGCACGGCAAAGTCGATTTGCCGGAACTGATGCGTGAACTGGGCCGGCGTCAGATCAATGAAGTGCACGTGGAGGCGGGCGGCAAACTCAATGGCTCGCTGATCCGCGAAGGCTGCGTCGATGAATTGCTGGTCTACCTCGCCCCCACGTTGCTGGGCGATGCGCAGGGCATGTTTGCCTTGCCAGCGCTGACCGAACTGTCCGGCAAGTACCCGTTGACATTCCATCAGGTGACGCAGGTCGGGGACGATGTGCGTATCCTGGCACGATTCACTGCTTGATTTTAATTTTTTCATTCTTACTTCGAAAGACTCCTTATGTTTACTGGTATCGTTGCCGCCGTTGGCAAAATCACCCAAGTTCAGCCGCTGGAAGGCGGTCTCGATGCGGGCGTGCGCCTGTCGGTCGACGCGGGTGGCCTGCCGCTGGCCGATGTTGCGCTGGGCGACTCGATTGCGCTGAACGGCGCCTGCATGACGGTGATTGAAAAGACCGACACCGCGTTCAAGGTCGATGTCTCGCGTGAAAGCCTCAATTGCACCGTGGGCCTGGACGGCCTCAATGAAGTCAACCTGGAAAAAGCGCTGACGCTGGCCGAGCGCCTGGGCGGCCATCTGGTGTCCGGCCACGTCGATGGCCTGGGCGTGGTGCGCAAGTTCGAGCCGGTTGGCGAATCGTGGGAACTGGTGATCGAGGCGCCGGTCGGCCTGGCGAAATACCTGGCCTTCAAAGGCTCGATCGTCGTCAATGGCGTCTCGCTGACGGTCAACCGCGTCAATGATATCGGCGGCAGCGGCGATGCGCTGGTCAGCCAGTTTTCGATCAACCTGATCCCGCACACGATTGCCGTGACCACCCTGAAGCATTTGCAGGTGGGTAGCCAGGTCAATCTGGAGGTGGACCTGATTGCGCGCTACGTGGAGCGCATGCTGTCGGCATCAAGCAAGTAAGGAATGTGGGGAGTCAGCGCTTGACACCTTGCTGCGGTGATCCTAAAGTGATATCACTTTGATGTTAACCGAGGACTCCAGCATGTCAATCGCAACCCCGAGGCGTGAAACCAGTTTTAGTTCCTACAATGGCTACCTGGCGACCCTGGCCGGGGTGCTGCTGGTGCTGGGCAGCTTCGTTGCGCTCAGGGGTGGCCCGGTTGGCATCTTGCTGTTCCTGCTGATGGTGGGCGGTGGCATTTTCACGCTGGCCGGGCTGTATATGCTGCAGCCCAACGAAAGCGCGATCCTTATGCTGTTCGGTAAATACATCGGCACCGACCGCAGCGAAGGCTTGCGCTGGGCTTGTCCGTTGTACCGCAAGCGCAAGCTGTCGGTGCGGGCCCGCAACTTCAATGCGCCGACCCTGAAGGTCAACGACAAGCGCGGCAACCCGGTGGAAATCGGCGCGGCCGTGGTGTGGCGTGTGCGTGATACGGCGCAGGCGCTGTTCGAGGTCGATGATTTCGAGCGCTATGTGGCGGTGCAGGGCGAAGCGGCGCTGCGCCACCTGGCCTCGCAATATGCGTATGACGAAGGCGAAGACCTGGCGGCCGGCGAAACCACGCTGCGCGCCGGCATGGACGAAGTGGCGCAGGCGCTGCGGACGGAGTTGCAGGCCCGTTTCGATGCGGCCGGGGTGGAAGTGCTGGATGCGAAACTCACGCACCTGGCGTATTCGCCGGAAATCGCGCAAGTGATGCTGCGCCGCCAGCAGGCCGAAGCCATTATTAGCGCCCGCGCCAAGATCGTTCATGGCGCGGTCAGCATGGTGGAGGCGGCGCTGAAAGGGCTGGCTGAGCGCGACATCGTCGAACTCGATGCCGAGCGCAAGGCCGCCATGGTCAGTAACCTGCTGGTGGTGCTGTGCTCCGACAAGGATGCGCAGCCGATCATCAACGCAGGCACCCTGTATAACTAAAGGCGTTCAGCGATGGCCAGCCCGGGAAAGAAAGCCTTCCCGCTGCGGATCGACCCGGCATTGTGGGACGAACTGCAGCGACTGGCCGCGCGCGACCTGCGCAGCGTGAATGCGGAAATTGAATTCCTGCTGCGCGAGAGCCTGGCGCGGCGCGGCATCAAGATCAAAGCCAACGCCACGCCGGATCAAGCGGATCAGCAATAAGCCTGCAGCGAAGGGCTTACGTGCGGACCGGCGTGCGCAGGATGAATTGCACCGCTTGCGCGGCCAGGTCGTCCAGCGAAGTGCGGCCGGGCTTGTACCACTGGGTGGTCCAACTGAGCGCGCCGAACATCAGCAGGCGGTCGAAGCGCGTCGGCATGGCCCAATCGCCGGACGCGTGCAGCCGGGCGATCACGTCATCCCACACCGCTTCATAGCGGTCTTTGAGCTCGATGATGCGGGCGCGCGACGGCTGGTCCAGCGAGCGCCATTCATACAGCAGCACGGGAATGAAATCATGGTTCGGCGCCAGCACCGTGTGCAGGTGCACTTCCACCAGGCGCTGGAAGGCGGCGCGCGGCGGCAGCGTGTGCGGCGCGATTTCTTCGATACGCGCCAGCGATTGATGCATGCCGTGTTCCATCACGGCGGCCAGAATTTCCTGCTTCGACTTGAAATGATAAAACCAGCTGCCGGAGTGGATTCCGGCCGCCGCCGCGATATCGCGCACGGTGGTGTTGTCATAGCCCTGGGTGCGGAACAGGTGGGCCGACTTGCGGATCAATTCTCCCCGCAGGCTGTCTTCTTCACGCTTGGCGGGACGCCCGCGCCGCCGGGGCGCCGCTGCCGGCGCAGTGTCGATGGAGTCAGGTGGAACGGGAGGCGGGGATTTGCTCGACATGCCGCCTTTATACCATTTTTGCCCCCATCGCTCCACCGTGGTGGCCGCCCTCGGCCAACACTGAACGGCGCTTATGGCTGGCCGTAGCGCGCTGGCGGCACGCCGGGGACGTCGACGTCCACCGCGAACAGGGCGCCGGCCAGCGGTTCCCGGGCGCGCTGCTCGGCGTTCAGGCCTTCCCACGCGGTGGTGATGTACAGCGTCTTGTAATCGGGCCCACCCAATACGCACGATGCGGGCTGCGATACCGGCAGGCGCACGGTGGCCAGCAAGGCGCCGTCGGGGCTGTAGCGGCAGACCCGGCTGCCGCCCCACTGGGCGACCCACAGGCAGCCTTCCGAATCGACGGTCATGCCGTCCGGCGAACCCTGTTCGCCGCCGTAGCTCTTCCACAGGCGCGCCGGGCCCAGGCTGCCGTCTTGATCGACAGCGTAGGCAAAGGTCTGGTCGCTGAAGCTGTCGTTGTGGTACAGGATGGTGCCGTCCGGGCTGAAGGTGGGACCATTACAGATGCGGTAATCGTCCAGCGCCACCGACAGCGTGCCGTCCGGATCGAGGCGGAACAACTGGCCGTCCGGCCGGCTTTTGTCATCGCCGTTCAGCGTGCCGGCCCACAGGCGGCCCTGCGGATCGGCCTTGGCGTCGTTCAGGCGCACGCCGGGACGCTGTTGCACCGGCTGGTGCAGGTACTCGATCCGCACCTCGGGTTCGAGCCACAAGCGCACGATGCCATCTTTTAAGCCGGCCATGAAGCCGTTGCCATCGCGGCGCGGCACGATCCAGCAGATCGACGTCGGCATTTGCCAGCGGTGCGTGGCGCCGTCGGCGTCCAGCGCGTGCAGCACGCCGGGGATCAGGTTGACGAAGTACAGGCGCTGTTGTTCCGGCAGCCAAAGCGGGCCTTCGCCCAGTTCGGCGCCCAGTTGCCACAGCAGGCGGGGAGTGTAGGTGAGTGCGGTCATGGCGAGTTACAGTCAAGACGGGGGGAGGGCTACACTATGCCGGATTCACCGGCGCAGCGGGGTGCCGGAACTATGCCTTTACATGCGTTTGGTATGTTGAATTGATATAGCTGATCCGGCACTCCCCGGTGTGCGTTCAGCAGACCCCGACAGGGCGAACTAGCATTCCGAGGGGGAATTCAGGTTGAGATGCGCCAAATCCTTTAAAATAGAGGGTTAAGGAAACTCGAAATCAAGGATAAGCAATGTCTATCTCCAGCACCGAAGAAATTGTTGCCGAATTGCGCGCAGGCCGCATGGTCATTCTCGTGGACGAGGAAGACCGTGAAAATGAGGGCGACCTGGTGCTTGCAGCGGACTTCGTGACGCCGGAAGCGATCAACTTCATGATCAAGTACGCACGCGGACTGGTGTGCCTGACCCTGACGGAAGAGCGCTGCAAGCAGTTGGACCTGTCGATGATGACGGCCCGTAACGGCACCTCGTACGGCACCAACTTCACGCAATCGATCGAAGCCGCCGAAGGCGTCACCACCGGCATTTCCGCCGCCGACCGCGCCAAGACCATTCAAGTGGCCGTGGCAAAAAATGCCAAACCTTCCGATATCGTGCAGCCGGGCCATATTTTCCCGCTGCGCGCCGTCAAGGGCGGTGTGCTGATGCGCGCCGGCCATACGGAAGCCGGTTGCGACCTGACCGCGATGGCGGGCCTGACCCCGGCCTCGGTGATTTGCGAAATCGTCAAGGACGACGGCACCATGGCACGCCTGCCGGACTTGCTGGAGTTTGCAAAAGAACATGACCTGAAAATCGGTACGATTGCTGACCTGATCCATTACCGCAGCCGCAACGAGTGCATCGTTGAGCGCGTGGCGGAGCGTGTGCTGAAGACGGCGGTGGGCGATTTCCGCATGATCGCCTTCCGCGATACGCCAACCGGCTCGGCTCACCTGGCGCTGGTGCACGGCGCGATGGACTCGACGCAGGAATCGCTGGTGCGCGTGCACCAGCCGGTGTCGATCCTGGATTTGCTGGAATCGGAAGCCACCACCCACTCGTGGACGGTGCCGTCGTCGCTGAAGGCCATCAAGGAATCGCCGCAAGGCGTGGTGGTGTTGCTGAACTGCGAAGAAACCGCGGAACAGTTCTTCTCGCAATTTGCCGCGCTGGACCAGCCGGCGCAGCGTCCGCAAGGCCGCGCGGCCAGCATGGACCTGCGCAGCTACGGTATCGGCGCGCAAATTTTGCGCGACGTTGGCGTGCGCAAGATGAAATTGCTGGCCAGCCCGCGTAAGATGCCATCCATGACGACCGGTTTCGACCTCGAAGTGACGGGCTACATGGCTAAACCTGCCAATTAACCGTCGGATGCCTGATACCGTTGGTGTCAGGTAC
>JAIENA010000304.1 GCA_019751755.1 Burkholderiaceae bacterium | reverse complement strand
ACACAGCGGGGAAATGCATGATTGCACGCCTGACCCCATCTGGGTATCCTTGCAGCTTCACCCTTACCCAGGAACCGCTCATGAAACATCGCTTGACCCTGGCCGCGCTGGCTACCGCCGTTGCGCTGGCCTGGACGCCTGCCATCCAGGCCGCACCTTCGGCAACCCACAAGATCGACACCGCGCCGGCCGCCAGCGCGCCCCAGGTAAGGCAGCAATTGCTGACGCTGGCCGACGACT
Source organism: Burkholderiaceae bacterium (assembly GCA_019751755.1). Classification (GTDB taxonomy): domain Bacteria; phylum Pseudomonadota; class Gammaproteobacteria; order Burkholderiales; family Burkholderiaceae_D; genus Rugamonas. The sequence continues at coordinate 12,964 of JAIENA010000304.1, read as the reverse complement.
ACTATGAGGCCCTGGCGCGCTTCGATCCGGTCGGCGCCACGCAAAACGGCGACAACCGCTTTGATGACCAGTTGACGATGGATATCGCGCCGGCCGAACGCGCCAAACAGTTTGCGCTGTACCGCGATTACCAGAAGCGCCTGCAAGCGATTGCCCGCGCACAGTTGAACCGGGGCGACCGCATCAACTATGACGTGCTGGCGTTCGAACTGAACGCCCTGCTTCACTCGGAACAATTCCCGGACCACTTGCTGCCGCTGAACCAGATGGACAGCATCCCGGTCACCTTGGCCAATTTCGCCGGCGGTGAAGCGTCGCAGCCGATCGGCACCGTCAAGGAATATGACGCCTACCTGTCCCGCCTGGCGAAGACGCCGGCCTGGATCGACCAGGCCATCGCCAACATGCGCGAAGGCATGGCCAAGAAAATCGTGCTGCCGAAAGCCCTGATGGTGGCGGCCCTGCCGCAGTACAAAAAACTGGTGGCGGCCGATGCCGCCGGCAGCATTTACTACACCCCGGTCACCAAACTGCCGGCCGCCTTCAGCGACGCCGACAAGCAGCGCCTGACGGCCGCCTACCGCGACACCATCGCCAACCACCTCAATCCGGCGCTGGCGCGCCTGGCAACGTTCCTGGAAACCGAATACCTGCCGGCCTGCCGCGACACGTCCGGCTGGAACGCGCTGCCGAACGGGCGCGCATGGTACCTGGCGAACGTGGCGGAATCGACCACCACCAACTTGACGCCGGAACAGATCCACGCCATCGGCCTGAAGGAAGTGGCCCGCATCCAGCAGCAGTTCGCCGTGCTGGGCCCCAAGCTCGGTTACAACGGTCCCGCCTCGGGCTTGCCGGTGTGGGTCGGCAAGCAGGCCAAGTTCTATCCGTTCAAGACGGAAGATGAAGTGCAGGCCGTGTACCGCCAGCTCAACACGCTGCTCGACACCAAGCTGCCGCAAATGTTCACCCTGATGCCAAAGGCCAAGCTGGACCTGCGCCTGGAACCGGAACTGTCGCGCGCCACCGCCTCCGACCACTACACGGCACCGGCCGCCGATGGTTCCCGTCCCGGCGTGTTCTGGTCGGTCGTCAACGACCCGGCCAAGTACAACAGCACCGGCATGAACACGCTGTTCCTGCACGAGGGCAAACCCGGCCACCACTTCCATATCGCGCTGACGCAGGAAATGGACCAGCCGAAGTTCCGCAAATTCGGTGGCAACAATGCGTTTACCGAAGGCTGGGCGCTGTATGCGGAAACGCTGGGCAAGGACATGGGCCTGTACGACGACCCGGCGCAGTACTTCGGCCACCTCAATGACGAACTGCTGCGCGCGGTGCGGCTGGTGGTCGACACCGGCCTGCACGCGAAAGGCTGGAGCCGCGAAAAAACCATCGCCTACATGTACGACACGCTGGGTGACGCCGACGTGGCGAAAAACCAGACCGAACGCTACATGGCGTGGCCGGGCCAAGCGCTGGGCTACAAGATTGGATCGCTGAAAATTGTCGAACTGCGCGAACGGGCCAGGAAGGCGCTGGGCGACAAATTCAGCCTGCCGACATTCCATGAAGTGGTGCTGGGCGATGGCACCGTGCCCTTGTCGCTGCTGGAGGCCAAGGTCAACGCGTGGATCGCGTCGGCGAAGTAAGGTCTTAGGCCAGCAGCGCCCACAACTCCCGGTACCTGAACGCGGCCGTCATCTGCCGCAGCCGCGCCGCCAGGTCCGGGTGCTCCGCTTCGATCACGGCCAGCGTCCGCGTCAAACGGTGCTGGTCCAGCGCCAGCGCGCCTTCCTTGAGCGCCACGCGGATCTCTTCCGGCAAGCCCGCCAAGTCTTCCTGTACCACGTCGGCCCCCCTGCCGGAGGCGATGCCGCCGGCCGCCTGGGTCGGTGCCGGCGCGCGCTGGAAATGCAATCCCAGCTGATTTTCGATGTGCGCATACAGTTCATTGACGTTCAGCGGCTTGCGCAGGAACGCGTCGGCGCCGGCATCGAGCGCCACCGTGCACTGTTCATCAAACGCACTGGCGGTGCACATGATGATGCGCGGTTGCGGGCCATCGGCCTGACGGCGGATGGCCCGGATCGTCGCCAGCCCGTCCAGCTGCGGCATGCGCCAGTCCATCAGCACCAGATGCGGCGAGAAGCTGCTCATGCGCGACAAGACTTCGACGCCGTCGCCCGCATAGGCCACCACGAAGCCCAGCGGCTCCAGCAATTCCCCCAACAGCATTTGCGATTCGCGGTCATCGTCCGCCACCAGTACGCGCTTGCCGCGCTGCGCCGGATCCAGGCCCAGCACCTGGCCCAGCACCGGCGGCGCCGCCGGCACAGTGGCCGCCACCGGCAAGGTCAGCGTAAAGCTGAACACCGAACCGCGCCCCGGTTCCGATTCAACTTCCAGTTCGCCGCCCAGCAATTGCACGTACTGGCGCGAAATCGCCAGACCCAGGCCGGTGCCGCCTTCGCCGGTATGGCTCCCCACTTGCACGAACGGTTCAAAAATGCGCTGCAAATCGCGCGCCGACATGCCGACCCCGGTGTCGCGGATGGCGAACCCGACGCGGGCCTGGCCTTGCTGCAGCTCGGCCTGCACGCGCAATTGCACGCTGCCCTGCTGGGTGAATTTCAGCGCATTGCCCAGCAAGTTGATCAGCACCTGGCGCAGCTTGACGGCATCGACCCGCACCGCCAGCCGGCGCTGCGCCAGCGCGCCGTCCAGTTGCAGCAACAGCGCCAGTCCCGTCGCGTGGGCGCGGATGCGCAGCATTTCCACCACCTCGTCCAGCAGCCGCGCCAGGTCGGTGTCGACCGGGTCCAGCCGGGTGCCGCCGGCTTCGATTTTTGACAGCGCCAGCACATCGTTAATCAGCGTCAGCAAATGCTGGCCGGAGCGGTGGATGATGTCCAGGTTGCGCTGCTGGTCCGGCGACAGCGACTGGGCACGCGCCATCAGTTGTGAAAAGCCGATCACCGCATTCAGCGGCGTGCGCAATTCATGGCTCATCTTGGCCAGGAATTCGGATTTCACGCGGTTCGCGGTTTCCGCCGTTTGGGTCGCGGCCCGCAGGCTTGCCGTGCGCTCATCGACCAGTTCCAGCAAGTGGTCGCGGTGGCGCCGCATTTCCTCTTCCGCATGCTTGCGCTCCGTGATGTCGTAATGGACGCCGGTCATGCGCATCGGCTGGCCCTGCGCATTGCGCAGCACCTGGCCATCGGACTTGATATAGCGCAGCGTCCCATCCGGGCAGCAGACCCGGAATTCAATCTGGTACGGCAGGTCCTGTTCCAGCGCCAGCCGCTTGGCGCGCTCGCACAGCACGCGGTCTTCCGGATGCACGGTGGCCAGCCAGGTGTGATGCGCATCGCCCAGTTCACCCGGCGTCACGCCCACCATCTGGTACATGCGCTCATCCCACACCAGTTCACCGTTGGCCAGGTTCCAGTCCCAGATGCCGAGCCGAGCGGCGCGCGTGGCCAGCGCCAGCTGGTCGACCAGCCGCGCGCGCTCTTCCTCGGTCCGGCGGCGCTGGTCGATATCTTCGATCAGCACATCGCAGGCCGGCGCGTCATCGGTGCCGGCGCGCACAAAGGTCGAACGCACCCAGCGCGGCAAGCCGTCGGCGCAGCGGATGCGATGTTCCAACTGGCTGATGGCATGGTTGTCGAGCGCCGCGGCGGCGCGCGCCGCCACCTGCGCGCGGTCCGCTTCCGGCACGATGGTCAGCCACAAGGTCTGGTCGTTTTCAAACGCTTGCGGCGGATAGCCGGTCACCGCCGCACAGCCGGAACCATGGCCATACGAACGCAGCACGCCATCGGCGCGGCGCAGCGAAAACAGCTGGTGCGTGACGGCGCCCAGCAGGCGCCGGTAGCGTTCACGGCTTTCCGACAATTCATCGGCGCTGCGGCGCAACGCGTCGGTACGCTCGGCCACCAGGCCTTCCAGGTGCGCACTTTGCCGCTCGAGCGCGACACGCTGCCGGTACAGGTCGCAGAACACCCGCACCTTCGACATCAGAATGGCCGGCTCCAGCGGCTTGATCAGGTAATCCACTGCGCCCAATTCATAACCCTTGAACTGGGACTCGGGCCCCTTCATGCCGGCCGTGACAAAGATGATGGGCAAGGTCGCCGTCTTCGGATTGGTGCGCATCAGTTCGGCGGTTTCAAAGCCGTCCATGCCGGGCATCTGCACATCGAGCAGCACCGCCGCGTAATCGGCGCGCAGCACGGCGCGCAGCGCTTGCGCGCCGGAATTGGCGCGCACCAGCAACACATCGGGCAAGTCGGCCAGCATGCCCTCGAGCGCCAGCAGGTTGGCCGGCTGGTCATCGACGATCAGCAAGCGCAGTTGCCGGTCTTGCGGGCCGATCCGGCGCGCCGCCAGCACGTTTTCCACCTGGTGCACATAGCGTTCAAAATCGACGATGGCGAGGCGCTGCCGGAACAGGGTGGCGAACACCTTGACCTTGGCTTGCAACACCACCGCTTCGACCGGCTTGACCAGATAATCGACGGCGCCGCTTTCATAGCCGAGGAAGGCACACTGCGCGTCCGCCATTGCCGCCGTCACGAACACGATCGGCACATGGCGGGTCTTGGGATTGGCCCGCATCAGGGTGGCGGTTTCATAGCCATCCATACCGGGCATGCGCACGTCCATCAGCACCAGGCCGAATTCACGCCGCAGCAACTGGCGCAGCGCTTCCTCGCCGCTGGTAACGGTGACGATTTCCAGGTTGTCGATGCCTTCGAGCAGGCCCGATAGCGCCAACAGGTTGGCCTCGTTGTCGTCGACCAGCAAGAGCGGGAACGGCAGGGTGCGGTTCATGGCAGCACCTCGGCCGCCAGTTGCCGCAACAGCGCGGGCAGTTCATCGAGCGTCACCACCCGGTCCGGCGCGCGCCGCGCCAGCGCCGCGCGCGGCATCGACGCCATGGCGGCGCTGTCCGGATCTTGCACGATGGTGTAGCCGCCCGCCGCACCGATCCGCTCCAGGCCACCGGCGCCATCGGCGCCGGCGCCGGTCAGCACCACGCCGACCAGCGCCGCGCCATAGCAAGCCGAGGCCGACTCGAACAGCACATCGGCCGAGGGCCGCGCAAAACTGACCGGCGCCTCGAGCGTCAGCGCCAGCCTGCCATCGCGTTCCACCAGCAAGTGGTAGCCGGGCGGCGCCAGATAGGCGGCGCCGGCCTGCAGCAATTCGCCTTCATCGGCTTCCTTGACGCGCAACTGCGACGCCGCGTCGAGCAGGCGCGCCAGCCCGTCGCCACTGCCTTGCGCAATATGAATCACCACCAGCACCGGCAGTGGAAAGCCGGCCGGCAGCGCCGGCAGCACGCGCTTCAACGCGTCCACACCGCCGGTGGAAACGCCGATCGCCACCGCACGGTAACGCGGCCGGGGTTGCGCCCGGCTGGCGAAAGCTTGATTCCCTGCCATCGTCATGGCGCCGCCTCCGCCCGCGCCGCCCGCAGGTACTCCTTGCGGTAAATCCGCGTCTGCGGCGCCACTTCGCGGTAGTGCGGCGCAATGCCGCGCAGCTCCAGCGACTCCTTGGCGCCCAGGCACAGGAAGCCGCCCGGCGTCAGGCAACCATCAAACAGCGCCAGCAAGCGCTCTTTCAACGATGGCTTAAAGTAAATCATCACGTTACGGCACAGTATCAATTGCATTTCGCTGAAATCGGCATCGGTGGCCAGGTTGTGCGCGGCGAACACCACGTTGCGTAGCAAGTCCGCGTCGAACAGCGCGCGGCCGTAGCGCGCCACATAGTAATCAGAAAAGGCGGCGCTGCCGCCCGACTGCTGGTAATTGCGGGTATAGCGCTGCATCTCGCGCAAGTCGAACATGCCCTGGCGCGCCCGCTCCAGCACCGCCTGATTCAAGTCCGTCGCATAGATGCGGCAGGTATCAGCCACGCCTTCTTCGCGCAGGATGATGGCCAGCGACAGCACTTCCTCCCCGCCGGCGCATCCGGCGACCCAGATTTTTGCGTGCGGATAGGTGCGCAGGTACGGCACCACTTCGGCGCGCAGGGTGCGGAAAAAAATCGGGTCGCGGAACATGTCCGACACATTGACCGTCACCGCTTCGACCAACTGACGGCACAGCGCCGCATCGCGCAGCACGGCCGACAGCGCGGCGCCATAACTGTCAAAGCCGGAGCGGGCCAGCCACGCGTCCAGGCGGCGCGTCAGCGACGCTTGCGCATACTCGGAAAAGTCGTAGCCATGCGCCTGGCGGATGGCGGACACCAGCAGATCAATTTCCAGCGCGGTGATCTGCTGTGGGTTCACGCCGGCGCTCCCGCCTGATACAGCCAGACGCGCATCAGCGAGCACAGCTTGTCGAGATCGACCGGCTTGGTCAGGTAATCGCTGGCGCCGGCGTCGAGGCACTGCTTCTGGTCGCCCAGCATGGCCTTGGCGGTCAGTGCGATCACCGGCAGGCGTGCCCAGCGCGCATCGCGACGCATGCGACGCATCGCTTCGAAGCCATCCATTTCCGGCATCATGATATCCATCAGCACGATGTCGATGTCCGGGTGTTCCTGCAAGCGCTGCAGCGCTTCAACGCCATTGCCGGCTTCGACGATCTGCATGCCTTTTTCGGCCAGCACCGACGACAGCGAAAAAATATTGCGGATATCGTCATCGACCAGCAGCACCTTGCGCCGTTCAAACATGGCTTCCTTGTCGAGCGCGCGGCGGATCATCTTTTGCTGGTCTTGCGGCAGCGAACTTTCCACCAGGTGCAGGAACAGGCTGACCTCGCCCACCAGCCGCTCGGGGCTCTTGGCCCCTTTGACGATGATGCTGTCGGTGTAGCGGCGCAGGCGCGCCTCATCGACTTGCGACAGGCTGCGGCCGGAATGCACGATCACCGGCATCCGCGGCGCGCACTGGCGCGCTTGCAACTGGTCCAGCAACTCAAAGCCGGACATGTCGGACAGGCCCAGGTCCAGTACCATGCAGTCATAGTCGCGCTGTCCCAGTAAGGCCAGCGCGGCGCTGCCGGAATGCACGATCGTGATATCGAGGCCGTCGGTGGCCAGCAACGCCGCCACACTGCGCGCCTCGGTTTCATCGTCTTCCACCACCAGCAAGCGTTTGTCCTTGCGGTCAATCACGGCGCCGATCGCATCGAGCACCTGGTCCAGTTGTTCCGAACTGACCGGCTTGGTGATAAAGCCGATCGCCCCCAGCCCCAGCGCCTTCTGGCGGTCTTCCAGGCACGTGATGAAATGCACCGGGATATGGCGCGTGACGGGGTTGTCCTTGATGCTGCGCATCACACCCCAGCCATCGATATGGGGCAGCATCACGTCAAGCAAGATCGCATTCGGGCGGAAGCGCTCGGCCAGCGCCAGGCCCTCCTCGCCATCGCCGGCGACAATGGCGCAGAAGCCATGTTCGCGCACGGTGTCGCGCAAGATGCCGGCAAACGCCAGGTCATCTTCGATGATCAGGATGCAGCGGGTATCGGGCAACACGCTGGCGCGGTCATCTTCGATGGCGCCGGGCGCCGGACCTGCGGGCGCGGCGGCCAGCGGGGTATCCGGGGTCAACGGGGCGGACCGTGCGGCGGCAGGAAATTGCCGGGTGCTCAGCGTTCGCTGCGGCGGTAAAGCAGGTGCCGCAACGGGCGGCGGCAGGCCCGTATCGGCGGCAGGTTCACCCGGCGTGGCCGGCGCCGTTGGCGTGGCCGGCGCACCGGGCATGTGCGACGTCGCCGGCATACCTGCTGCACCCGAAGCGAGGGCCGTGTTCCAGGCTGGCGATGGCGCCACGCTGACCGGTGCGGCACCATCGGCCGGCAGACTGGCGGCGGCGCTGCCATCGCGCGGCAGGAACAGCGTGAAGAGGCTGCCGGCGCCGGGCGCGCTCGACAGCGCGATATCACCGCCCATGCGGCGCGCCAGCTGACGCGAAATCGACAGTCCCAGCCCGGTGCCGCCAAACTTGCGGCTGGTGGAGCCATCGGCTTGCTGGAAAGCGTGGAAGATGCGTTCGTGCTGGTCCGGCGCGATGCCGACGCCGGTATCGCTGACGGCAAACGCGATGGCGGCATCGGGCAAGCCATGTTCGCCGGCGACGGCGGGACGGATCGTCAAACCGACCCGGCCCTGGGCGGTGAATTTGATGGCATTGGCCAGCAGGTTTTTCAGCACCTGCTGCAGGCGCTGCGGATCCGATTGGATGGTGGCAACCACGCCCGCCGCCACGTCGATGGAAAACGCCAGGCCTTGATGTTCCGCCTGCGGCACGAACAATTCGCGCAATTGCGCGGCGATGTCACTGAGCGCCACGGTTTCCACCTGCAATTCGACGCGGCCCGCCTCGATCTTCGACAGGTCGAGAATATCGTTGATCAGGTTCAGCAAATCCCTGCCGGCGTTGTGGATGGTGGCGGCGTATTCGACTTGCTTGTCGCTAAGCTTGCCTTCCTTGTTTTGCTTCAACAGGCTCGACAGAATCAACATGCTGTTCAGCGGGGTGCGCAACTCGTGCGACATATTGGCCAGGAATTCGGATTTATAGGCGCTGATGCGCTCCAGCTCGTCGGCCTTGCGGCGCAATTCGTGGCTGACCTGCTCGCTTTCCGCGCTTTTTTGCCGGATCACTTCGCGCTGCTGCTCCAGCAATTGCGCGCGTTCTTCCAGTTCTTCATTCGATTGCTGCAATTCTTCCTGCTGCACCATCAATTCTTCGGTCTGCACCTGGGTCTGCTCCAGCAGGGTGGCCACGCGGCGGCGCGCCTGCTCCACCCCGATCGCCACCGCCACGGCTTCCGCCGCCTGTTCCAGCCAGCCGGTCTTGAAGTCGTCCAGTTCGCCCAGGGTGCCCAGCTCGACCAGCCCCATCAGGCTGCCGTCATACACCAGCGGCAGCGCCACCACGGCGGCCGGTGCGGTGCGGCCCAGCGCGGACGCCACGTCCAGGTACGACGCCGGCACCTGCGTCAGCAGCGCCGTGCGGCGCTCGGCCGCCGCCATGCCGGCCCAGCCCTCGCCCAGCGCCACCGTGGTGCGCGGCGGCTGGGCCGGGGTCAGGGCATAGGCCGCCGCCAACTCCAGCACTTGCCGTTCGGGATCGAACAAATACAGCGCGCCCACCGTGCCGCCCACCTGTTCGGTCATAAAGCGGATCACCGCGCCGGTCAGCTGGTCGAGTTCGCGGTCACCCCGCAATTGCATATTGAGCGCATTGATGCCGCTCTTGAACCAATCCTGGCGCCGCTCATCTTCGCGGTGGGTGCGCAAGGTGCGCGTCATGCGGGCAAAGCCCCGGCCCAGTGACAGTTGCGCATCACTCATGCCGGCCATGGCCTGCCCCAGCGCGCCGATTTCATCGCGCAAGCCGGAAAACCGGCCCAGATCGAGCGGCACCGGTTCGCACACGTCGCGGCTCAGGTCGCCGGCGGCAATCGCTTCCACCATCCCGGCCCGCTCGCGGCAATCGTCGCCCAGGCTGCGCAAGGTGGCCAGCACGTGCTGGATCTGCTGCGTCAGCGACAGGTAGGCGCCCACGGTGAAATACGCAAACAGCAGGCACGCCAGCAACGTCAGGCCGCCGGCCCACAGCAGTTGCGCCCTGGCCTGCGCAATGCGCTCATTGAGCGCCGTGCGCAGGGCCGGCGCCAGCACCTCTTCGCCATCGCTGTACATCTGGTCGATCAAGACCGTGAAATGGTCGATATACGCGGCCGTGCTGATGCCCAGCCTGGCGCCGATGACTTCTTGCTGCACCATCGCTTGGGTGCTGCGAATGCCGGTTTCGACGCGCTGGTCGAGGCCCGCGATGACAGCGCGCAAGGCCGGATTATAGGCGGTGACTTTGTCCAGGTTGGCCATCTGCAAGTCGCGCGCGACGCGCATATAGCCAAGCAAACCGGCCATTTCCAGCTTTTCCGCCTCGGTCACGGCGCCACGCGCCACGATGGCAGCACCGGCCGCGCGCAACTGGCCCAGCCGTTCAGTAAAGAACGGCAGCTTGACCAGCGTATCAATCAGGTAATACGACGAGATTTGGGGATCGAGTGTCAACGCACTGGCATCGGCGATGTCGGTGCCCAGGGTCAGCATTTTGGCAATCAACTGCTCATGGCGCAGCGTATTGACGGCTTGCGTCCACTCCAGGCCGAACTGGCGTAGCGCGCGCCAGTCGGAGGTGATGTCGCGCCAGCGCTGCGACGCGGCCACGGCCGGCGGCATGGTTTCGGTTAACTGGCCCAACGCCAGATCGACCTCGGCCGCCTTGGCGCGCTGCTTGGGAGCGAAGCTGAGATTGCCACCAAGCAATCCGGCCGACAAGCCGCGGTCATGCTGGACCAGTTGAATTGCCCGGTTCAGCCGCAGCAGCGCTTCGACCCCGCGCAATTCATTGCGCGTCGGGTCGATCACCTGATCCATCGCCCCCAGCAATTGCACCAATAAAACCAGGATCGCGCTTAACGCCAGGCCCCCCAGCAGGAAAAATTTATGCGCATAGCGCAGCCTGCTCATCAAATTGATAGCGGGGTGGAACAGCAGTTTCAAAGCCCCTCCCGGGCAGTGTCGGTAATGGCAACGGCAGTCAGCGCAGCATCGGCGACGGCCAAATCAGTGTCAAGAGGAAAGTGATTTTGTTGTCAATTACCATCGGATGCGCCCGGTCCACATCTCTTTATACATGACCCAATCGCCAATGAAACTATATAAAGGATATTGAAAGGTGGCGGGACGATTATGCTCGAAGAAAAAATGGCCAATCCAGGCGAAGCCATAGCCGACTAGTGGCATCAACCACAACAACGCATATTCGCCGCGTAGCAGAGCCGTGGCCAGGATCAATAGAACCAGGGTCGAACCAATAAAATGCAGGCGACGGCAAGTAACGTTGGCATGCTCTTGCAAATAAAATGGATAAAACGCTTTAAAGGTTTGAAACCGTTCGACTTGCGCTGGCATATCCGCACTCCTCAATTTTCCTCGATACGGCTCGCATAATTCAAATCGGTTTCATCGCCCCACACAAATACCTTGGGCTCGCGTAACACCTGCACCAGGAATTGTTGCTGCTCGCGCAAGCGGCGACGGAAATCCGGCAAGGAATACAAATTGGGATTGATTTTACGGCGCAAGATCCGCTCCGCAACGGGGAGGCGCGACAGCAATTCACCGTAACTGGTGTTATCGCCAATCAGCAGCAATTCAATCTTGCTGTCAGTAGCTTCCTGTTCCATGGCGCTGGCGCCATACACAAACGCCACATTCAAGACATCGCCCAATGGCGACAGGGCCGAATTCAAGACGCTGACCAGACCGAAGGTTTTGCGGACCAGGCTGGATAACTCTTCATACACCAGGCTGTCTTTATTGGGCCGGAAACGGCGCACATTGCCGATGCGCTCGGAAACGATCAGTCCGGAATCATGCAAGCGGCGTAATTCACGTTGCGCCGATGCGCTGCCTAACCCCGTGAGGCGCATGATCTCATTCAAGTGAAAACCATCGTTGACGCGGACGAACATCAACCCTAGCAGCTTTTGCTGGGCGGGTGTAAAGAGGGCTTGGGCGATCATGGGCCAAATCTTAGCACGTATGCGCCAGCTTCTGGCACAGGCTGTATGTACTTTCGCTATGACATAGCGCGGCACTATGGGACACGTGACGCGCCGGTGCGACAGTGGACTGCCCGGCGCCGGGCGAGCGACCGTCGGCGGCCCGATGGCACCTAGTTCACCAAGGGCATGGCCTTAAATAGTGCGGCACTATCAGGTAGTAATAAAGATTGATTTACTCAATATAACGGGCAGAAAATGTCTTATCTCATGCACCGAATTTTTTACTCGATTTTTTTACAGTGCGTGCTATAGTGAAGACGTGGAGTACGGGTGCGCCGGAGTTGTAGGGCGGGACCGGGCAGGTACTTCGCAAATGGCCACTCTATCGAGTGGCCATTTCATTTGCAGTGAGGGAATTATAGATACTGATGAAACCAGGCCATTAATTCTCTCAGTACTTGTTTCCGATATTTGAGCAACGCGTGATCCCCACCGGGATAAATCACCAGCTTATGGGGCGGCCCCCGCTCGTTGAGTTTTTGCGCCATGACAGGGGCATTGATTACCGACACCTGGACATCCGCATCGCCATGTAACAACCAAACCGGCAATCCCGGATCCAGCTGCTCCATTTCCGAGTAGCGCGGCACTTCCGTCAACAGATCCGACACGCTGCCCCCAGATCGCAATGGCTTTAATCCGTTTGCTGCGCGCTGCCGATAAATACGTTATGGTGCTGCCACGGCTAATTCCCAGCATACCATCAATAATCGGCAATAACGCCAGCACGTCATGCACATCGCGGCCACTAAATTCATCCTATCCGCGTCCCCGGTATTGGCTGGACACCACGATAAACCCCTGCTCCGCCCATTCCATCTGATTGCGGACCAACTCCTGAGCAGATAAGGGAGTATCCCGGATATTGCCACCGCGGTTATAAACCAGCACCGGCAGTTTATTCCCGCCAGTATGCTTGGGCTTGACCATATGGCCATCGATCGTCAATCCGTCAACCGTATAAGTAAATGCCAGGCATTCCAGTTGATCGTCAAGCCGCCGCAGCTTTTCCTTGTAATCGACCCAGTTTTGGTAATGCGCCATGGCGGCGGTATCGCGGCTGTCCTGCGGGCGATTCGGCATGATGACGGGCTGTGCCTGGGCCGCGTAGCACTGGGTTTGACTGGTCACCGACGGGGCCGAGGAAAATGGCGGTGTGTCCGCTGTGGCGGCGCCAGGCAGCAACAATAGCGGGATCAGTAAGCGGGCGAGCATGGGTGTTGTCATAATAGAATTTAACATACCACAACACTCGTCCGGTCTGTCTTGCCGCGCTGACTGCGGAGAGTTGTATGCCAGCGTATGGATAGCGCTGCCGGAATACGACGCCAGTCACCCATGAC
>JAIENA010000291.1 GCA_019751755.1 Burkholderiaceae bacterium | reverse complement strand
TCTTCCACCTGATCGACCAGCACCAGGCACAAGTCCCCTGGCTGCAGGCGATTCAGCGCGGTATCGATGGCGATAAACTCGCCGGTGATTTCGTCAATGTGGGTGGTGCGCGGCGCGCCATTCAGGCCTTCGCGCAGCAAGCCGACCACCTCGCCGTCTTCACGGCCACGCTGGCAGGCGTCCTGGTACAGCACCACGTCGTCGAACGCGCGGCCCAGAATCTCCGTTTGCTGACGGATGTCTTCATCGCGACGGTCGCCCGCGCCCGAGATCACCACCGAGCGGCGCTTGGCCGGCAAGGCGTCGACCGCCTGCACCAGCGCCAGCATGGCGTCCGGATTGTGGCCATAGTCGGCAATCACGGTGGCGCCACGGAAGTCGAACATATTGAAACGGCCCGGCGCATTGGCCGAATCGTTATCGAACGTGGACAGGCCCTTGCGGATCGAAGCCCAGTCGATGCCGGCGCACCAGGCGGCCGCCACGGACGCCATCACGTTTTCCACCTGGAAGCCGATCGCGCCGTTTTTCGTGATCGGCACGTCAGCCAGCGCAATGCGCTCTTCGGTTTTGCCTTCCACCGCCACCAGGCAGCCGCCTTCCACGTAGACGGTACGGCGGCCCTGTGCGACGTGGGTGGCGATCACCGGGTGTTCGCGGTCGGCGCCAAAGAACGTCACCTTGCCACGGCAGGTTGCCGCCATCGCGGCCACGATCGGGTCGATCGCGTTCAGCACGGCAAAACCATTCTTGTCGACGTTTTGCACGATCACGCGCTTCAAGACCGCCAGGTCTTCGACAGTGGTGATGTAGTTCAGGCCGAGGTGGTCGCCGGCGCCGATATTGGTCACCACCGCCACCTTGCAGCGGTCAAACGCCAGGCCTTCGCGCAACACACCGCCACGCGCGGTTTCAAACACGGCCGCATCCACATCCGGGTGCTGCAGCACATTGCGCGCGCTGCGCGGGCCGGAACAGTCGCCGCTGTCGGTGCGGCGGCCATTGATATAGACGCCGTCGGTATTGGTCATGCCGACCCGCAGGCCGGACGCCGCCATCAGGTGCGCGGTCAGGCGCACCGTGGTGGTCTTGCCGTTGGTGCCGGTCACGGCCACCACCGGGATACGGCCATCCTCGCCTTCCGGGAACATGGCGGAAATGATGGCCTCGCCGACCGGACGCCCTTTGCCATAGGACGGCGACAGGTGCATGCGCAGACCAGGGGCCGCGTTGACTTCGACCACGCCGCCGCCTTGCGCTTCGATCGGTTGCAGCACGCTGTCGCACACCACGTCCACGCCGCAAATATCGAGGCCGATCATTTGTGCCGCCTCGACCGCGCGCGCCGCCACTTCCGGGTGCACGTCGTCCGTCACATCGGTGGCGGAACCACCAGTGGACAGATTGGCGTTATTGCGCAGGATGACGCGCTGGCCCAGCTTGGGCACCGAATCGGCCTGCAAGCCTTGCAGCGACAGGCGCTCCAGCGCGATATCGTCAAAGCGGATTTTAGTCAGCGAAGTCGCGTGGCCGGAACCGCGGCGCGGGTCGGCATTGACCGTTTCCACCAGTTGACGCACCGTGTGCACGCCATCGCCCACCACATGCGGCGGATCGCGGCGCGCGGCGGCAATCAGTTTATTGCCGATCACCAGCAGGCGGAAATCATGGCCGGGCAGGAAACGCTCGACCAGGATGTCGTCGCGGAATTCGCGCGCGGCGGCAAACGCCTTGTCGATCTGCTCGCGCGTGGTGACGTTGACGGTGACGCCCTTGCCCTGATTGCCATCCTTCGGCTTGACCACCACCGGCACCGCCGGCGCGCCGATTTCGACGGCGGCTTTCCACGCATCGTCCTCGTCTTCCACCGAACGCCCATGTGGCACCGGCACGCCGGCTGCGTCCAGCAGCTTTTTCGTCAATTCCTTGTCTTGCGCGATGGCCTCGGCAATCGCGCCGGTCGAATCCATCTCGGCGGCCTGGATGCGGCGCTGGCGCGAACCCCAGCCAAACATCACCATCGAGCCCTTGGTCATGCGCTTAAACGGAATGTCGCGCACCACGGCGGCTTGCACGATGGCGCCGGTGCTCGGGCCCAGACGCTCATCCTCGTCCAGGTCGCGCAGGCGGTGCAGCGCATCGGCCAGGTCGAACGGGGTGTCGTCCAGCGCGGACTTGATCAGCTGTTCGGCCAGGTCCACGGCCAGGCGGCCCACCTCTTCCTCGGTGTATTCCACCACCATCTGGTAGATGCCTTGTTCCAGCGTCTGCGTGGTGCGACTGAAAGTCACAGGGCAGCCAGCTTCGGCCTGCAAGCCCAGCGCCGTCATTTCCAGCACGTGCGCCAGCGGCACGGCATCGTTGTGGCCAATCGGCTGCAACGCCGCGATGCCGGCGAAACGCGCACGCAGGCGCTCTTCGAAGCCCGGCAGCAAATCGATGTTCTCTTCTTCCGGCGTGCAGGAGACGATGGCTTCGATGGCCGTGTGGTGACTCCAAAGATTAGGGCCGCGCAGCGCGCGGATGCGAATAACTTCCATTACCTTGTCCTGTGTGGGGTGTCTATCAGTTGGACTTGAACGTGCGCAGCGCGGCGGCAATCAGGCTCGGCTCGAGGCCCAGCGCCCAACCGGCGCCAATCGCGGCCAGCACGGCTTCTTCATTGCCCTTCTGGCTGGCCGGCATGCACGACAGCGGCAGCACCGCCACTTCGTTGGCGCCCGCCGCCAGCACAAATCCGTTATTGCGCATGAACACGGCGCGCTCGCCATCCTGGCGGTGCTCGACGATGGCCGGATTGTTTTCATCGAGGCCATAGAAGATCACCAGGCCGTCCGACAGGTCGGCCATTGCCACCACGCGCGGATCGTTCGCATTGAGCACGGCGGCGCCTTCCGGCAACACCACGTCCACTTGCGTGCGCAGCACGCCGTACATATCGTCCTCGTCGCGAATAAAGAATTCGGCCAGATCCTCATGACCGGCGGTATCGGTGACGACACCCACCAGGCACTTGTCGTAGGCCAGGCCTTCCGACAGGATCATGCGGTTACCGTTATGGAACACCGCCGCTTCAACGTTACGGTTCAACAGCAAACGCTGGCTGGAATCCCACGCCGTCAACGGGCCACGCGGCACCTTGCGGCCGTTCAGGTAAATGCCTTCTTCGCAGCCCAGGCCCGTCATCTTGCCGGACACTTGCAGCAGCCAGGCGGTCAGCTTGGCGATCAGCACCGAGTGGCGTTGACCGGCCACGCCGACCACCGGAATGCGGCCGGTTTCGTCGTGCGCAAACAACTGGTCGACGATCGCGGCGCCCACAGGACGAGGCTGCGATCCTTCGGCCGGTTTCAAATGCGCCAGCAAGCCAGGGCTGGCGTTGACTTCGATAATCGCGCCGCCCTGTTCGGCCAGCGGCTTGGAGATATCCTGCGCCACCAGGTCGATGCCGGCGATGTCGAGACCAACCACGCGGGCCGCCAGCGACGCCATTTCCGCCACATCCGGGTGCACCAGGTCCGTCACATCGACGGCAACATTGCCGTTCGGCTGGATCAGCACTTGCTGACCGGCGCGCGGCACCGACTCGTGCGTCATGTTCTGGCGGCGCAGTTCCAGGATGATTTCACCGGACTTGTGCGGTTCGACCAGGCCCAGCGGCTTGTCTTCGGTGGTGCCACGGCGCGGATCGGTATTGATCTGCGAATCACACAGTTGCAGGATATTGTGCCGGCCATCGCCGGTGACCCACAGCGATTCACCCATGGCGGCGGCAATCATGCGCTTGCCAACGATCAGCAAGCGGTGCTCATTGCCCGGCACAAAGCGCTCGACGATGACGTTGCGGCTGCCGCCACGCTGCACGGCCAGATTGTAAGCCGCGCGCACATCCTGTTCTTCCATCAGGTTCAGCGTCACGCCACGACCATGGTTGCCGTCGTAGGGTTTGACCACCACCGGCACGCCGATGTCTTCGGCTGCTTCCCATGCCGCGTCTTCACTGGTGACCAGTTCACCATCCGGCACCGGCACGCCGGCCGAGGCCAGCAGCGACTTGGTCAGATCCTTGTCGCTGGCAATGCCTTCGGCAATCGCGCTGGTGGCGTCGGTTTCGGCGGTCCAGATGCGGCGCTGGCGGGCGCCATGGCCCAGCTGCACCAGATTGCCGTCGGTCAGGCGGATCGATGGAATGCGGCGGTCGGTCGCGGCATCGACGATATTGCTGGTCGATGGGCCCAGGCACAGGCTTTCCACCATGTCGGTCAGTTTTGCCACGGTGGCCGCCACGTCGTACGGGCGGTCTTCGATGGCGGCCATCAGCAGTTCGCGGCCAGCCGCCAGGGCGGCGCGGCCGACTTGCTCCTGGCGGGTGCGGAACGCCATTTTATAAATGACGCCGGCCTCGGAGGTCTGGCGCGTCTTGCCGAAACCGGTGCGCATGCCAGCGAGGTTTTGCAACTCCAGCACCACGTGCTCGAGGATGTGGCCGGCGTAAGTGCCTTCGCGCAAGCGCTCATTGAAACCGCCCCGTTCGCCCACACCGCAACGGTGCTCGATCAGGTGCGGCAACATGGCCGTCAGGCGCTCATAGAGGCCAGGGATTTTGTCAGAGGGGAAGTTTTCAAGCTCGCCGATATCCAGCCAGGCTTCGATGACCGGGCGGTACGTCCAGAGGTTGGGTCCGCGCAGGTGTGTTACACGGAGAAATTCTATGTCTTTCTTCTTTGTCATGTTTTTGCTCTTGTATCTCCCGCGGGGTATACTCCGCGAAAGCTGGCCGCCCTCTTCTTTATAACGTCAAATGATGTATAGCTGACAGAATACCGTAAATGGTTGCCTTGTACAGCTTCCAAACGTCTGTTGGCCACCGGTTGGCGGTCATGCTATTTTCCCACTGTTTTTACTTCCTTGCCACGTGGCAAACCCGCACTGGAGTCTGTTGCACAATGATAACAACACAACTTTCCTCTGAACTGAGCCATACAGAACTACCCGAAGTGTGGCGGCCAGAGGTGCAACTACAACTTGCCAACGGGGAAAACGTCTTAAGCGCCCTGGAGGTTGACCTCGACGCCAAATTACATTTTGCCAAAGGGCTCGTCCTGCTGACCGAGCGCCGCATTATGGCACGCGCACCGGGGGAAACGGTATGGCAATCTTGGCCTTATACCCACGATTTAACGCTGAAATTGCATGACCACGCGGGGGTCGGCCACCTGGAATTAGTAAATCATCATCAACGCCTTGGCTCCTGGCGTTTCACGCTGGGCCAGAACCTGCTGGCGATCCGCCTGTCGGAAAAATTCGTCGCGTTGCGCGACAGTTTTGTCACGCAACAGCCGATCGCCCAGAGCGAAGACCATATCTGCCCGACCTGCAAGGCGCCGCTGGAACCGGAGCAGGATGAGTGCCCGATCTGCACCAAGGTGGTCCATACGCCACCGTCGACCTGGACCCTGTTCCGCCTGTGGCGCTTTGCCAAGCCGTATCGCTGGCCACTGCTGGCGGGATTCTCGCTGATGCTGCTGTCGACCGGCGCCCACATGATCCCGCCGTATCTGACGATGCCGCTGATGGACAATGTGCTGATCCCGTACCAGAACGGCGCCCCGGTGAATACCGAACTGGTGTGGCTGTACATGTCGGGCCTGCTGGGCTCGGCCGTCCTGGCGTGGATATTAGGTTGGGGTAAAACCTATGTGCTGGCGCTGGTCTCGGAGCGCATTGGCGCCGACCTGCGCACCACCACCTACGAACACCTGTTAAAACTGTCGCTGGAATACTTCGGTGGCAAGCGTACCGGCGACCTGATGTCGCGCATCGGCTCCGAATCCGACCGGATTTGCGTGTTCCTGTCGCTGCACTTGCTGGACTTCGCGTCCGACGTGCTGATGATCGTCATGACCGGCGTGATCCTGGTGTCGATCGACCCGATGCTGGCCGCGATCACCCTGCTGCCGCTGCCCTTTATCGCGTGGATGATCCACCTGGTGCGCGACCGTCTGCGCACCGGCTTTGAAAAAATCGACCGCGTCTGGGGCGAAGTCACCAACGTCCTGGCCGACACGATTCCCGGCATCCGCGTCGTCAAAGCGTTTGCGCAGGAATCGCGCGAAGCCAACCGCTTCCGTGTTGCAAATAAACACAACCTGGCCGTCAACGACAAACTCAACAAGGTATGGTCGCTGTTTTCGCCGACCGTCTCGTTCCTGACCGAACTGGGTCTGCTGGTGATCTGGGTGTTCGGTATCTGGCAAGTGTCGAAGCAGCACATCACGGTCGGCGTGCTGACCGCCTTTGTCACCTATAGCAGCCGGTTCTATGGCCGACTGGATTCGATGAGCCGCATCGTGTCGGTGACGCAAAAATCGGCCTCGGCCGCCAAGCGTATTTTCGACATCCTCGACCATGTGTCGTCGGTGCCGGAGCCCGTCAACCCGGTAAAACTGGCCAAGGTGGAGGGGAACATCGCGCTGCGCGAAGTGGGCTTCCGCTACGGCAACCGCGCCGTCAACCGCGGCATCAACATCAACATCAAGGCCGGTGAAATGGTGGGTCTGGTGGGCCACTCCGGTTCCGGCAAGTCGACGCTGGTAAACCTGATCTGCCGTTTTTATGACGTGTCGGAAGGCGCGATCTTGCTCGACGGCGTCGATATCCGCACCTTGTCCGTGTCGGATTACCGCCGCAATATCGGCCTGGTGCTGCAGGAACCGTTCCTGTTCTTTGGCACGATTGCAGAAAACATCGCCTATGGCCGTCCAGACGCGACGCGCGAACAAATCATCGCCGCCGCCCGCGCCGCCCATGCCCACGAATTCATCCTGCGCCTGCCGCAGGGCTATGACTCGATGGTCGGCGAGCGCGGCCAGGGCTTGTCGGGTGGTGAGCGCCAGCGCATTTCGATTGCCCGCGCGCTGCTGATCGATCCGCCGATCCTGATCCTCGACGAAGCCACGGCCTCGGTCGACTCCGAGACCGAGAAGGAAATCCAAAAAGCGCTGGACAACCTGGTCACCGGCCGCACCACCATCGCCATTGCGCACCGCCTGTCGACGCTGCAAAAGGCCGACCGTCTGGTGGTGCTTGATCGCGGCAAGGTGGTGGAAGAAGGCGGCCATGAAGAACTGATGGCCAAGGAAGGCGCCTATTACCGCCTGTACCAGGCGCAAGCGCGCAACGTCGACACCGACCTGGACGACGCCACCCGCAAACGCCACGACGACTGACCCACGAGAGCTGCCCATGAACGACATCATCAAGACCCAATTTACGCTGTCGCGCGACGCTTTCGGCAAGCTGAACCTGCTCGATGCCAGCGGCACCCTGCACGAAAACATTGCCCCGGTCCGCGCCTTTCCGATCCAGGCGCCGGAATCGGG
The DNA here is from genome assembly GCA_019751755.1 of Burkholderiaceae bacterium. Classification (GTDB taxonomy): domain Bacteria; phylum Pseudomonadota; class Gammaproteobacteria; order Burkholderiales; family Burkholderiaceae_D; genus Rugamonas. The sequence goes on along the minus strand of JAIENA010000291.1, from coordinate 5,802 downwards.
CATTTCGCTGGTCAATACCGACGGCAAGGAAATCGGCTGGATTGACAGCCTGGAACAACTGACCCCGGCCAACGCGGCGCTGATCCGCGAAGAATTGCTGGGCCGCGAATTCATGCCCGAGATTGCCCGCATCGTCGCCGTGACCAGCTTTGCCACGCCGTGCACCTGGACCGTCGACACCAACCGGGGCACCACCAATTTCGTGCTGCGCGGCGAAGAGGATATCCGCCGCATCGGCACCGACGCGCTGCTGGTGTCCGATACGCACGGGATTCACTTCCTGATCCGCAATCAGTTCGAGTTGGATAAACACTCCAAAAAAATCCTCGACCGTTTCCTTTAACAGTCACGCTAACGCCGCCATGAAACAAAAATCCCTGTCCGCCGGCGCCGTGGTGGTCCACGGCTGGGGTGACCAGCGCCGCTACCTGCTGATGCGTTGTTTCCAGTACTGGGATTTCCCGAAGGGGATGGTGGAAAAAGGGGAATCGCCGTTCCTGGCGGCGCAGCGGGAAATCGCCGAAGAAGCCACGCTGACCGCCCTGTCGTTCCCATGGGGCGAGGCGTTTACGGAGACTGCGCCGTACGGCGATGGCAAGGTCGCGCGCTATTACCTGGCGGTGAGCGCCAGCGACGATGTGGTGCTGGGGTACAGCGCGGAGTTGGGCCAGCCGGAACATGACGAGTTCCGCTGGCTCACAATCGGCGAGGCCCGCCCCCTGCTGGGTCCGCGCGTACGCGCCGTGCTCGACTGGGGCCATGCGCTGTCTGCCACGCCACCGTTATCCCAATGAAACAACAATTTCTCGATCTCAATTGTTACCATTTGTCGTATTTCTTTACAGCATCAATCGTTTCACCTACCATCAACGATATAAGTCACTGAATTGACATACCATTTTTGATGCAGGGTATGGGATCTGCTTTAGTGTATTTCAAGCACATTCCTACGGAGGTGAACATGACTAGCGCATACCACAACATTGGGCGAGGGTTGCTGCCGATGGCCACTGCCCTGGTGGTCGCGCTGCCGGCTGCGGCCACGATCAACCAGTCCGACGGTTTTCCTGCCGCCAGCCACGACAAACTCCAGCAGTACACGGCGCCAATCGAGACCACGCCGCCGCTGAACTGGCTGGAGCAGCCGATGCAAAGCATGACGACGGCCGACACCGGCCTTGCCATCGGCATGATTACTCCTGCCACGCTGCTGGTCGGCCATACCACCCACATCGGGCGCCAGCGTGAAGACCTGGACCTGAGCGCGAACGATAGCGCTGCACGGCGCTATAACCTGGTGGACGAGGAACCGCTGGTCAGCGAGCAATGGTGGCAAGCCCTGCCCGGCATCGTGGTCGCCCTGTTCCTGGGCCTGGCGCTGTACATGCGCCACCCGATCCAGCGCAAGCGCAAATACCGCAGCACCCCGCATGAACCCACTGGCCCTTACAAACGCAAAGACCGGCGCTAGCGCCTGATGCCCTATGGCTGCGCCTGCGCCATGGGCGGCTCCAGGCCAGGCGGTGCTGATGCGACCGGCGCGCCCTTACAGGGATAAATGCGGGGAGAGGAAGTTACTCGATAAAAATCGCGCGGAAGTCATTCACATTGGTCAGCGTCGGGCCGCAGACCACCGAATCGTCCAGCGCCTGGAAGAAGCCGTGGCCGTCGTTGTTGGCCAGGCTGTCGCGCGCCTTGATGCCCTTGTCCCAGGCGCGCGCCAGCGTATCCGGGGCGATGATGCCGCCGGCGATTTCTTCCAGTCCATCGACACCATCGGTGTCGCAGGCAATCGCGTGGATGCCCTTGTGGCCGTTCAGAGAGACCGCCAGCGACAGCAGGAATTCCACGTTGCGCCCACCCCGGCCATTGCCGCGCACCGTCACCGTGGTTTCACCGCCCGACAGCAGCACGCACGGCGTGGCGAACGGTTGGCCGCGCAGTGCCACCTGGCGGGCGATGCCGGCGTGAACGATACCGACGTCGCGCGCTTCCCCCTCGATCGAGTCGCCCAGGATGTGCACCGCAACCCCGGCGTCGCGCGCCACGGCGGCCGCCGCTTCGAGCGCGATTTGCGGCGCCGTGATCATGCGGATAGTGTTGCCTTCCAGGCGCGCATCGCCCGGTTTGATGGTTTCGCCACGGCCGCTTTCCAGCAGGCGCTGCACGCCTTCCGGCACCGTGATGCCGTAGCGGCGCAAGATCGCCAGCGCGTCGGCGCAAGTGGTGGCGTCGGCACAGGTCGGGCCGGAGGCGATGTCGGCCGGATCGTCGCCCGGCACATCGGAAATCAGCAAGGTCACAACTTGGGCCGGTGCGCAGGCGGCGGCCAGGCGGCCGCCCTTGATGGCCGACAGGTGGCGCCGCACGCAATTCATTTCCGAGATGGTGGCGCCGCTTTTCAGCAGCGCGCGGTTGATATCCTGCTTGGTGGCCAGGTCCAGCCCTTCGCCCGGCAATGGCAGCAGCGACGAACCGCCGCCGGAAATCAGGCAAATCACCAGGTCGTCGGCGCTCAGACCGGACACCAGTTCCAGCATGCGCTTGGCCGCGTCGTGGCCGGCCTGGTCCGGCACCGGGTGCGCCGCTTCCACGATCTCGATCCGCTCGCACGGCACGCCGTAATCATAGCGGGTCACCACCAGACCGGTCAGGTCGCCCTGCCAGTGCTGTTCGACCACGCGGGCCATCTCGGCCGACGCTTTACCGGCGCCGATCACCAGCGTGCGGCCCTTCGGCGGCGCGGGCAGGTGCGGTGGCAGGCACAGCGACGGCTGCGCGGCGGCGACGGCTGCGTCGAACATGCGGCGCAGCAGCGCGCGTGGATCGGTTTTAGTCATTCTTGTCTCCTGGTTACCGGGATGGCGATGCCAAATCATCGCACGCTTTACCCGGCACTGATATGCGCATACGAATAACGCTCATATATGGGGGAGCCATATGGTGACAGCCTGTTTTCACCAGCGGTGTTCCAGGCTGATCCGCAGCGTCGCATGGTCGCGGGTGCGCTCCGACAGCCGCCGCGCGCCACTGCTGTCGCGGTAGATGGCGCCGGACACCGCGTCGCGTCGCAGCAGATTGGCGCCGCTGATGCGCAAGCCGGTCTCGCTATCGAGCCGCCAGGCGGCCACCACATCGAGTTTGCGCACCGGGGCGGCAAGGAACGTATAGGCCGCCGATTCCCTGGTCCAGCCGCCATCCTGCCACGTCAGGTCCGCGCCCAGTGTCAAGCCATCCGCATACCGGAAATCGAAGCCGGCGCCGGCACTGCGCGGCTTCTGGCGCGCCAGCCGGTTGTCCGGTCCCGGCACGGCCGCCACCCGCGACTGGTCGCGCGCGGCATTGGCCCGCACCGTCCAACGCGCCGACAGCGCGGCTTTGAATTCGACCGCCATGCCCCACGACAGCGCCCTGCCCTGGTTGGCTGGCGTGCGCACCCAGCGGCCATGGTCTTCCAACAGCAGCGGTACATTCACGTCGCCGATCCAGCGTTGATACACGCTGGCCGAGACCGCGCCATCGGCGCCGATATCCTGTTCCAGTGCGGCGTCCAGCCCCCAGGCCAGTTCCGGGCGCAAGTTCGGATTGCCCTCGATATCGGGATTAGTCTGGCTGTTACCGTTGTCGATCGTGTAGCGGCGCGGGATCAGCTCCCCCATGACCGGTGTCTTGTAGGTGCGCGACAACCCGGCGCGCAAACGCCGCGTCGGCGACCATTGATACAGGCTTTGCACCAGTGGGCTGACGACCGCCGAGCGTTGCACGACTTCCGCCCCGCCCAGCGGCATGGCCATGGTGCGCAGCACTTCGCCGCGCAGTCCGGCCGACAGCGACCACCGGTCCGACATCGTCCATTCATCCTGGACGAACAGCGCGGCGCGGCCGATGCGACCCCGATAGCGGTCATCGAGCAAACTGCCGAGCGCTAAATCGTGCTCCACGCGCGACTGGCTGCGCCCCACGACTTCGCCATCCCAGCCCACTGTCACACTGTGACCCGGGGCCGCCGCGATTTCAACTTTGCCGCTGGCCGACAACGTGCTTTCGCGGATATCGGAGCGCACCTGGCGCACCAGTGGTCCGCGCGTCCCCTGTGCCCCGGGCTGACCGCGCTCAGTCACAAAGAAATCAAAGTCGCTGCGGCGCGGATAGTGCTGCAAAGCGATGCGCGCCTGCCCCTTGACATGGTCCGTCAACTGCTGCCGCCAGGTGACTTCGCTGCGCAGCATGACGCCCCGGATGGCGAGCGAACTGCCGTTGTCCGGATAGGCGGTGGCGGGACCCAGCAGCATGGTTTCATCGGCGCGGTAGCCATCGGTGCGCTCGGCCAGGTTGACGAAGCCCTGCCAGGCCAGCGTGCCGCCGGGGCGCTTCCACGTCACGCGCGGCGACACGGTGGTCGAGCGGGCACGGTTGTCGGTGGCCGTCAGGTCATGCCGCAGCAGGCGTGGCACGCCGGCGCCGTCCTCCGCCGACTCCACATCGGCGCTCGATTCCCGCTGCACCGTGCGGGTCTGGGCGCCGCTCAGCGACCAGTCCATGTCGTCGCTGGAACCACTCCATTGCCAACTGCCAGAGGGAGCCACGACGCCGTCGACCCGATCCAATCCAAGCCGCGCCTCCTGGCGCGCCTTATTCCCCGCGCGCGCCGCCTGCCGCCGCAAGAGGATATTGATGGTCCCGGCGATGCCCTGCGCGGACAATTCCGACGATGCGGTGCGGATGATTTCCACCCGTTCGATCATCGCCGGCGTCAGCGCATCAATGGAAAAGCCGGGCGGCAACGGCGCGCCGTTCAACAACACACTGGTGTAACCCTTGCCCAAGCCGCGCATGCTGATGCCACTGCCCTTGCCGCCGCCATCGTCCGTGACGGTCAGGCCGGGCACCCGGCGCAGCGCGTCCGCCAGTGAGCGGTCGCCGTGGCGCAGCAGTTCATCGCGGCTGACGATACTGGCGCCGGCCGTGTCGTCGCGCCGCTGCGCCGCTGCAGCGCCGCTGATGTCGATGCGCTGCACGTCCTGGGACAGTGCGGGAAAGGTAGGGGCGAGCAGGATCAGCGCCGCCATCGTACGGAGTTGCATAAGATTCCTTTATTGGTACGGCACAGGCGTGCAGCGGCCTGCCGGTCAGGCATGGCGTGCATCGCTGGCTAAAAAGGTGGGGAAAGCCGCCCGGCACCGGCCGGGCGGCGTTGGGATTACGGCGCGCGCAGCGCGGCAATCAGGCGCTGCGGGTCGATCCGTTGACCGTCCTGCGCCACTTCAAAATGCAGGTGCGGCCCGGTGGTCTGGCCGGTATTGCCGGTCTTGCCGATGGCCTGGCCGGCCGTGACGCGGGTGCCGGGGCGGACGGCGCGCTGGTCAAGGTGGGCATACATGGAGCGCAGGCCGTCGCCATGGTCGATCACGATCACCTTGCCGAACTTCGCCTGCCCCTGATACACGTCGGTGGACTCGACAACCATCCCATCGGCCGGGGCCAGCAGCGCGGTACCGCGCCGCGCGCTCAAGTCCACGCCATGGTGGAACGGACTGGCCTGCGCGGTCGGCCGGGCCGGACGCGGGCCATAGGCGCTGTTGACCTTGACGCGCGCCAGCGGCGCCTGCCATACCGGCAGCGCCCTGTCCGGCGCCATGTCAGCAACCGCGCCGGTGACAACGGCGGGCGCGCTGTCCGCCGCCAGCGCGCCCGCCGGCAACGCCGTCGCCGCGATTGGCGATCGCCAAGCAAACGCCGGCTGCAGCAGCAGCGCGGCACCGGTCACGGCAACGCAGCAGGCGCCCAGCGCGGTTTTGCCGG
>JAIENA010000105.1 GCA_019751755.1 Burkholderiaceae bacterium | reverse complement strand
TTGGCGCCGGAGCAGGTTCGCGGGCCGGCTTTGCCGCTGCGGCACGGGCCGCCGCTGGCGTTGCCGCCGCCGTCGCGCGGCTCGGCACATCGACCGGCGCCGCCACTTGCGGTGCTTGCGCGTTGCGCATTTCCGCCGGGTCCAGCAAGAATGTGTATTCGCGCACCAGACGGCCGCCGGTCCAGCTCAATTCCAGCAGCATGTCGACGAACGGTTCATTGATCGGCTGCGACGACGAGACCCGGACCAGTTGGCGGCCATTGCGGTTCTCCACTTCGAAGCGCAGCGACAGCAGGGCCGGATTGAAATCGATATTGGCCAGGCGGAACGCCTCCGCCGGCGCCAGCTTGGCCGTCAGGTCCGACGATTCCTCGGGCGCCACCGACGTCAATTCGATTTCCGCGCGCAGCGGCTGGCCCAGCGACGACAGCACCGTCAGCTTACCGAGCCCGGCTGCGTTGGCGACGGGAGACAGCAATACTGCGCAGGCGACGGCGCTGGTAAGTGTTTTCAACGCAAACGACAGAGGCTTGGAGCGGTGGCTAACGTGCATAGTGTGATGTGTAGTTGTTGATTGGAAAAAGTTGCATTCCCGGATAGGGCCAACATAACACCATGCCATGACGCATGCAAGCTTTGCGGGTGCATCTGTCACCTTGGTGCTGAATTTCAAATTCAATCGATAAAAAAAAGGCCGGTTTCACGGGGAAACCGGCCTTTAAGCGGACAACATGGGGGCCAGGCCTTCCGGCCGCCCCCACCTTGCTCACCTTAGTTATCGAGCACGATGCGCAGCATGCGGCGCAGCGGTTCGGCCGCGCCCCACAGCAACTGGTCGCCAACGGTGAACGCGGACAGGTAATCGCCACCCATCGACAGCTTGCGCACGCGGCCGACCGGGATCGTCAGGCTGCCGGTGACGGCGGCCGGGGTCAGGTCACGCATCGATGCTTCACGATTGTTCGGCACGAACTTCACCCACTGGTTGTCGTTGGCGATGATGTCGTTGATTTCGTCCAGCGGCACATCTTTCTTCAGCTTGATGGTCAGCGCTTGCGAGTGGCAACGCATCGCGCCGATGCGCACGCACAGGCCATCAACCGGAATCGCGGTGGTGCCGAAGTCCAGGCCACGGCCCAGGATCTTGTTGGTCTCCGCGCCGCCCTTCCACTCTTCCTTCGACTGGCCGTTACCCAGGTCCTTGTCGATCCAAGGAATCAGGTTGCCGCCCAGCGGTACGCCGAACTGCTTGGTTTCCTCGGCCGACAAGCCGTGCTGGGTGGCCAGCACCTGGCGGTCGATTTCCAGGATCGCCGAGGCCGGGTTGTCCAGCAGCGATTTGACAGACGCGTTAATGGTGCCGTACTGGGTCAGCAGTTCGCGCATGTGCTGCGCGCCGCCGCCGGAGGCGGCCTGGTACGTCATCGACGTCATCCATTCCACCAGGTCGTGCTTGAACAGGCCGCCCAGGCCCATCAGCATGCACGACACCGTGCAGTTACCGCCGACGAAGTTTTTCACGCCCTTGGCCATCGCATCCTTGATGACGTTCAGGTTGATCGGGTCCAGTACGATGACCGCGTCTTGTTCCATGCGCAGCGTCGATGCCGCATCGATCCAGTAGCCATTCCAGCCGGCCGCGCGCAGTTTCGGGAAGACTTCAGTGGTGTAATCGCCGCCCTGGCACGAAATAATGATGTCGCAACGCTTCAGTTCGTCGATGTTGTTCGCATCTTTCAGCGTGGTTTCATTCTTCGCCATCGATGGCGCCGCGCCGCCCGTGTTCGAGGTGGAGAAGAACACCGGTTCGATGTGAGCGAAGTCGCCCTCTTCCTGCATGCGCTGCATCAGGACCGAACCGACCATGCCACGCCAACCTACCAGACCTACGAGTTTCATTTGCTTTCCCTTGAATGTATTTAATTTTTTCGTTGGTATGCTGGCCGATTACGACGCCAGCGCTTTCACCACGGCATCGCCCATCTGCTCGGTGCCCACCTTGGTGGTGCCCGCTTCGTAGATGTCGGCAGTGCGCAAGCCCTGCGCCAGCACTTGTTTGACGGCCGCTTCAACGCGGTCGGCCTGTTCGGCGCGGTTCAGCGAGAAGCGCAGCATCATGGCGGCCGACAAGATCGTCGCCAGCGGATTGGCAATGCCCTTGCCGGCGATGTCCGGCGCGGAACCGTGCGACGGTTCGTACAGACCCTTATTGTTGGCGTCCAGCGAGGCCGACGGCAGCATGCCGATCGAACCGGTCAGCATGGCGGCCGCATCCGACAGGATGTCACCGAACATGTTACCGGTCACGATCACGTCGAATTTCTTCGGCGCGCGCACCAGTTGCATGGCGGCGTTGTCGACATACATGTGCTCGAGCGCGACGTCCGGATATTCCTTGGCCACATCGATCATGATGTCTTTCCAGAACTGGAAGGTTTCCAGCACATTGGCCTTGTCGACCGAGGTCAGGCGCTTGTCGCGCTTTTGCGCGGCCTGGAACGCCACGTGGGCGATGCGGCGGATTTCGCCTTCCGCATAGCGCATGGTGTCGAAGCCTTCGCGCTGGCCTTTGAATGGACCATCCGGGCACTCGCGCACGCCGCGTGGCATGCCAAAGTAAATGTCACCGGTCAGTTCGCGCACGATCAGGATGTCCAGGCCCGACACCACTTCCGGCTTCAGCGTCGAGGCGCCGGCCAGTTCCGGGTACAGAATCGCCGGACGCAGGTTGCCAAACAGGCCCAGGTGCTTGCGCAGGCCCAGGATCGCCTGTTCCGGACGCAGCGCGCGTTCCAGATTGTCGTACTGGTAGTCGCCCACCGCGCCGAACAGGATGGCGTCGGCGGCCTTGGCCAGCGCCAGCGTGCCGTCAGGCAGCGGATGGCCATGGGCGGCGTAACCGGCGCCGCCGACCGGCGCGGTTTCCAGTTCAAATTGTTCGTCCAGTGCATTCAAGACCTTGACTGCCTGGGACACGATTTCCGGGCCGATGCCGTCGCCCGGGAGGATTGCAATTTTCATGATGTTTTAGATGACGTTGGCCAGCCAGGGCTGGTTTGCCAGATGACGTTCCTCGTACGCGCGGATGTCATCCGCGTGGCGCAGGGTCAGGCCGATATCGTCAAGTCCGTTCATCAGGCAATATTTGCGGAAGGCATCGATCTCGAAGGGGTAGGAGAGAGAGCCATTGCTGGTGGAAATGCGCTGGTTTTCAAGGTCCACCACCAGGCGATAACCCGGGAAAGCCTTGACTTCGTTGAACAGATGGTCAATCTGCTGCTCGCTCAGCACGATCGGCAACAGGCCGATCTTGAAGGAATTATTAAAGAAGATGTCCGCGAAGCTCGGTGCCAGGATGACGCGGAAACCGTATTGGTCCAACGCCCATGGCGCATGCTCGCGCGACGAACCACAACCGAAATTCTTGCGCGCCATCAGGATCGACGCGCCCTGGTAGCGCGCCGCGTTCAGCACGAAGTCCGGGTTCAGCGGGCGCTGGCTGTTGTCCATGCCGGGTTCGCCATGGTCCAGGTAACGCCATTCGTCGAACAGGTTCGGACCGAAGCCGGTGCGGTGGATCGATTTCAGGAATTGCTTGGGGATGATGGCGTCGGTATCGACATTGGCGCGGTCCAGCGGAGCCACGAGGCCTTCATGTATCGTAAATTTTTCCATGATCTATTCTGCAATGCGCCGGTCAATGCGCGGCGGCCTTGCCGCCCGCGCTTTGAGCGGCTGCTGTTATTTCCCACCCGCGCTGGTGACGACCTGCCCGACTTTTTGCACATCCTTGCCGATGCCGGAAATGGTGTTGCAGCCGGACAGGGTCACGATGGCCAGGGTGGTAACGATCAGGGCGATGGTGGTTTTCATGAGATTTCTCTTGCGTGTTAAGTAAATGATGCGGCGATGCGGCGATTGAGCGCTGCCGCGCTCAGCGCAGCGTACGCACGTCGACGAAGTGGCCGGCGATCCCGGCTGCCGCCGCCATCGCTGGCGACACCAGGTGGGTACGGCCACCCTGGCCTTGACGGCCTTCGAAGTTGCGGTTCGACGTCGAGGCACAGCGCTCGCCCGGTTCCAGGCGGTCGGCATTCATGGCCAGGCACATCGAGCAGCCCGGTTCGCGCCACTCAAAGCCGGCGGCCTTGAAGATCGCATCGAGCCCCTCGCGCTCGGCTTGCTCCTTGACCAGGCCGGAACCCGGCACCACCATCGCCAGCTTGACGTTGGAGGCGCGCTGCTTGCCGCGCACCACGCTGGCCGCCGCGCGCAAGTCTTCGATGCGCGAATTGGTGCAGGAACCGATGAACACCTTATCGATACGGATATCTTCGATCGGCGTGTTCGGCTTCAGGTTCATGTAGACCAGCGCCTTTTCCATGGCGTCGCGCTTGACCGGGTCTTTTTCCTGATCAGGATCGGGCACACGGGCGTCGACCGACACCACTTGTTCTGGCGACGTGCCCCAGGTCACCTGCGGCTTGATATCGGCGGCATCGAGCATCACCACCAGGTCGAACTTGGCGCCTGGATCGGTGTGCAGCGTGCTCCAATAGGCAACCGCGCGGTCCCAGTGCGGGCCCACCGGCGAAAACGGACGGCCCTTGACATAATTGATGGTGGTCTCGTCGACGCCGACCATGCCGGCGCGCGCACCCGCTTCGATCGCCATGTTACAGACCGTCATGCGGCCTTCCATCGACAGCGAACGGATCGCCGAGCCGCCAAATTCGATCGCATAACCGGTGCCGCCGGCGGTGCCAATCTTGCCGATAATGGCCAGCACGATGTCCTTGGCGGTCACGCCCGCGCCCAGCACGCCGTCGACCTGCACCAGCATGGCCTTCGATTTCTTTTGCAGCAGCGTTTGCGTGGCCAGCACGTGTTCCACTTCGGAGGTGCCGATGCCGTGCGCCAGCGCGCCGAAGGCGCCATGGGTCGACGTGTGCGAGTCGCCGCACACGACGGTCATGCCCGGCAGGGTCGCGCCCTGCTCAGGGCCGATCACGTGCACGATGCCCTGACGCTTGTCGTTCATGTTGAAATACGTCAGGCCGTAGGCCTTGGTATTGTTGTCCAGCGTTTCCACTTGCAGGCGCGAGATCGGGTCTTCGATGCCTTGCGAACGGTCGGTGGTCGGCACATTATGGTCGGCCACGGCCAGATTGGCCGAGACACGCCATGGCTGGCGATTGGCGACGCGCAGGCCGTCAAATGCTTGCGGGCTGGTGACTTCGTGCACCAGGTGGCGGTCAATATAGAGGATGGTGGTGCCATCGTCTTCGGTGCGCACCACGTGGGATTCCCAGAGTTTGTCGTAAAGCGTCTTCATGATTGCTGCTACTGCCTGGTTAGATATTCACTTTGATTATGCCATAGTTTGTGCAATGCAAAACCAAGCCCGAAATTCCGCCTCGTGAGCCGATGCGGCCTGGGGTGAGCACCACTGTATGACGCCTTGTTTATCTAGTTAGGGGGAGCCCGGCCTGAAGGCCCGGCACCCGTAACTGAAACATAAAAAAAGCCTGCGGATCTCGCAGGCTTTGGTGTTTTTTGCCGCGGCCCTCTGTTTATCAGGCCGCCATGCGCACACTACTCCTGCACCCTTCCATCAGGAACGATAGGCCCACCACTAGCACCAGATCGCCCTCCGCCGAACGCGCCGTGCCGGTAATACCTTCGACCGCAATAGCGGTCATCGGTTTAATCACCAGGTCGGCCGTGCCATCGACCGCTTCCACGGCCAGAATGTACGGCTGCGGTGCGTTGACGACAATGCCGACGCGTTCGGACACCGGCGCATAGCCCAGCGCACCAGCGAGCGTGCGGACCGGCAGCGGACGACCCTGGTCTTTCAGCACCGGCGCGCCGCCGACTTCCATGAACTCTTCCGGCAATTCCACCACGCGCTGAACCACCGCCATCGGCAGTGCCAGTTGCGCACCGGAGGTCGAAACCAGCATGGTCGGAACAATCGACAGTTCGATCGGCAGACGGATGGCGAACTTGGTGCCACGGCCCAGCGCCGATTCGATGTGGATCGCGCCGCGGTTTTTTTCCACGGCGGTCTTCACCACGTCCATGCCGACACCGCGGCCGGACACGCTGGAGGCCACTTCCTTGGTCGAGAAACCTGGTAAGAATACCAGCTGATACGATTCGTCGTCGGTCATGTTCGCATTCGGCGAGATCAGGCCCTTTTCGGCGGCCTTGCGGCGCAGCGCCACCGGGTCCATGCCACGGCCATCATCTTGCAACACAATCATGACACTGTTGGCTTCCTGCCAGGCCTTCAGCGAGATGAACGCGCGCGGCGACTTGCCGTTCGCGACACGGGCGTCCGGACCTTCAACGCCGTGGTCCAGCGCGTTGCGCAGCATGTGGACCAGCGGATCGTACAAGCTGTCCACCACCACGCGGTCGACTTCGGTTTCCGCACCTTCGATGGTCAGTTCGACTTCCTTGCCCAGATCTTTGGCCAGTTCGCGCACCAGGCGCGGGAATTTCTGGAACAGGCGGCCAACCGGCTGCATGCGGGTCGCCAGCGTGGCGCGCTGCAGTTCGCTGGAATAGCGCGAAGCGCGTTCCAAGGTTTCCGTCAGCGCCGACATCAAGGTCGCGGCCTGGCCTTCGAATTTGAATTGCTGCAAGCGTTCCAGCAGCACGGCGGCCTGGTTGGCGGCCTGCACGGATTCGCCCGCCACTTCCAGCAAGGCGTCCAGTTTGACCGCATCGATACGGATGCTTTCTTCCTTGGCTGGCGCGGCATGCGGCTTTTCGTCGCCGCGTTCAGGACGGGCGCGCGGCGCCGGCGCCGGAGGCGGAGCCGCAGCGGCGGCAGCTTGTGCTTCCACCACGCCTTCGGCCACGGCGGCAGCCGGTGCCGCCGCCACAGCAACGGCAGCGACAGGTGCAGCCACGGCAACAGCGGCCGGCGCGACGACACTGCGGGTATAGGTCCCTTCCGGCACCACCGAAATAAACATGCCTTCCCAGTCCAGGCCATCGGCGCCGACCATCACCGGCGCGGCAGGCGCGGCGGGCGCGGACGTTGCCACTGGCGCAGGTGCAGCGACGACCGGCGCGGCGACCGGCGCCGGTGCGGCAGCCTTCTTGGCTGGCGCACTGGACTTGCCTTCGATCGCATCGGTCAGAATGGTTTCCAGGTCGGCCGGCATCGCGCCCAGGCTTTCCGGTGGCGCGCCATTGTTCAGTTCCGACAACTGGTCGGCCACGAAGCCGGACGCCTGCAGCGCCGCTTCGATCGACAACGGCGTCACCGGCGCGGCGCCGGTGCGCAACGCGTCAAACAGGTTTTCCGTCAAGTGGCACGCGGCAACCAGTGCCGGCAGGTTCATGAACCCGGCGCCGCCCTTGATGGTGTGGAAGGAGCGGAACACGGCATTCAGTGTTTCCTTGTTCTCCGGGTCGCGTTCGAGGCGCAACAGGTGTTCTTCAACATTTACCGCCAGGTCCATCGCCTCGACGACGAACTCCTTGAGCATATCGTCCATTAGAATCCCAGATCGGCAAGAAGGTCATCGACACTGTCCTGGTTCAGCGCCACGGTCGGCACCGACGGACCACTCATCAGCTGTCCTTCTTTTTGCGCCATCTTCTCGCGTTTGTCGGCCGGTGCGTTGTCACGCAACAGTTGCGCCAGTTCCGCCTCGACCGTCTTGGTGATGTTGACGACTTTTTTGATCAGCTGGCCCGTGATGTCCTGGAAGTCCTGCGCCATCATGATTTCCAGCAGGCGGGCTTTTTCCGCCTCGGTCGCTTCCGACACGGCGACGGCGAAGGCGCGCGAATCGCCGGCCAGCGCCTTGAACTCGTCGATCGACAGCTTGCCGGCAAACAGCGCGGCCCAGCGGTCTTCCATTTCCTTGGATTTCTTCGACAGCACATCCTGCGCCGGCATGCCGTCGTCGAGCGTGTTGAGCACCTTGTTGGCGGCCTGCTCGGTCAGCGTCGCGACATATTCCAGGCGGTCTTGCGCATCGCCGATTTGGGCCGATGCCTCTGTCAGCGCCTTGTCATAACCCAGTTCGCGCAGGGAGTCGTGCAGCAGCCGCACGATACCACCCAGGCGTTCAAACATCGGATTACCGGGATCGGTTTCACTGTCGCCTTCGGCCGCAGCGGCAGCGGCCACAGTGACCGCTGCCGGGGCCGGAGCGGCGGCCGGGGCCGCCTCCGGCGCGCGGGCGGCGGAGACTTCGTCAAACAGGCTTTCCAGGTCATCTTCCGCTGAGGCTACCGGCGCCGGCGCCGGCGCCGCTGGTGCTGGATCTGCGGCGCGTTGCGCAGACACTTCATCAAATAGTGCGTCGAAATCATCAGCGGCGTTGGTCATTCCTGCTTCTCCATGTCTGTATTGGTTGCTACAACTGCTGCATCACTGCTGTTTTACCTGAGTACGGGCATCTGATAATGCCCGACAATATCAAAACCGCTGGTGCGAGTTTAGCAGGGCGCAAGCCGGTTGTTCAATCGCCGGGACAGGAAAGCCGCTTGCCCTCCCCCTGCGGCGCGGGTAAAACCAAGTTTACTGTTGTATTTGGAGATACTATCATCGCTCGCCCCGGGAAGGGGCCAAGAGTATGCTATTTCGATGCTTCCATGCAAAAATTGCAGCGCAACGATCATTTAATTTGCGCTATACCCCGCCGATTATTGACAATTATCAAGACGTCATCCTCCTGCCATGATTCAATCCGGGGCTACAATGAAGGCGGCAGCGCCATCATTCGAGGGAAAGGAACGTGATATGTACCGGAAAATCCTGATCACCACCGACGGTTCCGCGGTGTCGTCCATGACCGCCTGTGCCGGTGTGAAATTCGCCCAACAAATGGGCGCGGAAGTGCTGGCGCTGTTTGTCGCGCCGGAATACCAATACCCGATATATGTGGAAATCATTCCGCCCAGCTACCCCAGCGAAGAGGAATACCACGCCGCGATGCAGCGCGCCGGGCGCGAGCATGTGCAAACCATCGTCGATGCGTGCGAAAAAAAAGGGCTGTCATGCCAGGGCATGACGGCTTTTGCCGAAAGCGCGGCGCAGAAAATCGTCGATGTGGCCAATCAACATGGCTGCGACCTGATTTTCATCGGCTCGCACGGCCGCAGCGGCTGGGGCCAACTGCTGCTGGGCAGTGTGACCAATAAAGTGCTGTCACACTCGACCATCCCGGTGCTGGTGCACCGTCTGCTAAAAGAACCGCTGCCGGATTAAACGGCGCAACCGAAAGAACCCGGCGGCAGTTACGCTCTGCCGCCACCAACAAGGCCAACATGATCAGAATTGTCATTGCTGACGACCACACCATCATGCGCGAAGGTCTCAAGCGCATCCTCGACGGCGCGCCGGACATCGACATCACCGGCGAAGCCACTGACGGCTTCGAAGTCCTGACCCAGGTCCGCCAGGGCGGTTTTGATTTGCTGCTACTGGACCTGTCCATGCCGGGCCGCAGCGGGGTCGAGTTGATCCGGCAAATCAAGACCGAGGCGCCCAAGCTCAATATCCTGATCCTCACCATGCACGAGGAAGAGCAATACGCGGTGCGCGCGATCCGCGCCGGCGCGCAGGGCTACCTGACCAAGGAGAGCGCCGGCACGCAACTGGTGGGCGCGATCCGCCGCGTGGCGTCGGGCCGCCCGTACATCAGCACGGAAGTGGCGGAGCAGTTGGCGCTGAACATCATGATGCCAAGTGAGAACCTGTTGCACAAACAATTATCGGACCGCGAATTCGAAGTCTTTTCGCTGCTGGTGGGCGGCAAATCGATCACCGATATTGCCAATAGCCTGCATTTATCGGTTAAAACCGTCAGCACGCACAAGACCCGCATCATGCAGAAAATGGGCATGGGCTCATTGTCTGAGATGGTGCAATACGCCGTCGCGCACCGCTTGCTGGCGCCTTTCAGGACGTAATTCCCTCCTCTTCGCGCGGTCTTTCGTTAGGAAAATTCCTACAAGACTGCGCCGTATCCTACCCGTATATTCAGCGTCCGCTGATATCCAGGCTCGACCTCGGTTGGCATACTGAAACCATTCAAAAGTTGCCGAATAGTTATAACTCCGGCACAACAAATGACACAGTCCCAGGGATGGACAACGCCACCAGGAGAGTTCCATGCAGTCCACACATATTTCCGACTTCCGTCCGCCCCAGGCGCAACCCACCGGCGCCGAAGCGGGCCGCCAGCGCCAAGGCCGCCTCTGGTCGAATCTGAGGGAAGTTTGCGATCTGCTCCACATACCCACCACCAACATTCCCGCCTCCGACGAACTGCTGTTCCAGCACGTGCAATTCAAGCAAGGCCAGCGCGTCCACACCATCGGCCAGGCTTTCGACACCCTGTTTGTGGTCAACTCCGGCTTCCTGAAAACCGTCCTCATCGATGAATTCGGCAATGAGCAAGTGCTGAGCTTCCCGATGAAAGGCGACATGATGGGCGTCGACGGCATCCACACCCGCCATTACGCCTCGGAAGCCGTGGCGCTGTCCGACTGCGACCTGATCTTGCTGCCGTTCCGCAAGCTGGCGGCGCTGGGCCGGGTCCACACGGAACTGGAAAACCTGCTGTACGGCGTGATGAGCCGCGAACTGGTGCGTGAACAAACCATGATCGGCATGCTGGGCGCGCTCTCGGCCGAAGCGCGCGTGGCGCGTTTCCTGGTGAATCTGGCCGATCGCTTTGCCGCCATGGGCTACTCCAGCAAGCTGTTCAACCTGCGCATGACACGCCACGAAATCGGCAGCTATCTGGGCCTGACGCTGGAAACCGTCAGCCGTACCCTGTCGGCATTCAATGAAGTGGGCCTGATCAGCGTGGACCAGCGCACCATCGGCATCAAGGATGCGGACGCGCTGAAAAACCTGCGCCGCCTGCCGCCGTCACGCTCGCGCAGTCGCCAGCGGGCGCGCGCCGAAGCCCTCGCTGCCGGCGCGTCGGTGGCCGCCACGCCGCAACTGGCCACCGCCTGAACCGGCGCATCCCGCCAACCCGCCACCAGCCCGCCCTGCGGGCTTTTTTCTTTTGCGGCGACACAAAATCTTCTTGCAAAGTTAATAGCGATGTTCAATAATACAAATGAGAATCATTATCATTTATTAGGAGCTATCATATGCACAGTGTCAAACAGACTTCGCCTATCGCCGCCGTCCCCGCCAACCCGGTGGCGGCCAGCGCGCCTGCTCCCTTGCGCCGCATCACCAGCGCGGCCCTGATGCAAGAGCAGCGTGAAGTCGAGATCGAACACAACAACAAGATTTACCGCTTGCGCGTCACGCAACTGGGCAAGTTGATCCTCACCGCATAAGGTTCCACCCGCCACACCCCGCCGCAACCACGGCAATGCCCGCCAGCCAACCGCTCCCCCGGTAGCCAGCCTCCTCCCGTTTCCGACTTCGCAAGGAGAGCCTGATGGCCATCATCGACCGTACCGATCCGCACATTGATTCGAACCTGGATGCGCACCTGGATGCACCGCGTGATCCGCTGTGTGATCCATTGCGTGATCGCCTGTTTGATCCCCTGTTTGATCCGGCCACCCCGAACAGCACCCAGCCGGGCCAGCGTCCGGCACTGATGCTGTCGGCCGTGCTGCACCTGATGTCGCATTACACCGCCCATGCGGGCGAAGGTGGCTGCGTGAAACTCGCCTCGGTGATTGAGCGCCACCTGAAGGCCCTGTCCGCCCTGCCCGGCCTGGCGCCCGTGCTGGCGGCAACCTGCCAGCAACTGTCGGAGCAATGGGCCAATGAAGTCGAACGTGCGATGCCGGTTCAGGAAAGCTTCCTGGCCCGCATCATGGCCCGCCACCGCACGCACCCCGCCGCGCTGTAACGGAGGCGGCGATGTGCGACAAACACCAATCAGTCTCCGGTCCGCAGCTTGCGGCCTTGCCTTCGCGCCGCCGCAAGTTGTGGGAATTGGCGCATGCCTGCCATTGCCCGCTGGTCGGCGTCGGCATGCCGCTGGCGGCGTTGCGCAAGCTGGTGGGCAAGGTCACCGGCGGCACCGTGGTGGCGGGCGATTATGACCTCCACGTTGGCGTGGTCACCGAATGTGGCGCCCGCAACCGTTTATCGGAAGCCCTGCAAAAAGAACTGGACCGCCGTTATGCCGCCGTGCTGCAACGCTTCCGCGGCGCCAAGGAGACCGCCCAGGTGGCCGCCCTGTGGCAAGCCGCGGTCGCCAATGGCGACGTGGCCGGTGCCTTCTGGGCCGCGCTGACCCATGCGCGCTGCACCCAGGAACTGGAAGAACAACTGTGCCGCGACTTGCACATGATCCAGCACCAGGCCGGTGCCTGCGTGCGCGCCGATCTGGCGCGCTTTAACGCCGTGATTGAGGAAAATGCCCACCTGATGCGCGAAACCGCGCGCCTGCAGCAGCGCCACGCCGCGCTGCAACAGGAATGGCAGGCCGAGCGCGAGCGCCACGGCGCGCAACTGATGCAGTTACGGGCCCAAGTGGTGGGGCGTGACAGCCTGGCCGATTCGCTGCGCCATGAACTGGAACAGTTGCGCGCCTCGCTGCCCGGTCTGGAAACCCGCGACCGCCTGACCCAGCGCCTGGCGCTGGCCGACGCGCGCGAGCGCGCGCTGCGCCTGCAGATCCAGGAATTAAAACAGGAGTTGCAGCAGCAGGCGCAGACGCGTGCCCGTGAAACCCTGGCAGACACGACCGAACCCGACAGCGCCCCGCCGCCGGCCCCGGCCGAACTGCCGAGCGTGATCTGGCTGGCCCAGCGCACCGTGCTGTGCGTGGGCGGGCGCAGCGGCAACGTGGCCAACTACCGGGCACTGGTGGAGCAAGTGGGAGGCCAGTTTTCACACCACGATGGCGGCCTGGAAGACAACGTCGCACGGCTCGAGTCGAGCATGGCGCAAGCCGACCTGGTGATTTGCCAGACCGGCTGCATCAGCCACAGCGCCTACTGGCGCGTCAAGGACTACTGCAAGCGCACCGGCAAGCGCTGCGTGTTTGTCGACAACCCCAGCGTGTCAAGCCTGGCGCGCGGCCTGGAGGAAGCCGCCATCTGACGGGTGGCCCCTTATTCAACAACAAAACCCCGCAAGGCGCGAGCCCTGCGGGGTTTTGTTTTGACCGTGGCCGGCCGCTGGTGGCGGCCGGCCATC
>JAIENA010000062.1 GCA_019751755.1 Burkholderiaceae bacterium | reverse complement strand
CGGATTGCACGATAATCCTTGATCCTGCAACCTGGAATATTGAACCCATGAGCAACTTGTCCGCCTTCCCGATCACCGCCAAATGGCCCGCGCAACACCCTGAACGCCTGCAACTGTATTCGCTGCCAACGCCCAACGGCGTCAAGGTCTCGATCATGCTGGAAGAAACGGGACTGCCGTATGAAGCGCACCTGGTCAGCTTTGACAGCAACGACCAACTGTCGCCGGAATTTTTGTCGCTGAACCCGAACAATAAAATCCCCGCCATCCTCGACCCGAACGGCCCGGACGGCAAGCCGCTGCCGCTGTTTGAATCCGGCGCGATCTTGCTGTACCTGGCGGAAAAGACCGGGCAATTGCTGCCGCAAGACGCGGCCGGCCGCTATGAAACCATCCAGTGGCTGATGTTCCAGATGGGCGGCATCGGCCCGATGTTCGGCCAGGTCGGCTTCTTCCATAAATTCGCCGGCAAGGACTATGAAGACAAGCGCCCGCGCGACCGCTACATCAACGAATCGAAGCGCCTGCTGGGCGTGCTGGAACAGCGCCTGCACGACCGCGCGTGGATCATGGGCGACCAGTACACCATCGCCGACATCGCGATCTTCCCGTGGGTGCGCAACCTGGTCAATTACTATGGCGCGGGGGAGCTGGTCGGTTTCGACCAGTTCCCGAACGTGCAGCGGGTACTGGCGGCATTCAGCGAGCGCCCCGCCGTGGCGCGTGGCTTGAATATTCCGGCGCGCGGCTAAATGCTGGCGGCGCCGTTCGGGTAGTACGGCAAAGGCCACCGCCCCGGGTTATCGCTTGCATGATTGCATCAAGGTCCGTATAATTCATGCCCTTCGGGTCGTTAGCTCAGCTGGTAGAGCAGCGGACTTTTAATCCGTTGGTCGCAGGTTCGAATCCCGCACGGCCTACCACGAATACCGCAGTACCAAAAAAGGCTTACCCGCTTCGGTGTGTGAGCCTTTTTTGCATCTGCACGCGCGGAACACGGCGCGGACTGTCCGGGAATCTCCGGCGCTACGTCACGGCCTGCCGGACGTCGATGCCTTCAGTGATCGACAGCAGGCCATCGAGTTGGTCCTTACTCGCGCTCCAGCGCTTTCAACAACTGCGACAAGCCGCTGTCGAGCACCTCCAGTTCAGCCCCCCCTAGCGCCGACAAGATCCGGTGTTCATTGTCCACATGCGCTGCCACCGCGCGGTCGATCAAATCCAGTCCGGCCGGGGTCAGTTGCACCAGCACGCTGCGGGCATCGTCGGGATTGGCCAGGCGCAGCACCAACTCGCGCGTTTCCAGCCCCTTTAAACGGTGCGTCATGGTGCCGGACGTGATCATCAGCGTGGAGAACAACGTGGTCGGCGCCAGGCAATATGGCGCACCCGAGCGGCGCAGCGTCGCCAGCACGTCGAATTCCCAGAAGCTCAGGCCAAACTGTTCAAACGTTGCATCGAGCTTGCGCTGCAACAGCGCGGCACAGCGCTTGATGCGGCCGATCGGCCCCATCGGGCTGCAATCGAGATCGGGCCGCTCAATCGCCCACTGCGCCAGGATGGCGTCGACCGCATCCGGCGGCCGCTGGTTTTTTTCCTTGCTGCTACGCGCTCCATTCCCCATACCACCACTCCACGTCTTTGGTTGATTTATCTTGAATTCAAATTATATGCTATGCTGAATTTATCTTGAGTTGAAGATAAATTATCGAGAATAAGGCCCCTATGCAGCAACGCACACTGGACATCCTGCTAACCGCGCTGGCCCCCATAATCTGGGGCTCGACCTATATCGTCACCACGCAATGGCTGCCACCCGACCGGCCGTTGATTGCCGCATTGCTGCGCACCCTGCCCGCCGGCTTGATACTGACGCTGTACGCGCGGCGCTTGCCGGCGGCGGGTCAATGGGGCCGGCTGCTATTGCTGTCCGCAATGAACATCGGCTGCTTCCAGGCCCTGCTATTTGTCGCCGCCTACCGCTTGCCGGGCGGCGTGGCCGCCGTGGTGGGCGCGATCCAGCCGCTGCTGGTGATGGCGCTGGCCTGGGCGCTGGACGGACGCAGCTCCGGCGCCGTGGCGATTGGCGCCGCCGTGGCCGGCATTGGCGGCATGGCGGCCTTGCTGCTGTCGCCGGGCGCGTTGTGGGACCCGGTGGGCATTGCCGCCGCATTGGCCGGGGCGGCCAGCATGGCGACCGGCATGTTCCTGGCGCAGCGCTGGAACACCCATGTCCCTGTGCTGGCATTCACCGGCTGGCAACTGCTGGCCGGTGGCCTGATGCTGGCGCCCGCCGCGCTGGCCTTCGACCCGCCACTGCCCGCGCTGGACGCGGCACAAGTGCTGGCCTATGGCTACTTGTCGGTGGTCGGCGCAATGGCCGCTTACGTCTTGTGGTTCCGCGGCGTGGCGCGACTGGCACCGGTGGCGGTGTCATCACTGGGGTTGCTGAGCCCATTAACGGCCGTGGTCCTGGGCTGGGCGCTGCTGGGCCAACGCCTCGACGGCATGTCACTGCTGGGTATGGCGGTCGTCCTGGCCAGCATTCTTACCGTGCAGTGGGCGGCACAACGCCAGCCGCCTGCCACACGCTCGCGAAAGGACATCCATGCACAGCATGATCACACCCTATATTGCGATGACGCTGATGCTGGCAGCCCAAGGCATGGGGCTGGTATTGTTCCCAATGAGCGGGTTTGACGCCGATGGCCTGGAGCGGGCCTTTAAGCTCGGCGCCAATGAGGTGTCGGTAATGCTGGTGACGGTAGGCTATGCGGCGCAGGATAACTGGCCACCAAAACGGCGCAAGCCGGTGCCGGATGTGCTGGAGTTGGTGTAGGCGCTGCCAAAGTCGGCATCCGCATCACGGCCTCGACTCGCAAGAGGGATTGCGAGCAATGGCCGGAGTGCGCTAGAGCGTTCGAGGCGCGACAATCTCTACACTACTTCAACGTCAAGCCTAGCTTTTCCAACGCTTCGACAATCGGGATAAACATGCCAATACCCGCCGCATCTTTCCTCGACAGCACAGCAATCGCCAACGCCTCCCCCGAGTTATCCACCAAGGGGCCGCCACTGTTACCGGGATTGATTGAGACATCACTCTGGATGAAGCGCTGATTCTCAATTGTGCGATCAGCACTCACGATGCCTCGCGTTGTGGTGCCGCTCAACTGATCTCCAAAAGGCGAGCCGATCGCGTACACTTCTTCGCCAATTTTTGCCGGCGAGCGACGCACTGCGATACTGCGTGCGGGCTCCACCGCCGTCTTGATCAGCGCAACATCGCGAACGGCATCCCTGCGAACTACTTCGCCCACCGTCGAAAGACCATTTGCAAATTTGACTTTGACAAACTTCGCCTCACCAACCACATGGTAATTGGAGATCAGATACCCGGCATTGCCGATAAAGAAGGCGGAACCAGTGCCAAGAGTACTTTCCACGGTCGCCACCAAGTTGAGAACGTCCTTGGCGCTTTTCTTGATGCCCTCGGCAATCTTGCTACCGTTCGCAACTTCAATTTGCTCGCTGAGAAGCGATGTAGCCGGCTCACCATCTTTGAAAATCTCGACATATTGGGGGTCGGAGAACATCACGTCGAGCGCACTGGAAAACAGTGCGTCATCGAATGCTTCGATCTTGATCTTCTTCTCAGACGCATAACTGCCGTTCAAGGTAGCTGAATAGACCACCTTCTTGCTCTTGGTCGAAAACATCTCCACCTTGAATTTGACGCTGGCCTTGCCCGACATTTCCTTATTGTCGCCGCATGAATCGTAATTTAACGCGAGCATGGTAAAGCCAACCTTAAAGTCTGCCTCCTTCCCCAATTTGTCAGCAAAAGCGGATTCATCGCCTTCGTACTTAGGGAATCCCAGCGCCTCCAACTTTTCGCCGTAGACTTTGGTGAAGCGTACGACGTTGTATTGCTCAATATTCTTGTTGAGATAGATCGTCTCCTTGTCAGAGCAGAACAGACCGCTGCCAAACGCACCCAGGCTAGTCCCTGGCTCAATATTGTTCTTCCAGACCTTGAGCTGCGCCGTCTTCTTGATCTCCATCGATGAAACGTTGATAGGAGAAGAATGTGCAGCGGCTATAGCCACGACAGGGAGGCACAACAGTGCCACTAGGAAGATTTTTCGGTAATCGCTCAAATTTAACTCCGTGCAAAAACATCATTAGCTAATCGACAATAATATCATGCATGATAATTCACTTGAGAAATTTAAATTTTTATCAAGATACACAATAGCGAGGCAGAACCTCAGCCCATCGCTAAACCGTCAAATGCAACGGCATGCCGAACCGGCCACGAAACTGGCGCACCAGCACCAGCCACGTAACGGCGCCAATTCCGCTCAGCACCAGCCACGGCAACGCCGGCGCGTGCAAGGCGCGGCTGCTGTCGGACAGCCAGCCGCCCGCCACATAGCCAAGCAAGCCACCCAGCGCCAGTCCGATGCGGCTCAGGCCCATGTAACTGGCGCGCGCCGTCGGGCGGGCGTAGCGCGCCACCAGCGATTCGCGGGCGGGTTCGGCAACCAGCAAGCCCAGATAAAACAGCGCCACCACCGCGAACAGCGGCGCCACCCCGGCGGCCAGCGGCACCGCCGCCAGCGCCACCGTCATCACACCCAGGCCGCACAGCAGGCGCACCTGTTCCGTCAGGTAGCGCGCGCCCAGCCGCGCCAATGGATACAGCAGCAGCACAGCAAGCGCCGCATCCATGCTGTACATCCACGCCACCGCCTGCGACGTGCCCGCCACCTGCGTCACCAGCACCGGCAACAGCATCATCAACTGCACGCTCAACACGTAATAGCCGCTTAGTGCCAGCACCAGCATCAGGTACGGCTTGTCGGCCAGCGGCGTGCGCAGCGCGGCCAGCGCGCCGGTGCCGGGAGCCGCCACGCGGTAGGCCGGCAGCACCAGTGCATTGAGCAGCGCGGCCAGCACGAACACGGCGCAGCCGCCCATCGCCACCCAATAAAAATCAAACGACAGCAGCCACGTCCCCAGCAGCGCTCCCGCCACGGCACACGCGCTTTCCAGTGTCATCAACAGCGCATAAAACCCATTGCGCTCGGCGGGCTGCGTCAGCTTGACCGTCAGTGCGCCGCGGGCCGGCTCGAACAGGCTGCCGCCAAGGCCGGACAGGATGCACGACAGCAGCAAGTGCAGCGGACTGTGCGCATAGGCCAGCACGGCAAACCCCGCCGCGCGCAACAGCATGCCCGCCATCACCATCGGCCGCGCGCCATAGCGGTCCGACAGCGAACCGCCCACCAGCGCCAGCCCCTGCTGCGCCACCTGGCGCGCGCCCAGCGCCAGTCCGACCGCCGCCGCCGCCCATCCCAACTGGTCGACGAAACGCAGCGCGATCATCGGAAACACCAGGTAAAAGCCGGCCACCACCAGCACGTGGTCGATCACGATAAACCGTTTGCCCAACCGCCTCGCCTGCTCCGCACCCCGCATCAGCACCTCCCTGTTGATGCAGTCATGGTAGGGAAGGTCTAGCCATAATAGAATCCGCAATACTGAAATAATTTCTATAAAAAACACTTATGGCTAACAACTTCGCGATTGAATTCGATGACTTGCGCCTGCTGCTCGAAATCGCCGAGTGCGGCAGCTTCAGCCAGGCGGCCGCGCGGCGGCGCTGGTCGCAGCCACAAGTGAGCCAGCGCATCGGCGCGCTGGAACAGCAGGTCGGCGCGCAATTGTTCCGCCGCCACCGGCGCGGCGCAATGCCGACCGAAGCTTGCGTCGCCTTCATGCCGTCGGCGCGCGCCGCGCTGGCAGCGCTCGATGCGGGGCGCCTCGCGGTCAAAGGCGCGCCAGCGCTGCCGAACGTGACGCTGGCCTGCCTGCCGTCGCTGGCGTCCACCGTGTTTGGCGCGCTGCTGCCGGCGCTGGCCGGCGCGCCGCTGGAAATCCGCTGCACCACCGACCATTCGCCCATCATCATGGACATGCTGCTGACAGACCGCGCGCAACTGGGCTTTGTGTTGAACTGTCCGGCGGTGGCCGGCATCCGCCTGGAGCGACTGTGCCTGTCGCCGATCGTGGCCGTGGTGCGGCGCGGCCATCCGCTGGCGCAGGCCACGACGCTGGCCGCTGTGGCAAATGCGCAACTAGCGCCGCAATATTGGGGTTCAGAATGTGACACGCTGATTGCCCTGCTGCGCGCACACCGGACGGTTACACAACCGATCCACACCATCCAGCCATCGAGCGCCG
The DNA here is from genome assembly GCA_019751755.1 of Burkholderiaceae bacterium. Lineage (GTDB taxonomy): Bacteria > Pseudomonadota > Gammaproteobacteria > Burkholderiales > Burkholderiaceae_D > Rugamonas. The sequence continues at coordinate 6,839 of JAIENA010000062.1, read as the reverse complement.
CACTGGAGCTGGCGCTGGAACATGGCTTCCTCACTTTTATGCCGGAAATGGCGGTCGCGCGCCAGCTGCGCACTGGGCAATTGCAGCGGTTAGCGCTAACCGACCTGCCGCGCTGGGAGTGGGAATTGATGGTCGCCTGGCGCAGCGGCAAGCGGCCCGACGTTGCAAAAGAAACAGTGTTACAGCAGGTGCGCGCGCTGGCCAAAGACTGGACCGCGCCACCGCTTTAACCGCCAGTCACAACGTCGGCGAAACAAAGGTGCCAAACCGACAATCAAATGTGTAGTTGCGCGCGACTGATGTGACAATGTGCGTATTTTGCGGGGGCCTGGATGGTGTACTCTTGCTGCTACGTTATCCCCAGACCCCGGAGAACAGAATGATGATACGGATCCTGGCCAGTATTAACACTGGCATGATGCTTAGTGAAAGCGCACCCCATGGCGAGAGCCATACCAGCCTCCCGGACGACATCGAGCGTCGCGGCCAGTTGGAACTGGTGCTGTTCGCCACGGATCCTTGCCCGACACAGCAAGATATCCAACGCCGCGCGCTGATGCGCAGCGCCGACCGGGCCCGCAAGCGCAACAAAAAATACTTCATCATGTTCGACTCGCTGGCCAGCGCCGCGCAGAACCAGCCGTCGGAATCGCCACGCGTGGGCATGGTGGAAGGCTTGATGATGGCCACGGCCTGCGTACTGATGATCGACACCCCGCTGCCAGGCGCATATGAAACCAGCGCCGTGCTGTCCGGTGTGCACGAAACCATGATGGCGGCGGGCTACGCAAGCCGCGTTTAACACCACCGCGATCGACAGCCGCGCTTCGATATTCGATAGCGCGGCGTTTTTTTTTCGACAACCCTATGCGGCTTGCCCCTATGCGGTTTGCGCCGCGTCCTGCAGCAACTCCGCCAGCAATGTTTGACCTTGCACCCAGTCGCCCAGTCCACTGGCGGCATTGATATGCCCCTGCGCACCGATCGAGATAAAGCGGCTGTGCCACACCTGCGCGATCGCCGCCGCATAGACCGCACTGCCATACGGGTCGTTGTCGCTGGCGACGACCAGGGACGGGAAACCCAGCGCCCGCAAGGGTAACGGCGTGAAATGGCGCGCCTGCGGCGGGAAGCTCGGGCCGTCCGGGTCCGGCACCGCGACCAGCAAGGCCGCCGCCACCGGCGCCTTTTTGCCAGCGTAGGTGGCGGCCCAATGCGCCACCGCCAGCGTCCCCAGGCTGTGCGCCACGATCACGGTGTCCGGCCCCAGTACCCGCACAGTGGCGTCAAGCGTGGCGACCCAGTCATGCCGGTCAGGCTGGTCCCACTGCGCGAACGGCGCCCGCACATAGACCGGGTTGTGCTGTTGCCAGCGGCTCTGCCAGTGCTCGGGGCCGGAATTGCCGATACCGGGGACGATCAGGACGGGATGTGACATTGGCTCTCCAGGGTAAACAAGTCGAGTCCATGCTAGCACGCCCCTCCGGCGGCATTTAGTTTATTTATTTATATCGTTATTCGTGATTACTCCACGGCGCGCGCCACGCTGATCTTGCGGATCATGATCGGCGTATGGTCGCCCTGCAGCATCAGCGGGCCCTTGTCCGCTTCGCGGCTGTCCAGCGCGCCGCCGGTAATGCCGGGGATTTCCTGCTGCTCGATGACGGTGACGCCATTTAATGTCACCGTGACAAAGCGCCCGCTCAGCGTCACATCAAGCACCTGCCATTCGCCCGGCTTGCGCGACGCATTGGCGCTCGGCCGCAAGTGGCCATACACGGCGCCCATGCGCAACGGATCGGGCGGCGCGCCATACGCATCGCCCAGTTGCACTTCATAGCGGCCGCGCAAATACACACCGCTATTGCCGCCCGCCACAGACATGAATTCCATGCGCAACTTGAAGTCGCCCAGCAGCGCCTCGCTGATCAAATTGGTGCACGCGGCGCTGTTGGTCAGCACGCCCCGCTCGACCTTCCAGCACGGCTGCGTGGCTGGCTGCTGCGCGCGCCAGCCATCGAGGTTGCGGCCATTGAACAAGTCGACCGGGCGGCTCCAGCGCTGGCCGGCCTTGCGCGGCAGCGCCGGCGCGCGCTGCGCCGTCCACGCCAGGGCAATGCCATCTTCATCGATGGTGGTGCCGCTCATGCGGTCACCGGCCGCCACGCCGTCAAAAATCAGGTCCGCCGTGTCTTTTTCATATTGGCGCGGCACGCGCAGCACCAGCTTACCTGCTTGATAACTGACTTCCGTGGCATGCCGCGACGAGCCGAAGCGGCCCACCATGGTGGCCATCAATTCGGTTTCCTTGCGCAGGCGGATATCGAACCAGCTGGGATAAGGCACGCCATCCTTGCCGGTGACCGTCAAGTTCCAGCGCCCCAGCACCGCATCGGCAAACCCGGGCGACGCCGGCAGCGGGGTGGCGGCGACCGTGGCGGACACCATGGTGACGCCGGCCACCACGACCATGGCAAAGGAAGAACGCAACAGCATAATGTCTCATCGGTTGGCGGCAGCCGCGCTGCCCATGGTGACAGTATGCATGGCGGCCCTCGTTTCAGCCATGCGCGCAGAGCACGGCCGGCGGCAAGCGTTGTATTAGCGCCAGTCCGCGTTGGCGCCGACAGTGGGCCGCGCTCAGCGCCGCGACGGCGCTTCCAGCGCTGCGGCCTCATACCATTTGCCGGCCAGGCGTTTCAGTTCGCCGCTGGCGTCGAGTTGCGCCAGCGCACGTTTCAGGCGCGCCAGCGTAGCGCCCGGCACATGTCGCCCCAACACCATAAAAAAGCGCTGGCTGTCCATCATGACGGGCAACACGCGCACTTTGCCTTCGAGTCCGGCCTTGTGGATTTCCGCCGCGATGCCGGGCGAGCGGTGGTAATAGAAGCGCCCCCGCCCCGCCACTAATTTGCGCAGATTGGTGCCGGCATCGACCGCGCCGGCATCGACGCTCAAGCCGCCCATTTCCCTCAGGCGCGTGACCTGGCCAAAGCCATGGATGGCGAGGATAACGCCCTTATCACCCAGGCCGCGCACGTCGTCCCAGGACTGGATCTCAACCGGATCATCGGCGCGCGCCACCAGGTGATAGGACACGGAAAACAGCGCCGGGTCGGCGTACACCAGGTCCGCTTCGCGTTCGCGGCTACGGATCAGGCCACAGCCGATATCGAGCGCGCCTCCGCGCAATTCTGCTTCCAGGCGAAGCAAGGGCCGCCAGCGCTGGTCGCCCGTGATGCGCAGCAAGGGATCGGTTTTTTCAATCGCGCGATAAATATCGATGCACAGGCCTGCCACGCCGTGATCGGCGTGTACGAATTTCGGCGCGCTGGCCTGTTGTGCGGCGGTGCGCAATTCAATGCGAGCGACAGCCTGTGCGGGTGCGGTCCATGCCGCCGCCGCGATGGCGGCGATGACGATGGCGCCACGCCTCTTGAACTCCATGCAGGTCCCCCTACGCTACGGTAGCGCCATTGTGCCACGGTCCTGGTTGTTCCTGCGAGTCAGCCAGGCGAGCTGCCCACCGCTCACTGCAGGCGCAGCGGCGGCGGCCAGCGGGGATCGCAGCGATGACCTGACCGGGTCAGCGGGCACGCTCGGCGAGGAATTCCGCGCGCGCCGCCAGTGCGGTGTCGGCGAAGTCGGAGAACAGGCCATCGACGCCCAGCGCGTAGAACTGCTTATATTCCGCCTTCGGGTCGCCCTTGTAGTCGCTGGCCAGGCGGCGCTTTTCGTTGCGGAAGGTGTACGGGTGTACGAACAGACCGGCCTTGTGCGCATCATCGACCAGCGTGGTGGCCGGCAACGTCGCGGTGTCCATCTCGTTGATCTTGCCGTCGCCATTGATGTCGGCCACCTTGCCGTCCGCGCCAACCGAACCTTTGACGCTGACGATATAGCGTTTCCATGGGCCGATGCCGTCCGCGTAGGTCTTGATTTCCGCCAGTCCGGCCGGCGTCACCATGGCCGAGAACAGGCGCGTATCGCCCGCCTGCGCCCAGTCATACGGGCGGTCGTATGGCGCGGCAAAGGTCAGTTTGCCGGTTTTCAGGTCGACGTCGTCGGCGTCGATCAGCTGCACCATTTTCAAGGTAGAACCTTTGCTGCGCATGTATTTCAGGCTGCCCGGCTCGAACGACTGAATGAACACCGGCGCGCTGCGGTCGTTCCAGCCGGCGTTGGCCAGCAGCGCCAGCAGCTTGTCTTCCAGCGGCAAGCCTTGCTGGCGGTGGAAGGATGGGTTCTTGGTCTCGGGATAGAGCGTGATGGTGCGCCCGCTCTTCTTGATCATGTCGATGATTTCCTGGATCGTCGCGATCTTGAACTTGCCATTGAATTCCTGCGGACGCTCGGCGTCGGTCGAAATGCCGCCCAGCGTCTTGATTTCGGCCAGCGTGAAGTCACCGGCAAACCAGCCCTGCTGCACTTCGCCATCGACATTCATGGTGCGCTTGCGCGACGCGAATTCAGGATGCTGCGCCACATCGGTGCTGTACGCCAGATTCGGGTCGTGGCGGGCGATCAGTACGCCGTCCTTGGTGGACACCACGTCCGGCTCGATCGCGTCGGCGCCCATCTCGATCGCTTTCGCATACGCCTCCACGGTTTCTTCCGGCAGCGCGCCGCTGGCGCCACGGTGCGCCAGCACCAGCGGGGCCTTGCCATCGAGGGTCGGCAACGGGGTTTCCGTGCCGCCGCAACCTGCCAGCGCCGCCAGCGTGGCCGCCGCCAGGACGGTGTGTTTTACGTGTTTCATGGTGCAATCCTTGCCGAGTTGAGTTCGGGGCGGATTGTAGTGAGCAAAAATGACAGGATTGTGAAATTAATATTAAATTGCGTATCAATTTCCCGCCGTTGCCGATCACTTGCGTGATCGTATCAACATCCGTATAATTCGGGCCCTTCGGGTCGTTAGCTCAGCTGGTAGAGCAGCGGACTTTTAATCCGTTGGTCGCAGGTTCGAATCCCGCACGGCCTACCACGAATACCGCAGTACCAAATCAGGCTTACCCGCTTCGGCGCGTAAGCCTTTTTTGCGTCTGCATTGCAGAAATATTCCCCTGATTGCGCTGGCATCTGGGGCGTTACGCAAGGCTATGACTCCAGTGATGCCCATGGCCAGGGGGAGCCTATGTCGCGAAGCGCCGCCCTGACCGAAACGTGCATATGGTGCGTATGCCCATTTTTTCCGCTGTACGAACGCCAGCCGTTCGCGGCCATGTCGACGCTGTAGATCTGCCTGTTCCAGATAACGTAGCTGACCCTGAAATCCAGCAACGCGAGCTTCGAGAACAGGTTGCAGCCGACGCCGCCATCCGGGTCGTGAGTAAGATCGAAGGCGTTGCCGTCGTTGTGGTCGCTCTTGCGCTGCTGGTGGGCGGTGTCCCCCATCAGACCGTCAGCTTCTCGGTTCCGGTTCGGGCAGAGCGAGGTCGCGTCGGCAAGCGCACGCTTGCATGCTGCTGAAGGCTGGGGCATACGTCATCCTTTCGGGGTTGGTTTCGTATCAGGGCCGCCCGGCAGGCACGCGATATGCCTGTCTGCGGCGAATTTCCTGGCCTGCTGGTTCGCGTCCGATGCTCGGGCGTCCACGGCCCGGACAACGCAGGCCGCGTCGAGGCTGATCCTGGCTACAGCCAGGATCGGGACGCGCTTCGGGCTCGCGGGGTCGCGCTGCTCGAGGGCGTTGACGCGGACGATCAGTGCAACCGGGACGGATTTGCCGCCAGCCTTCGTGACGCGCCATTCGGCCTTTGCGCCCAGTGTCGAGAACCCGCGCGTTATCACGTCCCAGTAATTCAGCGGAAGTACCCGCCCGCCCGGCGTCACGACGCTGACCGAGCTGCGGTCGTCGTCTTCCATGACGTGGAGCCGGAAACCGTGGACGCCTGGGCAATCCGCCGTTCGCGCGCCTGTCACCGCATCGTCGGTGCGCTCGGCGCATGCCTTGCCGGCGATCGGCGTGTAGATGCTGACCACGCCCGGTTGGGCGGCGGCGTTGCCGTGTGCGGCGAGCATGGCAACGGAGGCGAAACTACACAGGTAACGGCGCATGCGATTCTCCCAATGAGGACTGCCGATCATACCGAGCGGACTTCCGCCTTCGTTGACTTGCGTCACTGATTCAAGAACTGATCCGGTAGTGGCCTGAGCTCCGGCAATATGCCGAATTCCCTTCCGACTAAAAATCGCGATTGCAATTCCGGATCGATGAGACTTCTCAACTTTGGAGGAAACATGGCTATCGACGTCTATCTGCAAATCGACGGCATCACGGGGGAATCAGCGGACGAGCGGCACCGGGGCTGGATCGAATGCACTTCCGCCGTCTGGAGCGTGACGCAGCCGAAGTCGGCGACTACGTCCACCGGCGGCGGACATACCGCCGAACGCTGCGAGCACGGCGACATAGTGGTATCTAAACTGGCGGATCTGGCGTCACCGCTGCTGCTCCAGACGTGCTCCGCAGGGCGCACGATCCCGAAGGCGAAATTCGAGTTCATGCGCGCGGACGGGCAAGGAGAACGGGTCAAGTACTTCGAGATCGAGCTCGAGAACGTTCTCATCGGAGCCGTGGTGCCGAACGTCATGGGCGGCAACGTCCTTTCGGAGCACATCAGCCTGAAGTATTCGAAAGTGAGATGGAAGTACACTCAACAAAAAATCTCCGGCGGATTAGGAGGCAGCACTGCCGGGGGCTGGGACTTGGCCGCGAGCAGGATTTGTTGAAGTGATTTCGTGGGCAATATTCCGGCGCTCCGCACAAACCACTCCCGGGAAGCGCCGCGAAGAAAATGGAAAAATATTGGCCAGATTTTTGACAGACTTCCTTTAAA
>JAIENA010000172.1 GCA_019751755.1 Burkholderiaceae bacterium | reverse complement strand
CACCACGCCGTCGGCCACGGTGGTGACGCTGGCGATGACGACATAGCCGGACGCCGCCACGGCGGACATCGAACCCAACACCACGATGCCGGCGGCGCCCGATAACGCTTCCGAGGCCCGCGACAGGTGCGAGCCGCTGCCGGGCGCGGCCTGCATCGGCGCGGCAGGCATAGGGGCGGCATGCAAGGTGGAAGTAGCTAAAACAGTGCTGTACAGCAAAGCAAGCAAGCGTTTCATGGCGCAATCTCCGGTGGTGAAAGTGCCTGCATCATTGTCTTAAGTTACATGCCGAGCAACGAATATGCTACCGGTTATGCCGATGATATGATTGGTATCAAATTCCGATACTCAATGAAGGAAAACTGGCACCATGTCCGATACCAGCCTCATGATTGATGCACTGAAACGGCAATTGAAGGCGAAAGGCGTCACCTACGCTGAATTGGGCCGGCGCATCGGCTTGTCCGAACCCAGTGTCAAGCGCATGTTTGCGCAGCGCAGTTTTACTTTGGCGCGGCTGGAGCAGGTGCTCGACGTGGTCGGCATGGATTTCGCGGAACTGGCGCAGGCGGCCACCGATGCGCCGCAGCTGATTTCGCAGCTGACCTATGCGCAGGAAGAGGAAATCATCGGCGACACGAAATTGCTGGTGGTGGCGGTGGCGGCGCTGAACCAGATCCCCGTCGAGGAAATCGTGGCGGTGTACCGGATCGGCGAAGCGGAAGCGGTGAAGTACTTGCTGCGGCTGGACCGGATTGGCTTTTTGACGCTGTTGCCGAACAACCGGGTCAAGCTGCTGGTGTCGCGGACCTTCAGCTGGATACCGAATGGCCCGATTCAGGCCTGGTTCCGGCAAGAGGCGTCCGGCGACTACCTCGCCACGCGCTTTGCCGGCAGCCATGAACTAATGCGGCTGGTGAGCGTGATGTTGTCGCCCCGTTCCACCAAGGCGCTGCTGGAACGCTTGAAACAGGTGGCCGATGAATTTTCGCAGCAACACCAGGACGATGCGCGACTGCCATATGACCAGCGGCATTCGATCACCTTCCTGCTGGCCGCGAGGCCGTGGATGCCGGAAGCGTTTCAAGCCTTGCTGCGTTAGCCAGGTTGGCAGTGTATATTCCGACAATTGCTTAATATTAACAACCCATCACCCACTAACACCAATCAAACCATGAGCAAACCGAGCCAGTTCGCATTGATGTCCCAGCGGCGCTTTGCCCCGTTTTTCTGGGTGCAGTTCTTCGGCGCTTTCAATGACAATCTGTTCAAGACCGCGCTGGTGGTGGCGCTGGGTTTTGATGCCGCCAGCTGGACCACGATGTCGGCCTCCACCATCACCAACCTGATTCCCGGCCTGTTCATCCTGCCGTATGTGGTGTTTTCCGCCACCGCCGGCCAGATGGCCGACAAGTTTGAAAAGGCCGGCCTGTCACGCCTGGTCAAGTGGCTGGAAGTGGCGATCATGGCCATGACCGGCATCGGCTGGATGACCCACACCTTGTGGCTGCTGATCCTGGGCGTGGTCGGCATGGGTGTCCATTCGACGCTGTTCGGCCCCGTCAAATATGCGTATCTGCCGCAGCAACTGAAGCCGGAAGAGCTGATGGGCGGCAATGGCATGATTGAAATGGGCACCTTTGTCGGCATCCTGCTGGGCCAGGTGCTGGGCTCGGTCCTGGTGGAAACCAAGGGCATCGGCTTGCAACTGGTGGCGGCCGGCACGCTGGCGACGGCGGTGATCGGCCTGCTGGCCAGCTACCGCGTGCCGACCACGCCGGCGCCGGCGCCCGACCTGCAAATCAACTGGAATATCTTTTCCGAGTCGATCCGCAATATCCGTTATTCGGCCGGCAACCGCACCGTGTTCCTGTCGATGCTGGGCAACTCGTGGTTCTGGTTCTATGGCGCGCTGGTGCTGGCGCAATTCCCGGTCTATGCCAAGGATTACCTGCATGGCAATTCCAGCGTGTTCGTGCTGTTGTTGACGGTGTTCTCGCTGGGCGTCGGCGCCGGTTCGCTGCTGTGCGAGCGCCTGTCCGGCCATAAAGTGGAAATCGGCCTGGTGCCCTTTGGCGCGATCGGTATGACGGTATTTGGCGTCGACCTGTATGTCGCCAGCATGGGCTACACCAATACGGCGGCCGTGGTGTGGAGCACGTTTATCGCGCAAGACAGCGCGCTGCACATCCTGTTCGCCGTGCTGATGATCGGCGTGTTCGGCGGCTTCTTTATCGTGCCGCTGTTTGCGCTGATCCAGACCCGCTGCGTCCCCGAGCACCTGTCGCGCACCATTGCCGGCATGAACATCCTCAATGCGCTGTTCATGGTGGCCGCCACCGGCGTCGCCATTGTGCTGCTGGGATTGGGCTTTACGATCCCCGAACTGTTCCTGGCCACGGCCATCATGAACGCGCTGGTGGCCTTGTACATCTTCTCGCTGGTGCCGGAATTCCTGATGCGCTTCCTGGCCTGGCTGCTGATCCACACCCTGCACAGCGTCAAAACCGTCGATGGCGACCGGATTCCCGACAGCGGTCCTGCGGTCCTGGTGTGCAACCATGTCAGCTATGTCGATGCGATCGTGATCGGCGCCGCCAGCCCGCGTCCGATCCGCTTCGTGATGGATCACCGCATCTTTAAATTGCCGCTGCTGGGCTGGATCTTCCGCACCGCGAAAGCGATCCCGATCGCACCGGCCAAGGAAGATCCGTGGCTGATGGAAAAAGCGTTTGTCGATATCGCCCAGGCCCTGCATGAGGGCGATCTGGTGTGCATTTTCCCGGAAGGCAAACTGACCTCGACCGGCGACATGAACGCCTTCAAGGGCGGTATCAACAAGATCGTTGAGCGCAGCAAGGTGCCGGTGATTCCGATGGCGCTGCGCGGTTTGTGGGGCCATGTGCTGAGCCGCAGCCAGGACAACGTGTTCGAGCGCGCCTTCCGCAAGGGCTGGCGTTCCAGTCTGGCGCTGGCGGTGGGGCAGCCGGTGGCGCCGCATGAGGTGACGCCGGAATTGCTGCATACGCAGGTGGCGCAGTTGCGCGGCGACTGGAAGTAAGTACCCGGCGCTCCTCGGCTGGTCAGGAAATGTACTTAATTATCATGGAGTTGTAGCGTTTTGCTACATATATGTGGTTACAAAACCGACGGTGGTAACGGGCCTGTGATTCTTACAATATGGGCTTCCGGACAACTGGGGAATTAACCACCATGACTTACCTGACCAACCGCGCCGTAGCCGTCTCCCTCCTTGCCATGCTGACCGCCTGCGGCGGCGACAATGCCGCCACGCCCCCCCAGGGCGCATTGCCACCGGTGCTGAAAGCGGTGCAGATCACGGCCGATTTCAACCAGGGGATCGACGGCTGGAAGGGCGATTCGAGCGATTATTCGGATGCCGACAAGCCGGAAAACCTGGTGTTTGAGCAGCGCGCGCTGAGCGCGCCGCTGACTGGCAAAGGCTATTACGTGGCCGGCGTCAACCGCAGCGATGACTTGCTGCTGTATGTGAAAAAACAGTTCGGCGGTTTCGTGCCGTCGGCCAGCTACAAAGTCAGCTTCACCGTGAAATTCGCCACCGACGTTGTGAGCGGCTGCTTTGGCGTGGGCGGTTCGCCCGGCGAATCGGTGTGGGTGGTGGGCGCCGCGTCGGACGTGGAGCCGAAATCCGTCGTGACCAATGGCCGCAACACCTTGAACATCGACCGCGGCAACCAGGCCGCTGGCGGCAAGGCCGGCCAGCCGCTGGGCACCATCGGTAACAGCGTGGCCGATTGCGGCAAGCCGGTGTTTGAATCGAAGACCGTCAAAAGCAAGGAACCGTTGACCGTGAAAGCCGATGCCGCAGGCAAGCTGTGGCTGCTGGTCGGGATTGATTCCGGCTTTGAAGCCGCGTCGAAGCTGACGTTCCAGTCGGTGGTGGTCGACGCCGAGCCGGTCAAGTAAATCTGTCAGCAGGGACGCCCGTTCCCTTAACCGTGGCCGGTCCCGACCACGGCTTTTCAGCCCGCTCCGCAACGAGCGGGCTTTTTTTCGTCCGCGCAAATCTTGCTTTAAGACAGCGTTAACTTGACGTACTTAGAATGATCGTTCATTCTATTAAAAATAAATAACCTGAGAGTCATTAAATGAAAGCTCATTCCCTGATCGTGCTGGCCGCCGCCGCGTTGGCGGCCGGTTGCAATCCGTCCACGGCTGGAGCACCGGCGCCCAAGGCGCCGGTGCCCGAAGTGGCGGTCCATACGGTGGCGCCGCGCGCCGTGGCCATCAGCACCGAGTTGCCGGGTCGCACCAGTGCTTACCAAGTGGCGGAAGTGCGCCCGCAAGTGGGCGGCTTGATACGCCAGCGTTTATTTACCGAAGGGGCCGACGTCAAGGCCGGCGCGCCGCTGTACCAGATCGATGCCGCCAGTTACCAGGCCGCCTATAACTCCGCCAAGGCCGCGCTGGCCAAAGCCCGTGCCAACCTGGCCGCCGCCACGCCGAAAGTCGCGCGCTACAAGGAGTTGGTGGCGATTGAAGGCGTCAGCCGCCAGGACTACGACGATGCGGTGGCCGCCGCCGGTCAGGCGCAAGCCGAAGTGGAGGCTGCCACGGCCGCGCTGGACGCGGCCCGTATCAATCTCGATTACACCAAGGTTGCCGCGCCCATCAGCGGGCGCATCGGCCGCTCGGCCGTGACGCAGGGCGCGCTGGTGACGGCCAGTCAGGCCGCCGCGCTGGCCACCGTGCAGCAACTCGATCCGATTTATGTCGATGTGACCCAGTCCAGCACCGACTTGCTGCGCCTGAAGCGCGAGATTGACAGCGGCAGTGTGCAGCAGGGCGGTCAGGCCAAGGTCTCGCTGATCCTGGCCGATGGCAGCCGCTATGCGCAGCAAGGCACCCTGCAGTTTGCCGACGCCAGCGTCGATCCGGGCACTGGCAACGTGGTGTTGCGTGCGCTGTTCCCGAACCCGAAACATGATTTATTGCCGGGCATGTTCGTGCGCGCCGTGGTGGAAAGCGGCGTCGATGCGCAAGCCATCCTGGTGCCGCAGCAGGGCGTGACGCGCAATCCGAAAGGCGAAGCGACGGCGCTGGTGCTGAACAAGGACAACAAGGTCGAGCAGCGGGTGCTGGTGACGGGCGCTGCGATGGGCGACCAGTGGCAAGTCAAGTCCGGGCTGGCGGCTGGCGACCGGGTGATTATCGACGGCCTGCAAAAGGTCAAACCGGGCGCCGCGGCGGTTGCCGCGCAAGGCGCACCCGCTGCCAAGGCGCAGCAGGCGCAACATGCGCAAGGCGCCGCCACCGCGGCGCGTTAAGGAGTCATCATGGCACGCTTCTTTATCAACCGTCCGATCTTCTCGTGGGTGGTCGCGATCGTCATCATGCTGGCCGGCGCGCTGGCCATCATGCGCCTGCCGGTGTCGCAATACCCGAGCATTGCGCCGCCCGCGATCACCATCAGCGGCAGCTATCCGGGCGCGTCCGCGAAAACCGTGGAAGACGCCGTGACCCAGGTCATCGAGCAAAAGATGAAAGGCATCGATGGCTTGCGCTATATGGGCTCCAGCAGTGACGGCACCGGCGGCATCAGCATCACGCTGACCTTCGCCAACGGCGTCAATCCGGATATCGCGCAAGTGCAGGTGCAAAACAAACTGCAACTGGCCACGCCGCTGTTGCCGGCGGCGGTGACGCAGCAAGGCCTGGTGGTGTCGAAGTCCACCAAGAACTTCCTGATGGTGCTGGGGTTTGTCTCGGAAAACGGCAGCATGACGCAATCGGACCTGGGCGATTACGTCGCCGCCAATGTCATCGATCCGCTGTCGCGGGTGGAAGGTGTCGGCGACGTGACGCTGTTTGGTTCGCAATATGCGATGCGGATCTGGCTCGATCCTGCCAAGCTGCAAAGCTATCAGTTGACGCCGGCCGACGTGTCGGCCGCCATCACGGCGCAAAACGCGGAAGTGTCGGCCGGTGAACTGGGCGGCGCGCCTGCCGTGGCGGGCCAGCAATTGAATGCGACGGTGTCGGCGCAAAGCCGCCTGCAGACGCCGGAGCAGTTCGGCGCGATCCTGCTGAAGACCACCAGTGGCGGCGCCAGCGTGCATTTGCGCGACGTGGCCCGCATGGAGCTGGGCAGCGAAAACTACAACACGGTGGCGCGCTTCAATGGCAACGCCGCCACCGGTGTCGCCATCAAGCTGGCGACCGGCGCCAATGCGCTTGACACCGCGCAGGCGGTGCGCCACAAGATCGACCAGTTGAGCAAGCAATTCCCGGCCGGGATGAGCGCGCAGGTGGCGTTTGACACCACGCCGTTCGTCCAGCTGTCGATCGAGGAAGTGGTGAAAACCCTGCTCGAAGCGGTGGTGCTGGTGTTCCTGGTGATGTATCTGTTCCTGCAAAACTTCCGCGCCACATTGATCCCCACCATGGCGGTGCCGGTGGTGTTGCTGGGTACCTTCGGCGTGCTGTCCGCGCTCGGCTATTCGATTAACACGCTGACCATGTTTGCCATGGTGCTGGCGATCGGCTTGCTGGTCGATGACGCCATCGTGGTGGTGGAAAACGTCGAGCGCGTGATGACCGAAGAGCGCTTGTCGCCGAAGGAAGCGACCCTGAAATCGATGGGCCAGATCACCGGCGCGCTGGTCGGCATCGCCCTGGTGTTGTCGGCCGTGTTTGTGCCGATGGCCTTCTTTGGCGGCTCCACCGGCGTGATTTACCGCCAGTTCGCCGTCACCATCGTGGCCGCCATGAGTTTATCGGTGCTGGTGGCAATGGTGTTTACACCAGCGCTGTGCGCGACGTTCCTGAAGGCCAGCCATCATGCGCCGACCACGGGCTTCTTCGGCTGGTTCAACCGCAGCTTTGAGCGCGGCAGCAGCCGTTACCAGGGTTGGGTCGGCGCCATGATCCGCCGTGGCGGCCGTTCGATGGCGCTGTATGCGGTGCTGGTGGCGGTGCTGGCCGTGTTGTTCGTGCGCCTGCCGACGTCGTTCCTGCCGGAAGAAGACCAGGGCGTGCTGTTTGCCCAGGTGCAGTTGCCGGCCGGCGCCACGCAGCAGCGCACCCTGAAAGTCATCGAGCAGGTCGAGCAGCACTTCCTGCAGAGCGAGCAAGCCAATGTGGCGTCGATTTTCACGGTGGCCGGTTTTAGTTTTGGCGGTAATGGCCAGAACACGGGGATTGCCTTCGTGCGCCTGAAAGACTGGGCGGAACGTCCGGGCGCCGGCAACCGCGCGAAAGCCGTGGCGGGGCGCGCGATGGGCGCTTTCTCTCAGATCCGTGACGCCATGGTGTTTGCGTTCACGCCGCCCGCTGTCCTGGAGCTGGGCAATGCCGGTGGCTGGGATTTGCAGTTGCAGGACCAGGGCGGCGTCGGCCATGAGCGCTTGATGGCGGCGCGTAACCAGTTGCTGGGCATGGCGTCGAAAAGCCCGCTGCTGATGGGCGTGCGCCCGAACGGCCAGGAAGATACACCGCAATACAAGATCACCATCGACCAGCAAAAAGCTGGCGCGCTGGGTCTGTCGATTGCCGATGTGAACCGCGTGCTGTCGACCGGCTGGGGCAGTGCCTACGTCAACGATTTCGTGGACCGTGGCCGCGTCAAGAAAGTGTTCATGCAGGGCCAGCCGGATTCACGCATGGCGCCGGAAGATTTAAATAAATGGTTTGTCCGCAATGCGCAGGGCGAGATGGTGCCGTTCTCGGCGTTTGCCAGCGGCCAGTGGGTCTATGCGTCGCCCCGGCTGGAGCGCTATAACGGCGTGCCGTCGGTGGAAGTGCTGGGCATGCCCGCGCCGGGTGTCAGTTCCGGCGCCGCCATGGCGGAAATGGAACAGCTGGCGGCCCAGCTGCCGGCCGGGATCGGTTTTGAATGGACCGGCTTGTCGATCGAAGAGCGCGACTCCGGTTCGCAGACGCCGGTGCTGTACACGCTGTCGATCCTGATGGTGTTCCTGTGCCTGGCCGCGCTGTATGAAAGCTGGTCGGTGCCGTTTTCCGTGCTGCTGGTGGTACCGCTGGGTGTCATCGGCACGGTGCTGGCGACCTGGGGCTTTAATTTGTCGAACGACGTGTATTTCCAGGTTGGCCTGCTGACGGTGGTGGGGCTGGCGGCCAAGAATGCGATCCTGATCGTGGAATTCGCCAAGGAATTGCAGGAGCAGGGCATGGCGCTGAAGGAAGCGACGTTGCAGGCGGTGCGCCTGCGTTTGCGGCCGATCCTGATGACGTCGATCGCCTTCGGCCTTGGCGTGCTGCCGCTGGCGCTGGCCAGTGGCGCCGGTTCCGGCAGCCAGAATGCGATTGGCGTCGGCGTACTGGGCGGCATGCTGACGGCGACCTTCCTTGGTATTTTCTTTGTGCCGGTGTTCTTTGTGCTGGTGCGCGGCTGGTTTGCCCAACGTGCCGTAGTGGCCAATGCTGCAAACGCCGCAGAAGCGACAGGAGTGTAATAATGAAACGAAGCTTGATTTCTTTGGCCGCGCTGGCGCTGCTGTCGGCCTGCAGCCTGGCGCCGGTGTATCAGCGTCCGGCCGCGCCGGTGACACCTCACTGGCCGCAGGGCGATGCCTATTCCGTGGCGCCGGTGGCCGCCGGTGTCGGGGCGGCTCATGACGTGGCGGCCCATGACGTGGCGTGGCGCGACTACTTTGCCGATGCGCGCCTGCGCGAGGTGATCGCGCTGGCGCTGGCCAACAACCGCGACTTGCGCGTGTCGGCGCTGAACATTGAAAAAGCCCGCGCCCAATATGGCATCGAGCGCGCCGCGCAGCTTCCGTCGGTGTCCGCCTCGGGCGGCCAGGCCGCGCAGCATGCCAACGGTGCGACCAGCCGCCAGTTCAACGCCAATCTCAATGTGGCGTATGAACTCGATTTCTTTGGCAAGGTGCGCAGCCTGTCGGAGGCGGCGCTGCAGCAATACCTTGGCACCGAAGAAGCGCGCCGCGCGCAGCAAATGACGCTGGTGGCCGAAGTGGCCAATGCCTGGCTGGCGTTGCAGGCCGACCGTGAGCGCTTGCTGCTGGCGTCCGAGACGCTGAAAAGCCAGCAGATCACCTATGCACTGAGTCAGCGCCGTTTCGACGCGGGCGCCACGTCCGGGCTCGATATGCATGAAGCGCGCACCAGCGTGGAAGCGGCGCGCAATGACGTGGCGGTGTATACGGCGCAGGTGGCGGCCGATGAAAACGCGCTGGTGTTGCTGGTGGGGGCGCCGCTGCCGGCGTCACTGCTGGCACCACTTCTGGCACCGCGATCGGCGGCCGGCGTGGCCGGCGCGGGTCTTGCGGCGTCCGCTCCGGTGGTGGTGGCGCAGGCTCCGGATACGCTTGCCACCGTCGCGGCGGTGCGCGAGTTGCCCCCGGGCGTGCCGTCCGAGGTGCTGGCGCGTCGTCCGGATGTGCTGGCGGCCGAGCGCACCTTGCTGGCGGCCAATGCCAACATCGGTGCGGCACGGGCGGCGTTCTTCCCCAGCATTTCACTGACGGCCGCCGCCGGCACCGCCAGCGGCGACTTGTCGTCGCTGTTCAAGGCGGGGACGGGCACGTGGAGTTTCATGCCGTCGGTGCGCCTGCCGATTTTTGACGGCGGCGCCAACCGCGCCACCTTGGGTGTGGCGCAGGCCGAGCGCGATATCGCGTTGGCGCGCTACGAAAAAGCCGTGCAGTCGGCCTTCCGCGAAGTGGCCGATGCGCTGGCGCAGCGCGGCACGCTCGACGAGCGGCTGTCGTCACAGGCGGCGCTGGTCGATGCGGCGCAAAAGAGCTTCCGCATCCACCAGGCGCGCTACAGCCAGGGCAGCGAATCGTACCTGAATGCGCTGGTGTCGCAGCGTGCGCTGTATGCGGCGCAGCAGGCGATGATCAGCGCGCGGCAGGCCAAGGCGTCGAACCAGGTGGCGCTGTACAAAGTGCTGGGCGGCGGCGCGCAGTAAGCGCCGCCGGTGTCATCGCTGTCACCACGATCACCGCGATCGCTGCTCTCACCGCTGCCACGGCGGCATGGTGGCCTGATGCGGCGGCCAAGGCTGCCACCTTGCCTTAGCCACCTTCATCAGGCTTCCATTCCAGCACCGCGTGGCCGCCATTGATGCCGATAAACTGGAAATCGCAGCGCTGGCACAGGCGCTGGGCCGGGTTGCCCAGCGTGACCTGCAGACGCACCGGCAAACGTAAGCGCGCACCATGCGCCTGCAGGCCCCGCAGCAAACCCTTGCCGATGCCGCGTCCACGGTATCCGGGCAGCAGGCTCAGGTCGATCAGTCGCATTTCATGTTCACTGAAATGCACATGCAGGCGGCCGATGGGCTGCTCGTGTTCGACGATAATGGTGATGTCGGCGCCGGGGAAATGGCGGCTCCAGCAGGTTTGCTGGGCCAGGCATTGCGTCCGCATCAGCAACGCTTCGGCTTCGCTGTCGCAGCCGCGCAGGTGCGACGGCGGACGGGTGCTGGCATACAGCTGTTGCAGAAAGGGCTGGTCGGCCGCGATGGCCGGGCGTAGCGTGATGGCGGGTAAGGTTGCAACGTTGCTTGCAACTGCGGTCTTGGCGATCATCAGTGCGGCCTCCTCGCATAGAACTAACTTGTTTTTATGGTATCTCAAAAAAACGTGCGAGACCGGCCGAAATTGACAAAACGTGCTGTCTTGTCCACAGTACAGGCAAGAAAGGGCACGCTTGCATGAGTAACAACGAAAAAAGACATAACGACCCTGACCGCGCTCAATTGCGCCGCCAGCAGGTGCTCGATGCCGCCGCCACGTGCTTCAAGCGCAGTGGTTTCCATGGCGCCAGCATGTCTGAAATCTCGAAAGCCGCCGGCATGAGCGCTGGCCATATCTACAATTACTTCGACAGCAAGGACGCCATCATTGCCGCCTTTGTCGAGCAAAACGTGGAGCGGGTATCGGCCATCCTGCGCGACCTGGCACAGCGCGCCGACCCTTTGAAAGAAATGGTGGACGACGCCGAAGGTAGCGTGTCCGAGCATGTTGAATCGGACCGCATCGCATTGCAGCTGGAAATCTGGGCCGAAGCGTCGCGCAATCCCGCGATTGCCGCCGTGGTGCGCGATGCCGACCTGCGTTCGCGCAGCGACTTCCGTAATTTGTTGAAAGCCGCGCGTGCGCGTCACCAGCTCGATGCCAGCGATGACGTGGTGGACGGCTTGATGGAAGCCGTGATTGCGCTCTTCCATGGTTTGCATGTGCGCGCCATTCATAATCCCGGCGCGCCCCTGCCGGCCGTCGTTGCTTCGGTTCGCAATGCCTTGCGGGCCATGCTGTTTTCCTGACCGAGGAGTGTCCATGAGTTCGAGCTATGTTTTTCCTGTGCGTGACGTGGTCGGCCTGCCGGTCGCGGGCGCCGATGCGCAATTCCCGGTACGGCGCGTGTATTGCGTCGGCCGCAACTACGCCGGTCATGCGCGCGAAATGGGTTCCGACCCGGACCGCGAACCGCCATTCTTCTTTTGCAAACCGGGTGACGATGCGGCCATTGTGCCGGCCAAGCCGGGCATGCTGACGGAGCTGCCGTACCCGCCGCAAACGTCGAATTACCACTACGAGTGCGAGCTGGTGGTGGCGATCGGCAAGGGCGGGCGCGATATCCCGGTGGAGCGGGCACGCGAGCATATTTATGGTTATGCGGTAGGTTTTGATATGACCCGGCGCGATTTGCAGGGGCAGATGAAGGACGCGGGCCGCCCGTGGGAAGTGGGCAAGGCGTTTGATTATTCGGCGCCGATAGGCCTGATCCACCGCGCGCAAGACGTGCCGGGCATCGAGCAGGCGTCCATCGCGCTGTCCGTCGACGGCCAGGTGCGCCAGTCGAGCAGCATCGCCCACCTGATCTGGTCGTTGTCGGAAACCATCGCCAACCTGTCGACGCTGTGGGAATTGCAGCCGGGCGACCTGGTATTCAGCGGCACGCCCGAAGGCGTGGGCGCGGTGCAGCGCGGCCAGACGCTGGTCGGGGAAATTACCGGCCTGACGCCGCTGGTGGTGAAAATCGTTTAGCTGGCACGCTTAACCGGCTCGCGGGTGCAGCAGCGCATCAATCGCCCGCAGCCCCGCCAGCGCGCCCAGCGCGATGCCGCAATCGCGTGCGTCCGCCACTGCCGCTTCGCGCGGATTGATGCGCACCAGGCGCCCGCCGCCGTGTACCACGCGTTGGCCGAAATGCCGCACCGACGGAATCGCCGTGCCGGCGCCCAGTTCCACCACCACCGGCTTGCGCGCCTTGGCCAGCCAGCGCAGCAGGCGTTCCTGCTGCGCGTCGGCGCGCTGTTCCAGCCATTGGCCATCGCCAAACATCAAAATATTCGGCCGCGCCAACCCGCCGCAATGGGGGCAGCGCGGCGCGGCATTGGTCAGCCGGCACGCCTCGGCGTCGACTTCCGGCAGGAAGCCATCGGCTGGCCAGATGGCGCTGGTACAGGGCGTCATGCACTGCAAATGATGGATCGAGCCGTGGCATTCGACGATGCGTTGCGGATCGAACCCGGCCCGCTGGAACTGGCCATCGACGTTGCTGGTGAAGACCCCGAGCCCGTGTTCCATGTTCGCGCCCCAGGTGCGCAGCAGCGCAAAGCCCGCATGTGGCTCGGTGGCGCGGTAGAGCGCCAGTCGGTGGCCATAAAAGCCCCAGGCCAGTTGCGGATCGTCGCGGAATGTGTACGGCGACGCCACGCTGGCGAAGGCCATGCGCGCCCGGCCCAGTGCGGGATAGGCGTTCCAGAAGCCTTCGTTGCCACGGAAATCGGGCAAGCCGGAATCGACGCCCATGCCGGCGCCGGCGGTGATGATGAGGGCGTCGGCATCGGCGATCAGGTCGGCGGCGCGTGTGAGGGCTTCGTGGGGCAGGTCTTCGAGGGGCATGGCGGGGGCTCGGTGGTCGGGTTGGCCGGTGGCATTTGGTGGTGCATTGTAGGCTGCTGTGGTGGTCGCGGGAAGCGGTC
>JAIENA010000154.1 GCA_019751755.1 Burkholderiaceae bacterium | reverse complement strand
TCAGGCCGCTTACCGCTTCACTGAATGTGATGGTCACGGTGGTGGTTTCGCCGGCGGTCAGCTTGGCGTCGGCCACGCTGATGGTGGCGGTCGGGCGTTTGGTGTCGAGCGTGTAATTGGCGGACGAGGTGGTGCCGCTGCCGGCATTGCCGGCGGCATCGGCGATGCCGGTGTTGTCGAGCGTGATGACGTTGCTGCTGTCTTCCACCGACGCCGTCGGCGTCAAGGTGGCGGTCCAGGTCAGGCCGCCATCGGACGACACCGGCGCCGACAAGGCGCCATTGGCCACCGTCACATCAGCGGCCGTCAAGTCGGTGACGGCTTCACTGAACGTGAACGTCACGGTGGTGGTTTCACCGGCGCTCAAGGTGCTGTCCGCCAGGCTGATGGACGACGTCAGTGGGCGCACCGTGTCGACCGTATAGTTGGCTGAACTGGTACTGCCGCTGCCGACGTTGCCGTCATTGTCGGTGACGCCCGCGTGATTGAGCGTGATGGTGTTGGTGCTGTCTTCGATGGCGTCCGTCGGGGTCAGCGTGGCGGTCCAGGTCAGGCCGTTGTTGCTCGAGACCGGTTCCGACAAGGTACCGTTGGCGACGCTGAAGTCGGCCGCCGTCAAGCCGCTGACCGCTTCCGAGAACGTGATGGTGACGGTGGCGGTGTCGCCGACTTTCAGCGCGGTGTCGGAGACGGTCAGCGATTCGACCGTCGGGCGCCGGGTGGCGAGCATGTGAAAGTTGGAGGATGTGGTGCCGCTGCCGGTATTGCCGGACGCATCGGTCACGCCGGTATTGTCCAACACGATGACATTGGCCTCGTCATCGAAGTTGACCGGCGGCGTGAAGGTCGCGGTCCAGGTCACGCCGTTGTCGGACGTGGTCGGGGTCGACAGCGACCCCTTGCCGACCGTGAAGTCGTCGCTGGTCAGGCCGCTCACCGCTTCACTGAACGTGATGGTCACGGTGGCGGTTTCGCCGGCGGTCAGCTTGTCGTCGGCCACGTTGATGGTGGCGGTCGGACGCACGGTGGCCACCGTGTAATTGGCGGACGAGGTGGTGCCAGTGCCGGCATTGCCGGCACTGTCGGTGATGGCGCTATTGTCCAGCGTCAGGAGGTTGCTGCTGTCATCGACGGACGCGGTGGGCGTCAAGGTGGCGGTCCAGGTCAGGCCGCCATCGGACGACACCGGCGTCGACAAGGCGCCGTTGGCAACGGTCACGGCGGCCGCCGTCAATCCCGTCACCGCTTCGCTGAACGCAAACGTCACCACGGTGGTTTCACCGGCGCTCAAGGTGCTGTCCGCCAGGCTGATGGACGACGTCAGCGGGCGTACCGTGTCGACCGTATAGTTGGCCGAACTGGTGCTGCCGCTGCCGGCATTGCCGTCGCTGTCGGTGACGCCCGTGTTATCGAGCGTGATCAGGTTGGTCGTGTCTTCGATGGCGGACGCCGGAGTCAGCGTGGCGGTCCAGGTCAGGCCGTTGTCGGACGAGACCGGTTCCGACAAGGTGCCGTTGGCGACGCTGAAGTCGGCCGCCGTCAGGCCGCTGACGGCTTCCGCGAACGTGATGGTGACGGTGGCCGTCTCGCCCGCTTTCAGCGCGGTGTCGGCGACGGTGATCGCGCTGGCGCTCGGGCGCGTGGTGGCGACGATGTAGTTGCCGGAGGAGGTGGTGCCGCTACCGGCATTGCCGACCGTATCGGCCACGCCGGCATTGTTCAAGACGATGATGTTGGACGTCGCATCGACGCTGGCCGACGGCGTGAAGGTCGCGTTCCAGGTCACGCCGTTGTCGGCCGTGGTTGGCGTCGACAGCGTGCCGTTGCCGAGTGTGAAGTCGGCGCTGGTCAGGCCAGTCACCGCTTCACTGAACGTGATGGTCACGCTGGTGGTTTCGCCGGCGGTCAGTGTGGCGTCGGCCATGCTGATGGTCGCGGTCGGGCGCTTGGTGTCGACCGTGTAATTGGTGGACGAGGTGCTGCCGCTGCCGGCATTGCCGGCGCTATCGGCGAAGCCGGCATGGTCCAGGGTGATGAGGTTGCTGGTATCTTCGACGGCAGAGGCCGGGGTCAGCGTCGCGGTCCAGGTCAGGCCGCCGTCGGACGACGCCAGCGCCGACAAGGTGCCGTTGGCGACCGTGATGTCCGCCATGCTCAAGCCCGTCACCGCCTCGCTGAAGGTGAACGTCACCGTGGTGGTTTCCCCCGCGGTCAGCGCGGTGTCCGCCACGCTGATGCCGCTGACGGTGGGACGTACCGTGTCGACCACATAATTGGCCGAACTGGTGTTGCCGGCGCCGGCATTGCCGGCAAGGTCGGTCAGCCCGGTTTTGTTGACGGTGATGGCATTGGTGGAGGCCAGCGTCGCGGTCGATGGCGTGAAGGTCGCGGTCCATGTCGTGCCGCCATCGGCCGAGCTGACAGGCGACAGTGTGCCGCCCGACACGGTGATGTCCTGGTTGGAAAAATTCGCCACCGCTTCGTTGAACGTGAACGTCACCAGCGACGTTTCGCCGAGGGCGAGCGTGCTGTCGGCCAAGGTGACGCCTACGGTGGGGGCGGCCTGGTCCAGCGTGTAGGCTTCGACCAGCGGGTTGCTGTAGGTATAGCCGTTGGTCACGCGCGCTTTCAGCGTATCGCTGGCGCTGATCGTGGTCGATGGAATGCTCCAGTTGCCGGCCGACGCCGTGGCCCTGACGTAGGTGGTTCCGCCGTCCAGCGACACTTCGATATATTCATCGGCGGCCAGCGTGCCGGCATACTGGCCCGTGATGGTTTGCGTGGTGGCATTGGTAATGAAATCGCTGCTGCTGGCGCCGGAGTCCGTCATGCTGGCGGACGTCACGATGGCGGCCGGCGCATTGGGCACCGTGCTGTAAGTGAAGGACACCTGGGCCGCGCTGGCCGGACCGCTGTTGCCGGCCACGTCGGCGACGCCGTCGGCGAGCAGCGCGATCTGGCCGACGCCGTTGGCAACGTTGATGGTCGGCGTCAGCGTCGCGGTCCAGGTTTTGCCATCGCCGGTGTTGACCAGGTTTGACAGGACGCCGCCGCTCACGGCGAAGTCGGCCAAGTCCAGCCCGGTCACGGTTTCCGTGAACGTGAGGGTGACGACGGCGGTTTCGCCCGCCACAAAGTCGGCGTCCGACAGGGTGATCGATTCCACGGCCGGGGCTTGATTGTCGAAGGTGTACGCCTGGCGCACTGCCGTCGAGTGGCCACCTTCGGCGTTGCTGACGCGGGCAACGATGGTGCTGCTGCCGGTCAACGAGGCTTCCACATGCCAGCTGTCCTTGTCCACTGTCGCCATCAGCCAGGTGCCGCCATTGTCCAGCGAGACTTCAATAAAGTCGCCGCTCGCCAGGACGCCGCTAAATTTGCCGCTGACCCCTTGCAGCGCTGTCTTGGTGATGAAGTCGGTGGCGCTGCTGCCAGTGTCATCCTGGAACGCCAAAGCGCTGTCGATGACGGCGGCCGGGACCGGTTTGGCGGCGACGGCGAAGGGCAGCTTCGAGGTGTCGGCCAGTCCCGCGAAGGGGTTGCCGTTTTCATCCAGCAAGACCCCCTGGGCCATTTGCACGCTGTAGTGTTTACCGGCGGACAAGTTCGAATCGAGGGTGATCGTGACCGTATTGCCGGAAATCGAGACTTTTGACGTATCCGTGATGTCGATGGTGCGGGTATCGGTGGCGCCGATCAGGCGGGTACGCAAGGTCCCGTCCTTGCCGATATAAGTTTGCGTCGCACCATCGCTGATGGTGATCGCGCCGGCGCCGGTCAGGATGTCGTCATTGAAGGTGAGAACCAGCTGGGCACTGGCCGAGCTGGAACTGTTCAAATGCGTGGCGGAAATTGGGGTCAGCGCGGTCGATACATTCATGGTCAACTCGGAAGGGACAAAGGCGGTACGGTATAGTATCAAAGAAGCGCGAAAGTTTGCATAAAGGAAACCAACATTTCACTTTTTTCACTACCAGCAAACACGCGTGCATCCAGTGTACAAACAAAAAGCCGCCCCCAAAAGGGCGGCAGGGTGATGTGTGTAGTATGTGTGCGTTATGCGGCCATCAAGGGGTGATACTCAATGATCAGGGGCGCATGGTCGGAGAAGCGTTCCTCTTTATAAATGGCGACCTGGTGCGCCTGGCCGGCGATGCCCGGGGTGGCGACGTGATAATCGATACGCCAGCCGACGTTCTTGGCATAGGCCTGGCCACGGTTGCTCCACCACGTATATTGTTCTTCGCGCGGGTCGAGGCCGCGGTGCACGTCGACAAAACCGACCTCATCGAACACGCGGGTCAGCCATTCGCGTTCTTCCGGCAAGAAGCCGGAATTCTTCTTGTTGCCCTTCCAGTTCTTCAGGTCGATTTCCTTGTGGGCGATGTTCCAGTCGCCGCAAATCACCACTTCACGCCCTTCGGCGTGCAATTGCTGCAAATGCACGATGAACGCGGCCATAAAGCGGAATTTGGCTTCCTGGCGTTCCGGGCCGGACGAGCCCGACGGGCAATACACGGAAATCACCGTCAGGGGACCGAAGTCGCAACGCACATAGCGGCCTTCCGCATCGAATTCCTCATTGCCAAAGCCGATCATCACGGCATCGGGCGCGATCTTGCTGTAGACGCCCGTTCCCGAATAGCCTTTCTTTTCCGCATAGTGGAAATGGCCGTGGTAGCCGCCCGGATTGCGGAATTCTTCCGTCATGTCATCGGCTTGCGCCTTGAGCTCCTGGACGCAGACGAAATCGGCATCCTGAGCCGCCATCCACGTGAAAAAGCCTTTTTTGGATGCGGAACGGATCCCGTTCAAGTTCGCGGAAATGATTTTTGGCATGGTGAAGATTCAAAAAGGGAAGGGGACACAGGGCATGCCTGCGGATTAAAATACAGGCACTTACTATATTAAGAGGCATCTGTGAAAAATTTACGGCAAGAGTTTATCGCGTTTTCCGTGGCGACGGGAGTGTTGCGCTTTGGTGAATTCACCACCAAGGCGGGCCGCCCATCGCCGTACTTCTTCAATGCGGGCCTGTTCCACGACGGCGCCACCCTGGCGCAACTGGCGCAGTTCTATGCCCAGACGCTGCTCGACTCCGGCATCGAGTTCGACATGCTGTTCGGCCCCGCCTACAAAGGCATCACCCTGGCATCGGCCACCGCCGTGGCGCTGTCCGGCAAAGGCCGCAACACGTCGTTTGCCTTCAACCGCAAGGAAGCCAAGGACCACGGCGAAGGCGGCACGATCGTCGGCGCCAAGCTGCAGGGCAAGGTTGTCATCATTGATGACGTGATTTCCGCCGGCACTTCGGTACGCGAATCGGTGGAGATGATCCGCGCCGCCGGCGCCGAACCCTGCGCCGTACTGATCGCGCTGGACCGCATGGAACGTGGCGCCAAGGATGGCGTCATGTCGGACTTGTCGGCGGTGCAGGAAGTGACGAAAAATTACGGCATCCCGGTGATTTCGATCGGCAACCTGGACGACTTGTTTACTTACCTGTCGGGCGCGGCAGCCGATCCTTCTTTGCTGGAATATAAAGAAAAGGTCGCGGCTTACCGTAGTCAGTATGGCGTAGTGTAAATCCCACGGTGCGCTACCGGGGCACCGCGGTGGCGCGCCGCTGGCAGCTGGCTGGTGTAGACTTGTTTTGCTTTTTTGAAATATTAAAAATGGAGCAACAATGAACATTGCAACGCTAAAAGTGTACGGTGATGACGCGGCGCTGGCTGATGTCCGGGATGGCTTGCCGGTCGAGCCGGATGGTGACTGGAAAAAAGGCGATGTCCGGCCCGACGGCCGCGTCCGCATTGATTCGGGCTTTTATGTCAACCTGGCGGCGGAACCCGATCCGAACATCCTGATTAAACTGGTTCACGGCTTTTTGACGGAATGCCAGGCGCGCGGGATTGATTTTAATGCCCCCCCGATTGCCGCTGAATTGCGGATTGCCTATACCGCTGGCGCAGCCGCTGCCGGTATCCCTTCTCTTGATTTTTCCTTGGCTGAATTGAATCTGCTGATTGATATGGGGATTACCCTCAGTATCACCTCATGAGCCGTCTGCGATTTTCCGAAGACCGCTTGGCCCGCTTTAAAGGGCGCGATGGCGGCGAGCGGACGATCCATATCTGGGAGCCTTCCCAACCCCGCGCGGTGATTATGGCCTTCCATGGCGCCCTGGCCCATGCCGGCGATTATGTGATGGCGGGTTTATATTTCCGTAGCCACGGTATCGCACTGGTTGGTTTTGATCAGTGCGGTCACGATGGTAAACGCCGTGCAGATATTCCCGACTTCAATATTTTCCTGGATGATGCCGAGTTATTCTTGCAATGGGTGAAAAAGAATTATCCAGATTTGCCTATTTTTATCATGGGCCATTCCATGGGCGGGCTGATTGCCACGAAATTCGGCCTGGAACGCTTAAAACGCAGTGACGAGAACGTTAAAGGTTTTATTTTGTCTTCGCCGTATTATGTGAATGCCGTGAAAATATCGCCGGTATTGCAGAAAATGTCGGGTGTGCTGGCCAAGTTGGTACCGACTATGAAAGTCCCTTTGGCATCATTCACCGATGTATTAACGCATGATGCCGCCATTACCGCGCGCCACCATGCCGATGAACACGATGCGGTCCGCGCTTCCGAGTTAACCGTACGCTTTGGTCACGCCCTCAGCGAGGCGCAAAAAGGCCTGGCGTCGAACATGCCAGCGTGGCGATGGCCTTTATATGCGGTGGTGGCCGGTGATGATCAATTGGCCGATAGCCAGGCTGCGGAAACCATGCTCAAGACGATCGCAAGCGATTTACTGCGCTATCGTTTTGAGGCGCTGAATTACCACGAGAATTTCAACGAGACCAATCGTGCGGAGATCTTCGCCGATATCCTGGGCTGGATGCAACCGCGCATCGCCACTTAATTCCCCTGATTTAAAACACGTCAGGCGGCTTTGATAAAGCCGCCTTTTTTACGCCGTCGAAACGCGGAAAGCGATCAAATCCCCGGGTTTTATGCCAATAACTGGCGTGATCAAGCTACATTCTGGTGCTGAAGACGAAAAAAACGGCGCCCGCAGGCGCCGTTCATTGGCAATGGTGAATTGAAAATCAGCCTTCGGCCAATTTCTGTTTCAGCAGTTCCGTCAACTGGGCTGGATTGGCTTTGCCTTTCGACGCTTTCATGGCCTGGCCGATCAAGGCGTTAATGGCGGCTTCCTTGCCGGCACGATATTGCTCAACCGATTTCGCGTTATTCGCCAGTACTTCCATGACGATCGCTTCCAGTGCGCCGGTATCGGAAATCTGTTTCAGACCCTTTTTGTCGATAATCACGTCGACCAGGTTTTCGTCCTCCGAGTTTTCCGTCCACATGTCGCCAAAGATTTCCTTGGCAATCTTGTTGGAAATCGTGCCATCGGCAATCCGCTTCAGCATATTCGCCAATTGGCCCGGTTTGACCGGCGCCGAACTAATGTCCACGTTTTCACGGTTCAGCGTCGACGACACATCACCCATCAGCCAGTTGGCGCCCGCTTTGGCATTTTCCTTGCCGGCTTTGGCCACCACGGCTTCAAAATACAAGGCCATGCCTTTGGACGACGTCAGGATCAGCGCGTCATATTCCGGCAATGCGTATTCATTGATAAAGCGATCGCGCATTACCGCTGGTAATTCCGGCATGTCCGCTTTGACGTCGGCAATCCATTGATCGGAAACCATCAGTGGCGGCAAATCCGGATCCGGGAAATAGCGGTAATCCTGCGCATCTTCTTTCGAGCGCATTTGACGCGTTTCTTTTTTATCCGGGTCATACAAGCGGGTCGCTTGCACCACTTTGCCGCCATCTTCAATCAATTCAATCTGACGGCGTACTTCGACATGGACCGCTTCTTCAATAAAGCGGAACGAATTCAGGTTTTTGATTTCGCAGCGGGTGCCGAATTCCGTTTGGCCTTTCGGACGCACGGAAACGTTAATATCGCAGCGGAATGAACCTTCCTGCATATTGCCATCGCAAATGCCCAGCCACATCACCAGACCGTGCAAAGCCTTGCAATAAGCAACGGCTTCCGCCGCGCTGCTCATTTCCGGCTCGGAAACAATTTCCAGCAAAGGCGTACCGGCACGATTCAAATCAATTCCGGACATGCCCTGATAATCCTCATGCAAGGATTTGCCGGCATCTTCTTCCAAATGCGCGCGGGTCAGGTTGACGGTCTTGGTGACGAATTTGCCATCCTTTTCATAGCCAAACGTCAGGGAACCACCTTGCACCACCGGGTCTTCAAACTGGCTGATTTGATAGCCTTTTGGCAGGTCCGGGTAGAAGTAATTCTTGCGTGCAAAGATCGATTGCGGTGCGATTTTGGCACCAACGGCCAGGCCGAAGCGGATCGCGCGGTCCACGGCTTTCCGGTTCATGACCGGCAGCACGCCCGGCAGCGCCAGGTCAACCGGGCTGGCCTGGGTGTTGGCTTCGGCGCCGAAAGCGGTGGGTGAACCGCTGAAAATTTTGGATTCGGTAGTGAGCTGCACGTGGTTCTCAATACCGATGACGACTTCCCATTCCATATTATTCTCGCTGTAAGTTAAACGCCGGGGTTACACACCTGCCGGGGCTTGCTGGTGCCAGTCGGTCGCCAGTTGGTACTGGTGTGCCACGTTCAGCAATTTGGCTTCGGCAAAGTAATTGCCGATGATTTGCAGGCCGACCGGGCGTCCGCCCTGGCCGAAGCCGCACGGCACCGACATGCCCGGCAAACCGGCCAGGCTGGTCGACAGCGTATAAATATCGGCCAGGTAGTTGGCGACCGGATCGGACTTGGAGCCCAGGTCCCACGCCACGGTTGGGGCCACCGGGCCCATGATGACGTCGCACACGGCGTTCGGGCCGCTCAGTACGGTTTCGAAATCCTGCTGGATCAGGCGGCGGATGCGTTGCGCCTTCAGGTAATACGCGTCGTAGTAGCCGTGGCACAACACATAGGTGCCGACCATGATGCGGCGCTGCACTTCCGGGCCAAATCCTTCGGCACGGGTCTTTTTGTACATGTCCTGCAAGTCTTTGTAGCCGTCGGCGCGGTGGCCGAAGCGCACGCCGTCAAAGCGCGACAGGTTGGACGACGCTTCCGCCGGGGCGATCATGTAGTAGGCCGGGATCGACAGCTTGGTGTTCGGCAGCGAGATATCGACCAGCGTCGCGCCCAGCTTTTCATATTGGGCCAGGGCGCCGCGTACCGCGGCTTCGACGTCGGCCGCCAGGCCTTCACCGAAGTATTCTTTGGGCACGCCGATCCGCAAGCCGGTCAGCGGCTGATCCAGGTCGCGCGTGAAATCTTCGTCCACGCCGCCCTGTTCCGGCGTCAGGCTGGTGGAATCGCGTTCGTCGAAGCCGGCCATGGCCGACAGCAGCAGGGCGCAATCTTCGGCGCTTTGCGCCATCGGGCCACCCTGGTCCAGCGACGAGGCAAACGCGATCATGCCGAAGCGCGACACGCGGCCATAGGTTGGCTTGATGCCGGTGATGCCGCAGAACGAGGCTGGCTGGCGGATCGAGCCGCCGGTGTCGGTGCCGGTGACGCCGGGCGCCAGGCGCGCGGCCACGGCGGCGGCGGAGCCACCCGACGAACCGCCGGGAACGGCTTTCTGATCCCACGGGTTTTTCACCGCGCCAAAGGCCGAGTTTTCATTGGCGGAGCCCATGGCGAATTCATCGCAATTGAGTTTGCCCAGCGAGACCATGCCGGCCGCCTTGAATTTCGCTACCACTGTCGCGTCGAAAGGGCTGACGTAATTGGCCAGCATTTTCGAGCCGGCCGTCGAGCGCCAGTTTTTCGTCACGAAAATGTCTTTATGGGCAATCGGCACGCCGGTCAGCGGCGTGGCGGTGCCGGCCGCAATGCGCGCATCGGCGTCGGCCGCTTCGGCCAGCGTCAGGGCGCGGTCGACGTGCAGGAAGGCATTCAGATCGCTTTGTTCGATACGGTCCAGGAAATGCGTCGCCAGTTGTACGGCGCTCACTTCTTTCTTCTGCAGGAGCTGCGACAGCTCTTTAATAGTTTTGTTATGCATGGGATTTAATCAGGATGTTCAGTACATCAGTACGGATGCCGTCAGCGGGCGGGGCGCCAGGTTGTCAACTTAATCAATGACCTTGGGCACCAGATACAGGCCGTCTTCGGTTTTTGGCGCGACTTTTTGATAGTCTTCGCGCAAGTTCGGCTCCGTTGCCGCATCGTCGCGCAGGCGCAGCGCCACCTGCATGTGGGCGGCCAGCGGATGGCTCAAAGGAGCAACGCCACTGGTGTCCACGGCTTGCATTTGCTCGGCCAGCGAGAAGATGCCGTTCAGCTCTTCCAGGGCGGTGGCAGCATGGTCGTCGCTCATTTCCAGTTGCGCCAGGTTGGCAATACGTTTTACGTCGGATAGTGTCAGGGACATAGGCGGGATTGCGCGCTGTGGCGCGCCGTTGTGATATTGATAAAGAACTTACAATTCCTGCGATCTGGCAGGGAAAATCCAGTAATTGTTGTGCAATTCACCGTCGGGGTGGGTGCACATTAGAATGGATTTTTGGTAAATAACATCTGGATTATAAGGTAGAATGCCGGGTTGATGCGTGGCTGGCGCCGACCACCGGCGGCCGCCGCATCCACGGATACTCCCTATAACTGTTAATACGCGCACGCGCCGCGCCTCAGGATACTCATGTTTGGTTTTTTACGCAGGTATATTTCCTCCGATCTGGCAATTGACTTGGGCACTGCCAACACGCTGATTTATGTACGCGGTTCCGGCATCGTGCTGGATGAACCGTCGGTTGTTGCGATCCGCCAGGAAGGCGGCCCGAATGGCAAGAAGACCATCCAGGCGGTGGGTAAGGAAGCAAAACAAATGCTGGGTAAGGTGCCTGGCAACATCGAGGCGATCCGCCCGATGAAAGACGGCGTGATCGCCGACTTTACCGTCACCGAGCAAATGCTCAAGCAATTCATCCGCATGGTGCACGATTCCAAATTCTTCCGTCCGTCGCCACGCATCATCATTTGCGTGCCGTGCGGCTCGACCCAGGTGGAGCGCCGCGCGATCCGTGAATCCGCGCTGGGCGCGGGTGCTTCGCAGGTGTACCTGATCGAAGAGCCGATGGCCGCCGCAATAGGCGCCGGCCTGCCGGTGTCGGAAGCGACCGGCTCGATGGTGGTCGATATCGGCGGCGGCACCACGGAAGTGGGCATTATTTCGCTGGGCGGCATGGTCTACAAAGGCTCCGTGCGCGTCGGCGGCGACAAGTTCGATGAAGCCATCGTCAACTATATCCGCCGCAACTACGGCATGCTGATCGGCGAACAGACGGCGGAAGCCATCAAGAAAGCCATCGGCTCGGCCTTCCCGGGTTCCGAAGTCAAGGAAATGGAAGTCAAAGGCCGCAACCTGTCGGAAGGTATCCCGCGTTCGTTTACGATTTCGTCCAACGAAATCCTGGAAGCGCTGACCGACCCGCTGAACAATATCGTCTCCGCCGTGAAAAACGCGCTGGAGCAGACCCCGCCGGAACTGGGTGCGGACATTGCCGAAAAAGGCATGATGCTGACCGGCGGCGGCGCACTGTTGCGCGACCTGGACCGTCTGCTGATGGAAGAGACCGGCCTGCCGGTGCTGGTGGCCGAAGACCCGCTGACCTGCGTGGTGCGTGGTTCCGGCATGGCGCTGGAGCGCATGGACCAGCTGGGCTCGATCTTCTCGTACGAGTGATGCAAGGTTGCGGGGCAGGCCGTGGCGCCTTCCCCGCAGTGGCATGCGCACAGGCTGACGCTGCACCCAGTCCGGCTTATACTGGCTGCGTGCGCAGGCCTATCGGTGGCGCGCGAGCGCCGGAATCTCGGAAGCCATGGAATATAGTCCTCCGCCACTCTTCAAACAAGGCGCGCCCGCCCGCGTCAAAATGACGCTGTTTGCGTGCATTTCCATTGCCTTGCTGCTGGCCGATGCGCGCATGAACGCGCTCAAGACCGTGCGCCAGGTGGTCGCTACCGTCCTTTATCCCCTGCAAATGGTGGCGTTGTTGCCACGCGACGCGATCTATGGCGTCGGCGATTATTTTTCATCGCTGTCCTCGCTGGAAAAGCAGGTGCGCGATTTAAAACAGCAGCAAATCGCATCGGCCCAGGCGTTACAGCAAGCCCAACTCTATAACGCGGAAAATGCGCAGTTGCGCAAATTGCTCGATGCCCGCGAACGGGTGCCCGGCAAATCGTTGCTGGCCGAAATCCTGTATGACGCCCGCGACAGTTCCAGCCGCAAGATCGTGCTCGACCGAGGTATCCAGCAAGGGGTGCAGTTAGGCTTGCCCGTGATCGACAACCAGGGCGTGGTGGGGCAGGTCACGCGCGTGTTCCCGTTCACGTCCGAAGTCACGCTGTTGACGGACAAGGAACAGGCGATTCCGGTGCAAGTGCTGCGCAGCGGCTTGCGCAGCGTGGCCTATGGCCGTGGCCAGTCGGGCCAGTTGGAGTTGCGCTTTGTCGCGGCGCAGCAGACCGACCACGTGGTGGTCGGCGATATCCTGATCACGTCCGGGATCGACGGCGTCTATCCGGCCGGACTGGCCGTGGCGCGCGTCACGCAAGTGGAAAACAATGCCAATGGCGTGTTTGGCCGCGTGGTGTGCCAGCCGCTGTCGGGCATCCAGCGCCACAGCCAGTTGCTGATCCTGATGTCGCCGCCGGAATTGCCACCCCGTCCGCCGGAAGAAGAACCGTTCAAGCCCGGCAAGAAGAACCGCGCCAAAGAAATGGCGAAAGAGATGGCGGGGGCGGCCACACCGGCCACCGCGCCAGCCGCTCCGCCTGGCGCGACGCCAACGCCGGCGCAACCGGCCGCCGTCCGTTCGGGCGCCGCCAACGAGACGCAGACGCGTTGAAAGCCTTGCCATGAATCGTCCACATTACATCT
>JAIENA010000376.1 GCA_019751755.1 Burkholderiaceae bacterium | reverse complement strand
GGCCCAGGCCGACCGGCCCAGAGGGACCAAGGCGCCAGCGCCCGCCGCCAGCATGGTCAGAAAATCACGTCGTTCCATGATCAACGCTCCATAAAATCAGGACTGCCGAGCAATAACGCCGCCCGCACGCGCGGCGCACCGGCAGCGGCCACCTGCCAGGTCACCGGGGTCAGCGCCGGACCCAGCACCGCGCGCAGGGCCTCCGCGTCGACGTCCTTGCCCAGTTGCACCGCATAGCCGATGCGCAGCGCCAGCGCGTCTGGATTGAGCCACGCCTGCTGGGTATTCTTGTAGCCGTCCGGCGTCTGGCATCCGTACAGCGGCATGCCCAGGCGGTTCAGTGCGGCCAGCGCCGCCTGGGTGCTGTCCGGCGGCGCGCCGGCCGCCCGCAGCGCCGACACCACGTACTGGTAAGGGGTCTTGAACTTGGCCCGGCGCGCCGCCGGCGCCATGAATTCATCGCTGGCAAACAGCACCTGCAACACGGCGCGGATGTCGCCGTCGCTGTCGGTAAAGCGCTGTGCCAGCCGCGCCACCAGTGCCGGCGGCGGCTGGTCTTGCACAAAATATTGGGCCAGTTTCCAGGCCAGGTGACGCGCCGTGGCCGGATGCGCGGCCAGCACATCGAGCGCCATCTCGCCTTCGGCCTGGCCGGCCGCCGTCACCGTGCGGCCCAGCCATTGCTTGATGCGCGTGTCATGCCGGCGGCTGTCGAAATAAAACGTTTCATTGTCCTGCTCCAGACGGCGCGGCACATAGGTCCAGCCGGTCAGCATGCGCGCCAGTTCCGTGACATCGCGCTGCGTGTAGCCGCCGTCAACGCCCAGCGTATGCAATTCCATCAACTCGCGCGCATAGTTTTCATTGAGGCCGCCGGCCTTTGACAGCCAGTTGTCGAGGTAATACAGCATGGCCGGATGTTTTGCCGTGGCGCCCAGCAGCGCGCGGAACTGGCCCAGCGCATGGGGCCGGATCGCATCGCGCTCATAGCTGGCCACCAGCGCCCGGTCCTGGCCCTTGCCGGCAAACACATTGAAATGGTTGAACCAGAAGTCCACCATGACTTCTTCCAGCTGGCGCGGACTGGCGACGGCGCGCAGCAGACGCGCCTCGGCGGTTTCCTGCGTGATGCGGGCCAGCACCGCGCGCCGTTGCGCCTTGGCGTCGTCGCTGTCGGCGGCGCCGCTGCTCAGCTGCTGCGCGGCTTGCTGCGTGGCCTGGAACTGGCCCAGCACGACGCCGGCCGGCAACTGCACCGTGGTCAGCGCCGCCAGCCTGGCCGACAGCGGTTCCGGCAGCGGCAGTGATGCCGGCTGCAATTGACTGGCGATCCAGCGCTGCGGCCCGATCCGCAGCACCAGTTCGAGTTCGCCGGGAGCGGGGCCATAGCCGAGCCGGTTCAGCACATGCAACGCGGCGGCCCGTTCATCGGCCGTGCGGTCCAGCGGCTCCAATGGTTCCAGCGGTTCCGGTGCCTCGGCCAGCGCGGCTCCCACCACAAACCACAATAAGAGTAACAACTTGCGCCATGCTCGCATCTTCAACCTCCGTGGAGTCGGCATACCATGGATAAGCAAGCGCCAGTGTAGCCCCAACGCCTGCCCCAAAGTCACTCGGCAGGAGTGACGACTTTCTACTATGCCACGGGCGGGTAGCTCAACCGCCTCTGCCATGTTTCGACGGTAAGCAAATGTTACCGGCACCGGATTATTTAATTAAACAACCGATTGACTTATATCAATTGTTTGAATCTTATGGTTAAATGGCAACATGAACGACCACAACAAAGTCAAGAAATCGCGCTCCGATGGCGAACAATCGCGCGAGCGCTTGCTGCTGGCCGCGATGCGCCTGTTTGCCGAACACGGTTACGCCAAAGCCTCCACCCGCGAAATTGCCCTGGCGGCGGGCGCCAATGTGGCGGCAATCAGTTATTACTTTGGCGACAAGGCCGGCCTGTACCGGGCAGCCTTTGCCGCCATGTCGCTGGACCCGCACCAGAACATCGCCCTGTATGACCAGCCCGACCTGACGCTGCGCCAGTCGATGGACATTTTTTTTACTCAGATGCTGACGCCGTTGCAGGAGGGCGACATTTCGCAGCTGTGCAGCCGCCTGTGGTTCCGTGAAATGCTGGAACCGACCGGCCTGTGGGCTGATGAAATCGACCACAATATCCGGCCCGAACATGAAGCCCTGGTGCGCATCATCAGCCGCCATCTCGGCCTGGCGGCAGCGGACGACGCGATCCACCAGCTGGCTTTCTGCGTCGCGTCGCAGGCGTTGCTGCTGATGGTGGCCAGCGACGTCGTGACCACGCTCACACCGCAACTGCTGGACGGCCCGAACGCCATCGGCCCGTGGATCGAACGATTTTCCAGCAATGCGGTAGCGATGATCGAAGCGGAAAAGACCGCCCGTACCCCCAATAAGGACACCGAATGAATCCAACTCTCCCCACGGCGGCCCCGGCCCGGCGCAGCGCGCTGGCCCTGGCCGCCGCCCTGGCGCTGGCCGGCTGTTCGCTGACAGCGCCATCGACCAAGGTCGATGCGCCGATTCCCGCGCAATGGCAGGCCGCCCTGCCCCACAATGGCGACGTGACGGACTTGACCCACTGGTGGCGCGACCAGGGCGATCCACTGCTGGCACAACTGGTCGATGCGGCGCAAGCGGCTAGTCCGACACTGGCGCAGGCATCCGCGCGCATCGCGCAATCGCGCGCCGAGCGCGTGGCG
The DNA here is from genome assembly GCA_019751755.1 of Burkholderiaceae bacterium. Lineage (GTDB taxonomy): Bacteria > Pseudomonadota > Gammaproteobacteria > Burkholderiales > Burkholderiaceae_D > Rugamonas. The sequence goes on along the minus strand of JAIENA010000376.1, from coordinate 10,127 downwards.
GCCGGCGCCGCGCTGACGCCCAATGTCGACTTTGTCGCCAGCGCCCAGCGCATGAGCCAGCAATCGGCAATTCCAACCGGCACGACAGTGCAAGGTGCGTTGCAGGCATCATGGGAAATCGACGTGTTTGGCGCCGGACGTTCGGCCCGCAGCGCCGCGCAGGCACGGCTGGAAGGCGCCCACGCCGGCTGGCATGAAGCGCGCGTGTCGGTGGCGGCGGAAACCGCCAACCAGTATTACAGCCTGCGCGCCTGCGAACAATTGCAGACCGTCGCGCTGCAGGATGCAGGCTCGCGCGCCCATACGGCGCGCCTGACGGAACTGAGCGCCAAGGCCGGTTTTGCCGCGCCCGCCGACGCCGCCATGGCGCGCGCCAGCGCGGCCGATGGCCGCAACCGCGCCACCCAACAGCGCGCCGCCTGCCAGATCGCCGTCAAAGGCTTGTCGGCGCTGACCGCGATCCCTGAAGAACAATTGCGCACCCGCCTGGCCGATGGCGCCAGCACCGCCTATGCCGCCGCGCAGGCCGGACTGCCGACCGCCGTGCGCAATGCCGCCGCCGCTGGCACGGCGGCAGGTGCCGTGGCCGGTACGCCGCCCACGACAAGCAGCGTGAAACCTGCCGGCGCAGCCCCGGCCGACAATGGCGCGCGCCCCGCGATTGCCATCGCCGCGCTGCCGGCCCAGGTGTTGAGCCAGCGTCCCGACGTCTACAGCGCCGAGCGCGATGTCGCCGCCGCCAGTTACGACGTCGGTGGTGCGCAGGCGCAGCGTTATCCGCGCCTGTCGCTGTCGGGCTCGATCGGCGCGGCCAATTTCCGCACCGGCGGCGACAATACCCAACTCGATACCTGGACCGTGGGCCCATTGGCGCTGCAGTTGCCGGTGTTCGATGCGGGCCGCCGCCGCGCCAATGTCGATGCGGCGCAGGCGCGCTATGACGCCAGCGTGGCGGCCTACCGCGCCACCATCCGCAACGCCGTGCGCGAAGTGGAACAGGCGCTGGTGACATTGAACGCCACCAGCGAACGGGCCGCCGACGCCCAAGCCGCGCTGGCCGGCTACCGCGCCGCCTTCGGCGCCACCGAAGAGCGCCACAAACACGGCATGGCCAGCCTGCTGGAACTGGAAGATGCGCGCCGCATGCGCCTGGCCGCGGAAAACACGGTGATCGCGCTGCAGCAGGAACGCAGCGCGGCCTGGGTCGCGCTGTACCGCGCGGCCGGCGGCGGCTGGCATGCCGACGCCACCACCGCAGCCAACACCGCCAACAACGCCAATGCCGCGCACAGCGCCGCCACTGCGAACAACCGATAACGGAACCGACCCATGATGACATCTCTGCAAACCCGCCTGCGCCCCCTGCCGGTGCTAATGGCCACCGCCTTCGCCCTTTCCGCCGCGCTGGCGCCTTCCGCACAGGCCGACGACAAGGGCGCCGCCCAGTCGGGCCCCAAGGCGGCGCTGACCGTGACGGTCGCCAAGCCGTCCACCAACCGTCTGCCGCTGACCATCGGCGCCAACGGCAATATCACCGCATGGCAGGAAGCGTCGATTGGCAGCGAGTCGAACGGCCTGCGCCTGACGGATGTAAAAGTCAATGTGGGCGACCTGGTCGACAAGGGCGAGGTGCTGGCCACGTTCGCCAGCGAAGCCGTGAACGCCGACCTGGCGCAAGCCAAGGCCGCACTGATGGAAGCCGAAGCCAATGCCGCCGAAGCGGCTACCAACGCCCAGCGCGCCCGCGCGCTGGACAGTTCCGGCGCGCTGTCGGCACAACAGATCAGCCAATATCTGACGGCTGAACAAATGGCCAAGGCACGCGTGGCGTCGGCCAAGGCGGTGGTCGCGAGCCAGCAGTTGCGCCTCAAGTACACGCAAGTGACGGCGCCGGACAGCGGCGTGATTTCGGCCCGCATGGCGACGGTCGGCGCCGTCGCCGGCCCCGGCACGGAACTGTTCCGCATGATCCGCCAAGGCCGCCTCGAATGGCGTGCCGAAGTCACGGCCACCGATTTACCAAAGATCCGCGCCGGCGGCACTGCCGTTGTGAAGGCCGCCAACGGCGCCGAACTGACCGGCAAGGTGCGCATGGTGGCGCCGACGGTCGATCCGCAAAGCCGCTTTGCGCTGGTGTACGTCGACTTACCGGCGGCCAAAGCCAAAGAGGCCGCCGCGTTCAAGGCCGGCATGTTTGCCAGCGGTCGCTTTGAGTTGGGCAACAGCGAAGCGCTGACCCTGCCACAACAGGCGGTGGTGGTGCGCGATGGCTTTAGCTATGTATTCCGGGTCAATCCGGACAAGAAAGTAGCGCGCATCAAAGTGACGGCCGGCCGCCGCATCGGCGAGCAGGTGGAAGTCGTGTCGGGTATCGACGCCGCGTCGTCGGTGGTGGTCAGCGGCGCCGGCTTCCTCAATGATGGCGACCTGGTCAACGTGACAGCCGCCCCGGCGCCAGCGCCGGCAGGCAGTGCGGCCAACGCCGCCAAGCCGCGCTAATCAGGAGTCCCCGTGAACTTATCCTCATTATCGATCAAGCATCCGATCCCCGCGATCATGCTGTTTTTCCTGCTGACCTTTGCAGGCTTGCTGGCCTATAAAGCCAACCCGGTGCAGGACTTCCCCGACATTCAGTTGCCGGTGGTGATCGTCACCGCCAGCCTGCCGGGCGCCGCCCCGGCCCAGCTGGAAACCGAAGTGGCGCGCAAGATCGAAGACGCGATCGCGCCGCTGCAAGGGCTGAAAAACATCCATACCACGGTGCTCGACGGCGCTGCCACCCTGACGGTGGAATTCAACCTGGAGAAGAACGTCTCCGACGCCGTCAATGAAATCCGCGACGCCATCGCCCAGGTGCGGGCCGACATGCCGGGCGAACTGCGCGACCCGGTGGTCAGCAAGGTGTCGACGGCCGGCCGCTCGGTGCTGACCTATACGGCGATGGGCAAGGCCGGCAAACCGGTCGACCTGCAGGAATTGAGCTGGTACGTCGACAATGACGTGACCAAGCGCCTGCTGACCGTCAAAGGCGTCGGCCAGGTCAAGCGCATCGGCGGCGCCACGCGCGAAATCCGCGTCGAACTCGACGACAACCGCATGGCGGCGTTGCGGGTCTCGGCGCTGGACGTCTCGCGCCAGCTGCGTCTGGTGCAACGGGAAGCCCCGGGCGGGCGCGGCGACGTCTCCGGCGCCGAGCAATCGGTGCGCACCATCGGCACCGTGAAAAGCGCGGCCGAACTGGCGGCCATCGAGATCCCGCTGCCGGAGGGGCGTCATATCCGCCTGGACCAGGTGGCGCACATCACCGACACCACGGCCGAACTGCGCGCGGTGGCCGAACAGGATGGCAAGCCGGTGGTCGCGTTTGAAGTATTCCGCACCAAAGGCGCCAGCGAAACGCAGGTTGCCAACGACGTCAAGGCCGCGATCGAGGACATGCGCAAGGCGCATCCGGCGTTCGACTTGCACATGTCGATCGACAATGCCGCGCCGATCCATGAAAACTTCGAAGGATCGATGGAGTTGCTGTATGAGGGCGCGCTGCTGGCGGTGCTGGTGGTGTGGTGGTTCCTGCGCGACTGGCGCGCCACCTTGGTGGCCGCCGCCGCGCTGCCGCTGTCGGTGCTGCCGGCCTTCCTCGGCATTTACCTGTTCGGCTATACCCTCAACACCGTGACCCTGCTGTCGCTGGCGCTGGTGGTCGGGGTGCTGGTCGATGACGCCATCGTCGAAATCGAAAACATTTCGCGCCACCTGCGCATGGGTAAAACGCCGTATGAAGCGGCGATGGAAGCGGCCGACGAAATCGGCATGGCGGTGATTGCCACCACCTTCGCCCTGGTGGCCGTGTTCCTGCCGACCGCCTTCATGGGCGGCATTCCCGGCCTGTTCTTCAAGCAGTTCGGCTGGACCGCCGTGCTGGCCGTGCTGGCGTCGCTGGTGGTGGCCCGCTTGCTGACGCCGATGATGGCAGCCTACCTGATGAAGCCGGTCGCGCATGCGGAAGAAGTCGATGGCCCGCTGATGAAACGCTACATGAGCGTGATGCAATGGTGCCTGCAACACCGTTTGATCACCGCCATCGCATCGGCCGCCTTCTTTGTCGGCTCGATCATGCTGGTACCACTGTTGCCGACCGGCTTTGTACCGCCGGCCGACCGTGGCCAGACCATGGTGACGGTGGAACTGCCACCGGGTTCGACCCTGAGTGAGACGCGCGCGATTGCCGAACAGGCGCGCCTGGCGGCGATGGACGTCAAGGGTGTGGTCAGCGTCTTCAGCTCGATCGGCGGCGGCTCGTCCGGCGACTCCTTTGCGCCGGGCGCGGCGGCGGAAGCGCGCCGCGCCGTGCTGACCTTGACCACGCTGCACCGCAACGACCGCTCGGAAAGCATGGCGGCGGTGGAAGATAAAGTCCGCGCCAAGCTCAATAACCTGCCAGGCGCGCGCTTCACCGTCGGTCCGCAAGACAGCGGCGTGAAGATGCAACTGGTGCTGCAAAGTGAAAACCCGCAGGCGCTGCTTGAATCGGCGCAAAAAGTGGAGCGCGAACTGCGTACCCTGAAAGGCGTCGGCAATGTCAACTCCAGCGCCTCGCTGGTGCGTCCTGAAATCATCGTGCGGCCCGACTTCGCCCGCGCGGCGGACCTGGGTGTGACGGCGGCCGCGATTGGCGACACCGTGCGCGTGGCCACCGCCGGCGACTATGACTTCGACATGACGAAGATGAATTTGCCGGAGCGTCAGGTGCCGGTCCGTGTCAAGCTGCCGGACGCGGTGCGCGCCGACCTGGACGCCATCGGCCGCCTGACGGTGCCGGGCAAGAACGGTCCCGTGATGCTGTCCACCGTGGCCGACATTGTGATGGAATCGGGTCCGGCCCAAATCAACCGCCTCAATCGTTCGCGCAACGTGACGCTGGAAGTGGAGTTGAACGGCCGCTCGCTGGGCGAAGTCAACGACGAGGCGCGCGCGCTGCCGTCAATGAAAACGCTGCCGCCATCGGTGCACATCGCGGAACTGGGTGACGCGCAGGAAATGCAGGCACTGTTCGCCAGCTTCGGCCTCGCCATGCTGATCGGCGTGATCTGCATTTATTGCGTGCTGGTGCTGCTGTTCCAGGACTTCATGCAGCCGGCCACGATCCTGGCGGCGCTGCCGCTGTCGATCGGCGGCGCGTTCGTCGCGCTGTTGATCACGCGCAGCGCACTGTCGATGCCGTCGATGATCGGCCTGATCATGCTGATGGGGATCGTGACGAAAAACTCGATCCTGCTGGTCGATTACGCCATCATTGCGCGGCGCGAAGGCATGGCGCGTTTCGAAGCGCTGGTCGATGCCTGCCACAAGCGGTCGCGCCCGATCCTGATGACCACCATCGCGATGGGCGCCGGCATGATGCCGCTGGCGCTGGGCTGGGGCGCCGACCCGAGCTTCCGCGCCCCAATGGCGCGCGCCGTGATCGGCGGTCTGATCACCTCGACGCTGCTGTCGCTGCTGGTGGTGCCGGCCGTGTTCACCTACATCGACGACCTGGAACATTTGATGAAACGCTGCATGGGCATGCTGCGCAAATCCAAGCATCAGGCCGGCGCGCAGCATGATGCGCCGAAAGCGGTGACGAACGACGCCGCCCCTTCCCAGTAACGCACGCCGGCGGGGCGGTTCGCCGCCCCGCCAACCGCCCCACTAGGTTCCCCATCCCCCGCCCAGCGCACGGTATAAATCCACCGTCGCCACCAGCAGGCGCGCCTGCAATTGCAGGCGCGCCACATCCACGGCGTACAAGGTGCGCTGCGCATCGAGTTCTTCCAGGTACGGCGCGTAGCCGTTGCGATAACGGTTGCGCGCGATGCGCAGGGTTTCCGCCGCCTGCGCGCGGCGTTCCTCATTGACGGCCAGTTGTTCCCGCAGGCGGCTGATCGCGCCCAGCGCGTTATCGGTGTCGGCAAAGGCGGCGCGCGCCGTGTTTTCATAGGCGATCAGCGCCTGGTCGCGGGCAAAGGCGGCGGCGTCCGTCTGCGCCTGCACCCGGCCGCCATCGAACAGCGGCGCGGCCACGCCGCCGGCCAGCTTCCATAACTGCGTCGGGTCGCTGAGCAACGCGTGCAGGGTCGACGATTGCAGGCCGCCCTGCACCGTGAGACGGAACGCGGGCAGCAACTGGTCGCGCGTGGCGGCTAGTTGGGCCATGCTGGCCTGCACCGTGCGGGCGGCGCGGGCCATATCGGGGCGGCGTTGCAACAAGTCCGACGGCAAGCCCGCGCCCACTGGTGGCGGCGCCAGGTCCGCCAGCGCCATGCCGCGCGTAATCGGGCCGGGATTGCCGCCGGCCAGCACCGCCAGTGCATTTTCCTGTTCCGCCACCTGGCGCTGCAACTGCGGCACCTGTTCACTGGCCGCCAGGAATTCCGATTGCGCCTGCAGCCACTCCAGTTTTGAACTGTAGCCGACGTCAAACTGGCGGCGCGCCAGGTCGCGCGAGCGTTCGCGCACCTGCACCGTGGCCCGCGCCAGTTCCAGCTGCGCATCGAGTCCGCGCAAGTTCAGGTAGCCCGCCGCCACGGTGGCGGCAATCGACAGCGCGACCGCATCGCGGCCAGCCTGCTCGGCCAGGTAACTGGCTTGCGCCGCATCGGTTTGCTGTTGCAGGCGGCCCCAGACATCGATTTCATAGGCCGCCTGGAATTGCGCAACCACGGCATTGGCGGTGCGCGGCGCGCCAGTGGCGTTCAATGCGCGGGCGCGGGCCGGACCGCCATCGGCATTGAGCACAGGCTGTTGGGCCGATTGCGCGAGCGCCATCCGGGCCCGGTATTCCGCCACGCGGGCCTGGGCGATCCGCACCTCGCCGTTGTGTTCCAGTGCCCGGCCGACCAGCGCCGACAGCGCCGGATCGCCATAGGATTGCCACCAGCCGGTGTCGATCGGGGTGGACGCCACGGTGGCTGCGGCAGTGTCGATATTCGCGGAGCGCCATGTCGCCGGCACCTGCAGCGCGGACGGCGGCGCCGGCGGCACGTTGGCGGCGCAGCCGGCCAGCACCGCCGCCAGCATCAGTACCGGCATAGGGACGAGGCGGGCCGGCGCGCGGTTCATGGGCGCGCTCCCGGCGCACCCGGCGGCACCGACGACGTGTCAATGCTGACCACCACCGACATGCCGGGCCGCAGCCGTTCCGCCTCGCCCTGCCCCTGGTCAATCCGGATCCGCACCGGAATGCGCTGCGCAATCTTGACGTAATTGCCGGTCGCGTTATCGGCTGGCAGCACGGCAAATTCGGCGCCGGTGGCCGGCGATATCCGTTCCACCTGCCCCGTCATTTGCGCCCCATCGAGCGCATCGACGCGGAACGTCACGCTCTGCCCGATCCGCACATGGTTCATCTGCGTTTCTTTCAGGTTGGCCACCAGCCACAACTGGCGCGGCACCAGTCCCATCAACTGCGCCCCGGTGTTGACATAGGCGCCCTGGCGCACCGTGACTTGCCCCAACTGGCCATCGGTAGGCGCTGTGATGCGGGTATTGTCGAGGTCCACCTGCGCCGCTTTCAATGCGGCCTCCGCGTTGGCGACAGCGGCCCGCAACGACTGCCGGTTGATGGTGACGGCCTGCGCCTGCTCTTTGGCGATTTCCAGCGCGGCGCGGGCCTGCGCCACGGCCGCCGTGCTTTGCGCGCGGGCGGCTTTTTGTGCATCCTGTTCCCGCACCGACAGCGAGCCATCGGCCACCAGCGCATCGACCCGCGCCAGGTCGGCCTCGGCGCGGACTGCCTGCGCCTGCGTATTGGCCAGCGCCGCTTCATTGAGCGCCACGGTGGCGGCGGCGGCGCGGCGTGACTGCTCCCAATTGGCCAGCGCCGCCTGCTGCGCCGCCAGTTGCGCCTGCGCCTGCTCGACCCTTTGACCGACGATGCGGTCATCGAGCTGCACCAGCAAATCGCCGGCTTTGACGTACTGAAAATCCTGCACTTTCACGGCCGTCACATAGCCGGGCAACTGGGTGCCGATCAATGTCACCTGGCCCCGCACCAGCGCGTTTTCAGTCGTCACGATGGGGGTGGAAAAAGGCGGCAGCCGCCATGCATACAACACCACCAGCACGCCGAGGATGGCCACCAGCAGGAAGCCGGCCAGCGCAACCGGGGAAGCGGCTGGCGCGGACGGTGGCGCGGCGCTCGATGGCGCCGGCGGCGTGGCGGAGGTGGCGGAGGTGGCGGATGTTGTTGATGTGGCGGACGTTGCCGCATCGGCCGGGGCGGTGGCGGGTGCGGCCGGGGTAGAGGGTGTTGTACGCATCACGACGATCCCGAGTTGTTAAGGGCGACATTGGCCATGCCCGCCTGCGCATCCGGCGCGGGCGCAGCCTGGCAGGCGGTGCAGAGATTCCACAAATAATGCAGCAGCATCCACGCGATCGTCGCCAGCGCCACCACGCCGATCGCCAGGAACACATCATTCCAGGCCAGGATATTGGCTTCGCGCGTGGCGGCGGCCCCCAGCGCCGCGACACCCTGCGCGCTGCGCGCGGCGGGATCGCCCAGCGCACCGGCCAGTACCGATGCGCCGCCCTGGATGCGGGCCGCCACTTGCGGATCGAGCAAGGTCAGGTGCTCGACCAGCTGGCTGGAATGGTATTTTTCGCGCACCACCTGCACCGAATTGACCAGCGCGGAACCCAGCAAGCCACCAATATTTTGCGCAATGGTAAACATCAGTGAAAAGCTGATCAGGTTGCGCGGCGCCGCGATCACCGCGCCAAAGCCCGACACAAAGGTCGGTCCGAGGAAGAACGTGCCGCCAAACGCCAGCAGGAACTGGCTGACCAGCATTTGTTCGGGCCGCACCAGGCTGGTGGCGCGACTGTCCATGAACGCCCCGATCGCCATCAGCGCCAGCGCGAACATCAGCGACGGCTGGATGCGCGCCGGGGAAATGGTCAGTGCGCTGGCGCTGATGCCGGCCACGCTGCCGGCCAGCGTCACCATCCACAGGGTTTGCATCTGGTCATTGTTCATGCCCAGCGATTGCAGCAAACCGACCGTGGCCGACGCCTCCGTTTGCACGATGCGGATCAACAGCACCGACAGCGCCAGCCGCAGCATGCTGGCGGTGCTGAGCCAGCGGGTGTTTAACAGCGGCGACTGGCGGTGGTGCTCGATCAGCAGCGCGCCCGTCACCAGAATAATGGCGCCGGCCAGGCACCAGCCCAGCCACGGCGCTTCCAGCCACCAGACGATGCGTCCCAGCGCCAGCACCGCGCACAGCAGCGCGATGCCGGGTGCGAACAGGGCAAAGGTGGCGAAATCGCGTTTTTCAAAAGCGCGCACCCGATCGCCGGGCGGCAGCGGCAACAGCAAGACGCAGCCCAGCGCCAGCAGCGCCATACCCAGTTCAAAGAAATACAGGCCGCGCCACTCGCCGAGTTCCAGCAATTCCGACGAAAACAGCCGCGCCAGCGGCAATGCCAGCTGCGCGAAACCGACGCCGATAACGACGCCTTTGAGGCGGTGTTCCTTCGAGAACGCTTGCAGCACGTAATACAGGCCCAGCACCGTCAGCGCGGCGCCGCTCATGCCATGCGCGGCGCGCACCGCGATCGCCGAGGCCAGTCCGTGCACGAACAAATGGGCGACGGTGGCGATCACGTACAGCAGCAAAAACAGTTCGGTAAACAGGCGCAGGCCATATTGCTGGCGGAATTTCACCAGCAGCAGATTCATCGATACATTGGCCATCACGTAGGCGGCCGGCAGCCAGGCGATTTCCGCCGCGTAGACGCCCAGGGAACCTTGCAGGTAAGGCAAATTGACGGTGACCAGCGCATTGCCCAGTCCCCCCGTCAACGCCACGATAAAGCCGACCAGCAGGTAGGCCAGGCGGCGCGGCGCGGGATGATGGGGCGTGGACGGAGAGCCCGGCAGTAGCGGGCGCTCGTGGGGAAGCCATGATTGCGGGGCATAGACGTCCATCCCGGCAGGATAGCACTATGCCGCCACCTTGGTGCACGCCGCCTTGAACTGATGCAGACAGCCCTCCCCTAGACCGCTGGCGGATCGGTTTCCCGCCCCCATGCGCGGCCGTCGGCCAGCGCCTGCTTGAAGGCGGTCAGCGCGTCCGGCAAGTCGG
>JAIENA010000211.1 GCA_019751755.1 Burkholderiaceae bacterium | reverse complement strand
TGGGTGGAGTTGGCTGCCGGCGTCGATACGCTGGCGTTGCAGCGGACCGCGCTGGAGCACGGCATCAGCATTGCGCCGGGGCCGATGTTTTCCGCCCGGCGCGAGTACCGCAATTGCCTGCGCTTGAATTACGGGCATCCGTGGAATGGTGTGCAGGAGGACGCGATGGCGACGCTGGGGCGGTTGATGGTGGCATAGCCGGGGATTGCACCTGGAACGTAGATCGGCAGGGCGGTTTTGCCTCCGGCAAAACCGCTCTACATATGCATCACGTGGCCTGTCAGGCGGCGTCGGGTGCCGCAGCTGGACGGGGTGGCCGGGGCTTGCGTTTTGGTTTGGACGCCCGTTGCGGCGGCAGGGCATTGCCGGCCGCGATCCAGTGGCGGTAGATGCGCAACGCGACTTGCGCATCGTCGGCCGCATACAACACCTGCCGTTCCGACAGGCGCGGCGCGGCCCAGTTGGTGGTGGAAATCTTTTTGGATTTTTGCAGCTTCTGGCCAAAAAAGCGCGCCACGGCGCTTTTTGCGCCAAGGTCGTTGCGCTGCCCGCCGCGCAGGGCGACCGACAGGTCGGTCACCCGCTGCGACTCAATGCCGAGCTTGGCGTGCAGCCGACGGAGATCGTCGGACAATCCAAAGCCGACTTTCAGGATCTGCTCCGACTCCAGCACTTGCTTTAACAAGGGCAGGGCCGGCGAGGGTTGGGCGCCGATCTGGAACAGGTAGCAGACGGCATCGGTCGACAGCTGCACCAGGTGCGGCCCGTCCGATGTCTGCCCTTTGAGGAAGGTGGGTTTGGATTCGGTGTCGAATCCAAGTGCATCCGCCGCCAGCAAGGCTGCCTGCGCTTCGTCCAGTTCGGCGGCCGTGCGCACCAGTCGCGCGTCGGCCAGTGCGATGCCGATATAGGGCGGCAAATCCGGTGCGGCATCAGGCGCCGTTCCGGAGGTGGCCGGCAAGTCGGCGGCGTCGCTCATCAGCCTTTTTTCGAGAACTTGGCAGCCAGCAGGTTCAGTTTTTCCTGGCGCTGCTGGGCGGCTTCCGCTTCGGCCGCGGCTTCACGCTCGGCTTTCTTGCGGTCCGCTTCCTTCTTCAGGCGCTCTTTGAGCACTTCCTTGGCGTGCTTGCGGTGTTCGTCCGTGACTTCAGCGCCGGACTTGCCGTCGAGGTCATAACGCACCGTGGCTTTTTCCATCACGCGCAGGTAGCGTTGCGAGCCGGTGTGGATACCCAGTGCCGCGCGCATCAGCTTTTTATCGATGCCTGGCAGTTGCGCCAGGATCTGCTTGTCGATGCCGATCGACAGCGGCAGGCAATCGCGGAATGGTGGAAATTGTTGCTGCAGTTGCTTCAGCAATGCGCGAGCGGTTTGTGCTGGGGCGGCCGGTTGGTTGGCTGCGTCAGTGGCCGCCGGCTCCGGGGTAAGGCTAGTGTTCATCGACTTCACAGGTTAAGCAAGAGGTCGCCAGCATATCATGCTGTCGGCAACGATGCATTGCAAAATCCGCCATCATGTTGTTTCGCTTAAGCAAATGACCATGTGTGGCGATGTGCGCTGGTGGGAAAACGCTGTTATAATAATCGACTCGCCAAACAAAATTGGCTGTAGCGGCAGGACTGGCGGCAAGTTTTAACTAACATTGACCAGCGAATCTTTCCCGCCTTGCATAGTAGATAAAAGCAAGCCCGTACATAGTGATCAATGCAACGGGCTTTTTTCAATTTCCGACGAGATGTTGCATGCTGACGGTCTGGAACCGGACCGGTTGGCATAATCTCGCATTGAGAGATATTTGAATGACGAAAACGCCGAAAACCCTCACGTTGTCTGCCAAAGCCCCCCGTTCCACGACGGTGCAACTGGCTGTACCTAAGACCACTTTATCTTATGTCATCGACAATGCGCAAGAGGCTGCCGGCAAAGTTACCGTCGTCAAGAAAACCCGTTCGCGCCTGGCGGCCGTGGCCGCTGCTGACGCGGCGCTGGCCGGTGTTGTGCCGGAAGCACTGAACGCGGTGCCTGCCATGGCCGAAGGCGTGGCGACGGTGGCGGAAACGTCCGTGGAAGTCCCTGTTGTAAAACTGGCACGCAAGTCCGGCGTGGTAACCTCCGTGTCGTTGGCCGCACCGGGCGGTGACGCCGTCAAGCCTGCGCCAAAAACCCGCGTTGCCCGCGCCAAGGTCGAGCCGGCACCGGTGACCATTATCCCGGCCGGCGCCGCGCCGGCCGTCAGCCAGACCACCGATGCCGCCGTACTGGCGTCGATCGACACCTCCGGCTACCAGTTGCCGGGCGTCAAAGTACCAGGCCGCCGTGGCCGCAAGCCTAGCGAATTCACGCCGGAAAACGATGAAGTGGCGGCACTGAACGCCGTCGAACGCGCCGAACTGAAGGCCGCGTCGAAGGCGCGCGAGCGCAAGGCCAAGGGTCTGGACGCACTGAGCTCGGCCGGCGCATCGGCCGAGGAGCTGGAAAAACGCCGCACCCAGTTCAAAAACCTGATCAACCTGGGCAAGGACCGCGGCTACCTGACGTACGCCGAGATCAACGATCACCTGCCGGAAAACATCATTGATCCGGAAGCCATCGAAGGCATCATCGCGACCCTGAACGATATGGGGATCGCGGTCTACGAGCGCGCGCCGGACCAGGAAAGCCTGCTGCTGACCGACGGTGTGGTGGCCGCCGCTTCCGACGATGAAGTCGAAGCCGCCGCCGCCACCGCGTTGTCGACGGTCGACTCCGACTTCGGCCGCACCACCGACCCGGTCCGCATGTACATGCGTGAAATGGGCGCCGTGGCGCTGCTGACGCGCGAAGGCGAGATTGAAATCGCCAAGCGCATCGAAGAGGGCCTGAAGGACATGATCCAGGCGATTTCCGCCTGCCCGACCACGATCGCGGAAATCATCGCGCTGGCCAAGAAGATCGCCTCGGACGAAATGAAAGTCGACGACGTGGTGGATGGTTTCGTTGATATGAACGAAACGTCTTCCACGCCGGCCCCGGCGCCAGCCGCGAGCACCGACGATGACGACGAGGAAGACGACGTCGAGGAAGAGGAAGACGGCGACGCCGCCGGTGGCGCGGCCGGTTATTCGACCGAGCAATTGGCGCAGCTGAAGAAAGGCGCGCTGGAAAAATTCGAGCTGATCGAACAGCAGTTCGAAAAAATGCGCAAGGCGGCCGGCGGCTATGGTTCGCCAGCGTACGTCAAGGCGCAGGAAACCATTTCCTCGGAATTGCTGGGCATCCGCTTCACCGCCAAAGTCACCGAAAAGCTGTGCGACACCTTGCGCGGCCAGATGGAGCAAGTGCGTTCGATCGAGCGCGCCGTGCTGGAACTGTGCGTCAACCGTTGCGGCATGCCGCGCGCCCACTTCATCAAGGTATTCCCGGGCAATGAGTGCGATCTGGACTGGGTCGATGGCGAAGTCAACGCCGGCTACCCGTACAGCGCGGTGCTGGGCCGTAACGTGCCGGCCGTGAAGGAACTGCAATCGAAGATGATCGACCTGCAGGCGCGCGTGGCGCTGCCGCTGGCCGACCTGCGCAAGATTAACAAGCAGATGGCCGCCGGTGAAAAGCGCGCCCGTACCGCCAAGCGTGAAATGACGGTGGCCAACTTGCGTCTGGTGATTTCCATCGCGAAGAAATACATCAACCGTGGCTTGCAATTCCTGGACCTGATCCAGGAAGGCAATATCGGCCTGTTGAAAGCGGTGGACAAGTTCGAATACCGCCGTGGTTATAAATTCTCGACCTATGCGACGTGGTGGATCCGCCAGGCGATTACGCGTTCGATCGCCGACATGGCCCGCACCATCCGCGTGCCGGTGCACATGATCGAGACCATCAATAAGATGAACCGCATCTCGCGTCAGATCATGCAGGAAACCGGCAGCGAGCCGGACCTGGCGACGTTGGCCGTCAAGATGGAAATGCCGGAAAACAAAGTCCGCGAAATCATGAAGATCGCCAAAGAGCCGATCTCCATGGAGACGCCGATGGGCGAGGATGGCGATTCCCAGCTGGGCGACTTCATCGAAGACAACACCACGCTGGCGCCGCTGGACGCCGCGATGCATGCGTCGATGCGCAACGTGATCAAGGAAGTGCTGGACTCGCTGACGCCGCGCGAAGCGAAAGTGCTGCGCATGCGCTACGGCGTCGAAATGTCGAACGACCACACGCTGGAAGAAGTGGGCAAGCAGTTCGACGTGACGCGCGAACGTATCCGCCAGATCGAAGCGAAGGCCATGAGCAAACTGCGCCAGCCATCGCGTTCGGACAAGCTGAAAACGTTCCTGACGCAGAACTGATCCCTGGCCTGACTGTGATGCGCCGCCAGCGGCACATCACAGCGAGGTATCACGGGTTTCAGGCGTGACAGGATTCGGGAAAACGGGAAGCTGCGGCTTCCCGTTTTTGCATTCCGGGCAGGCGGATCGTCAACGTGGTGCCTTTGCCCGGCATATTGCTGGCGACGATGACGCCGCCAAACGCACTGACGCGCTCGCGTAGCGCCAGCATGCCGAACGGCTCGCCGTTTTGCTCACGATTGGGCTCGCTGGTGGGCGTCAGTCCGATCCCGTTGTCACCCACTACCACCAGCACCACGTCGGGCCCCAGGTCCAGCGTCACGTCGACTCGCGTGGCATGGGCGTTGGCGGCGATATTGGCCAGCGCCACCTGGATCATGCGGAACACGGCCCAGGTCTCGCGTGGCGGCAGGGTCTCGTGCTCGGCGTTATGCAACAGGTGCAACTGGCTGTGGATGCCGCCATTGCGCTCCATTTGCTTGAGCAGCCAGTCCACCGCCGCCGGTAAACCCAGTTCCAGCGTGCTGGGGTGCAGTTCATTGATCAGCGTGCGCACCGCATGGATCGATGCTTCCAGTGTGGTCAGCGCGCCGCCGGCCTGGCTGTGCAGGCGCGGATGGTGGCGCGCCGTGCGGGCGTGCAACATGTCTGCATCGAGTTTCAGCGCCATCAGGTTCTGGCCCAGCGCATCGTGCGCATAGCGGGCCAGGCGGCGGTGTTCCTCTTCGCGCGTGGTTTCCCGGTGGTCGGACAGCTGGCGCAGCTGGCGCAAGGTCTCCTGTAGCGCCAGGTCGGCGCGCATGCGGTCGGTCACGTCGATGCACATGCCGATCAGCAGGGCGGGTTTGCCGTCGCTGTCATACACCGGCCGCTTGTAGGTTTGCACGCGACGGTCTTCCTGCCGGCCCGCATGCCACACCCATTCCTCTTCCACGTGCAACTGGCCGGACGCAAACGCGGCGCGGTCAGCGGCCAAAAAGCTTTCCATCTGCCCGGCCGGGTAATGCTCGCTGCCCTGGGTGCCGGACAGCTTGGCAAAATCGACGCCGAAGATCTGTTCGCACGCCTGATTCATCATGATGATGCGGGAATCGGGGTCTTTCTGGAACAGCGCCACCGGCAGCAGCGACACAATGTGCTGCAATTGGCTTTCGCTGTGGGCCAGCGCCGCTAGCTTGGCGCGCGACACCTCCAACTCGTGGCGTAATGCCTGTACCTCGTTGCGGGCGAGCGCCAGTTGGCGGGCCTGGTCACGCGCGGCGCCGGCGGCGCGGCGCCAGGCGAGCGCGAGGGCGGTGCCGGCTGTGACGAAAAGTAAGGTTGGAAGCGTGATCATGGGGTGACGATTGTACCCGCAGTTTTATTTTTTCGACATGACTATGTATAGCACAGATCGTTCCATAAGTGCCATACAGAAATATGTACCGGCCACGTATTAGAGCCCCTGTTCAGGACGCTGCACCGATGAGAAAGTGCCGCCCGGACTTTCTTGACAGCGATAAATGATGAGGGGGCGATGGTTCAAGCCCCGCCAATCAAGCCCCTCACTTCGTACATCCCGTGCATTCGGTACAGCCAGGGAGTCCATTTTCGAAAATGGGAGTATTTAACAATGAAGGTCGAACTTTCACGCCGCAATTTCCTGAAGGCGGGAATGGTTGCGGGTGTGGCGGTCTACGTCGCCCCGCTTGGGGGCA
This sequence comes from Burkholderiaceae bacterium, assembly GCA_019751755.1. Classification (GTDB taxonomy): domain Bacteria; phylum Pseudomonadota; class Gammaproteobacteria; order Burkholderiales; family Burkholderiaceae_D; genus Rugamonas. The sequence goes on along the minus strand of JAIENA010000211.1, from coordinate 6,836 downwards.
AGGCGTTTGCCGCCCTGTTTGAAGAAAAAATACTGACGCCGGTCGCCTGGGATCCCAAGAGCGCCACGGCGAAAGTGCGTATCGACGCCCTGGCCAAGGTCACGGGCGCGAAAGTGTTCGCGCGCGATATCCGCGCCAAGGATATGCCGCATTGGCCGCAGCAGCAGTCGCACGCCTTCATCCTGCGCACCACGCGCACGGACCGCGTGTACGCGGGGCTGGACCTGTCGCTGCTGGGCGATGACCTGAAACCGGACCGGGTTGTCACGGCCGCCGACCTGGCGCGCGACGGCGTCGAATTCCCGGGCTTCTATGGCACCGACATGCTGCTGCCGGAAGGGAAGGGCGCGCATTACCTGGGGCACGCGGTGGCGATTCTGATTTACGACGATTTCGTCCGCTACCGTTTTGCCAAGGACAAACTGCAGTTCCAGCAATCCGTGCTCCGCTACGGCGACGCCGTGCCGGCGCTGGAACGCGACCCGTGGGGTACGTTCCGCTTTGTGCGCGTGGGCGGTGCCACGTCCGATGATGATGATAAATTCTCCAGCCTGAAAAACGCGCCGGTGTTCCCGAGCGCGATGCGCAAGCAGCAGCCGGTCTGGCCGGACGGTATCGAGCACGGCAAACTGGGCGAGCAGGGCATGTATTTCGCCAACCAGATCAAGTCCGAGCTGGACAACCCGCCAGCCGACTGGCTGGTGCTGGCGCGCACCTACAACACGCAATCGGTTGATACCGCCGCGCTGGAGCCGGATAACGCCAACTGCTGGTACGACGCCGACCAGCAGGCGCTGCACATGGTGGTGGCGACCCAGGGCCCGCAGGAAGTCATCGAGGGCGTGCTGGAGATGTTCAAGAAGGCGACCAGGTTCCCGGTCAAGCATTTGTTCGTCCACCCGTGCTACACGGTGGGCTACGGCTCCAAAGACCATTACAACTTCCCGTTCTATGGCCTGGTGACGGCGCTGTACAGCAACGGCAAGCCGGTGCGCCTGGCCAATGACCGCTACGAGCAATTCCAGACGTCGATTAAACGTCACGCGTTCAAGATGGACTACCGTATCGGCGTCGACCGCAAGACCGGCCTGATGCAATCGTTCACCGGCTACCTGGAAGCGAACGGCGGTGGCCGCTGCAACTTCTCGCCATCGGTGGCGATGGTGGCGGCCACGGCGGCCCAGTCGATTTACTACCTGCCCAAGAATGACTTCGCTGCCGTGGCCATTGCGTCACGCGCGGTCGATGCCGGCTCGGCCCGTGGTTACGGCACCTTGCAGGCGATGGCGGCGACGGAAATGATGGTCGATGAATTCGCCGAACAGTTGCAACTGGACCCGATCGAGTTCCGCCTGAAAAACGCGCTGCGTAGCGGCATGAAGAACACGCAGGGTGCGATCCCCGCCGGCGCGGTGCGGGTCGACGAGGTACTGAACCAGGCCAAGGTGCATCCGCTGTGGACCGGGCGCGCCAGGAAAAAGGCCGCGTTCGAAGCGGCCAATCCGGGCAAGCGCTATGGCGTTGGCTTTGCCTGCTGCCAGAAAGACTTCGGCACCGGTGCGGAAAGCTCGTTTGCCCGCGTTGAGATCGACGTCGAGGGCAAGATCCGCCTGTGGCACAGCGGCACCGAAATCGGCACCGGCATGTCCACCTCGCAAGCGGTGGCGGTGGCCAAGTGGCTGCATTACCCGGCCGGCGAAATCCTGACGGCCGTCACGGACTGGGCCGACTTGCCGGTGGAAACCAGCGGCAACCCGTACATTATGAGCCAGTCCGAGCAGGACAAGCTCAGTGCCAACCCGCGCTGGTCGAATGCCTATTGCTCGCCGGCCTCGGCCACCAACTCCGCGTTCTACTACACCCACACCACGCGTGAAGCGGCGCGGGTGATCTTCATGCACGGCTTGTGGCCGGCCGCGATGGCGATCTGGCGTGCCGGCTACATGGGCGGCCAGGCGGCGTCACTGACGATCCGCGTGGAAGATGCGCGCTGGGTCGATGGCAAGCTGACGGCCAATGGCCTCGAAGCGCTGCCGTATGAGGTGGTGGTGAAAAAGGCGCACGAACTCGGCCTGGTCACCGGCGCGGCCGTGCACGCGTTCAACCGCTGGGCCTGGACCGAAGCCGACTGGGACATCAATGGCGTCTCCACCCGCCTGCCGATCGACGGCTTGTCGGTGCGCTATGGCGACGGTGCCGCCGCCGCGAAAAAAGCGCAGGCATCGACCAAAGGGGGCTACCACGTCCTGAACCGCAAGAAAGTGTCTATTCCGCCAGTGCAGCGTAACGGCGCGATGGTCACGTATTACAGCGCGGTCGGCACCTTGGTCGAGCTGGCCATCAGCGAAGGCAGCGGCAAGGTCGAGCTGCTCAGTCACCACTCGATCATGGAGTGCGGCAATATGCTGTCGCCGCAACTGGTGTCCAGCCAGTTGCAGGGCGGCCTGGCGATGGGCATCGGCCATGCCCTGCTTGAATACCTGCCGTTGTACGAGGACGGTCCCGGCAATGGCACGTGGAACTTCAACCGTTACCACTTGCCGCGCGCAAGCGATGTCGCGGTCTGGAAGCAGAGCGCCGATATCCTGCCCGCGCTGTCGGACACCGATCCCCCGAAGGGCATTGCTGAAGTCGTGATGATTCCGGTGGTTGGCGCCATTGTCAACGGCATCGCGCACGCCATCGGCCATCGGTTCACCGATTTGCCTGTTACCCCGCAACGTATCTTGGAGGTGCTGGCATGAGCATCGTGACCAAACCCATTACCTTACATATCAACGGCAAGTCCGTCGGCCCGACCCCCGTCCCGGAAGGGCTGATGATGGTGGACTTCCTGCATGAATACTGCGACCTGACGGGTTCGCGCCTCGGCTGCGGCCAGGGCGTGTGCCACGCGTGTACCGTCATCGTCGACAAGCCCGATGGCAGCAGCGAAGAAATCCGCACCTGCATCACCGGTGCGCACCACTTCGAAGGCAAGAAAATCCGTACCGTCGAAGGCCATGCGCAGCGTAATGAAAGAGGCGAAATCACCGGGGTCTCCAGCATCCAGCAAAAGTTCATGGAGCATTTCAGCTTCCAGTGCGGCTATTGCACGCCCGGTTTCGTCACGGCCGCCACGGTCCTGATCGAGCGCCTGAAAAAAGCGCCGATTGCCCAAGACCAGGTCGAAGACACCGTCACCCAGGCGCTGAACCACCATATTTGCCGCTGCACCGGTTACGTCCGCTATTACGAGGCCGTCAAGGACGTCGTGCTGACGACGCCGGGGCTGGTCAAGGAGGGCAAATGATGAAGCCTTCGTACCTGGCCACCGCGTTGAGCGCGGCGGCCGGCGCTGCCATGTTGCTGCTGTCCGGTTGCGGCGGCAAAGGCGAAGGTGCGTCCGCACCGAGTGCCAACAACAAGGAAATGGTCGAGCGTGGCCGCTACCTGGCCAAGGCCGGCGATTGCGCGGCCTGCCACACGACGCCATCCGGCGCGACCTATGCGGGTGGCGTCGAACTGTCGTCCCCGTATGGCAAGTTCTACGGCACCAATATCACGCCGGACAAGGAACATGGCATCGGCAACTGGAGCCGCGACGACTTCTACAAGGCCCTGCATGACGGCAAGGCACCGGGCAAGACACTGTATCCGGCCATGCCGTACACGTCGTACCGTGGCTTGACGCGGGAAGATTCGGACGCGCTGTATGCCTACTTCATGCAGTTGAAGCCGGCCGCCGTGCCGAACAAGGAACCGGATTTGAAGTTCCCGTACAACATGCGCTTTGGCATGGGCATCTGGAATATGCTGTTCTTGCAGGACAAGCTGACCGATGCCTCGACCGGCGCGTCGGCCGAATGGAAGCGCGGCCAATATCTGACCAACACGCTGGGGCACTGCGCGGAATGCCATACGCCGCGCAGCGCACTGGGCCAGATGGACTTGTCGCGCACCTTGACGGGTAACCGCATGGCGCGCATCGGCGCCACCGACATCACGCCGGCCGGCCTGTCGGCCGCCGGCTGGACGCCGCAAGACATGCAAACCTTCCTCGCCACGGGCGTGGCGCCGCAAGGCTCGGCCACCGGTGAAATGTTCGAAGTGGTACACATGAGCACCCGGCACATGAAGCCGGAAGATTTACAAGCGATGACGACGTACCTGTTCGGCGATAAACCGCTGGCGCCGCAAGCGCTGAAACCGGTGGCGCTGACGGGGGCCGACATCGACGCCGGCAAGCGCACGTATATTGCCGTCTGTGCCGGTTGCCACGGCCTGGAAGGCGGCGGCAAGCCACACGTGGCGGTGGCCATGAAGGGCAACACGTCGGTGCGTCATGCCGACCCGCATAACCTGATCGCCGCAACGCTGGACGGTATCAAGGCCCAGCATTTCGGCGAGCAAGAGTCGATGCAGGACATGCCCGGCTTCGCGGGCAAACTCAGTGACAAGGAAGTGACGGACCTGGTCAACTTCCTGCGCGGTGGCTGGGGCGGTCAATCCGTCAAAGTCACAGAAGCGCAAGTCAGGGCGATCCGCGAGGAGGGTGGCGCGCACCACTGACGATCACAACCTACGCGTAGCATCCCCGCCGGCCGCGGCTGCCCATCGCGGCGCCTGATTGATCATATGATCGGGCGCCGTGGGCGGCTGCGGCTTTTTTACGTGTTTACAATTTGTCTCAGGAAAGCAACGAGCGAAATAAGCCCCCGTTGCGCCGCTGTCTGCTTGGGTGCATGCTGGGACATCGTGTAGTCATGACAATCTTGCGGCGCTGGTATCGCCAGGGGAGACAATATGGCAAGGACAGCTTTGGTCACAGGTGGCACCCGGGGACTGGGCGGAGCAATCAGCCTGGCGCTGCGCGATGCCGGGTATCGCGTGGCGGCGGTCTATCACAAGGATGCGGAGGCGGCGCAAGCGTTTGCCGGGCAACATGGCGTGGCCGTGTACCAGTGGGACGTGGCGGACTGGCAAGCGTGCGTGGACGGCGTGGCGGCGGTTGAGCGCGACCTGGGGCCGGTGGAAGTGCTCGTCAATAATGCCGGCGTGACGCGCGACGCCGCATTGCACAAGATGACGCCCGAACAATGGAATACGGTGCTGCTGACCAACCTCGGCAGCCTGTTCAATATGTCGCGCCAGGTCATCAACGGCATGCGTGAACGGGGCTTTGGGCGCATCGTCAACATCAGTTCCGTCAATGGCGAACGGGGCCAGGCCGGCCAGTGCAATTATTCGGCGGCGAAAGCGGGCGTGCTGGGGTTTACACGCGCGCTGGCGCTGGAAAATGCGCGCAAGAACATCACCGTCAATGCCGTCGCGCCGGGCTATTGCGACACCGCCATGGTGGCGGCGGTGCCGGCGGACGTGCTGCAATCGATCGTTGCCGGCATTCCGGCCGGACGGCTCGGCACGCCGGACGACATCGCCCGGGTGGTGGCCTTCCTGGTGGCCGATGGCAGCGCCTATATTACCGGCGCCACCATTGATGCCAACGGCGGGTTGTACATGGGGTAATCCGCTTACCCGGTATTGCGCAAGCCTGCCGCCACGCCGTTGATCGACAGGTGGATGCCACGGTGTACCCGCGCATCGACCTTGCCGGGATCAAGCGCCACTGCGCGGTGGCGCTTGATCAGTTCCACCTGCAAGTGATTCAACGGGTCGAGGTAGGCAAAACGGTTCTGGATTGACCGCGCCAGCAGCGGGTTGCCGGCCAGGCGGTCGGTGTTGCCGGTGATCGCCTGCAGGCACGCCAGCGTGTCCGCATGTTCGTCCGTAATGCGTTTGAAGATGCGGGTGCGCAGTGCCTCGTCCGGCACCAGCTGGGCATAGCGCGAAGCGATCGCCAGGTCGGTCTTGGCCAGCACCATGTCCATGTTCGACAGCAGGGTGGCAAAGAATGGCCAGTGCCGGTACATGGCGCGCAGTTGCGCCAGGCGTTCGTCGTTGTTGCCCGCATTGCCATTGTCGCGCACCCAGCCGCCGATCGCGCTGCCGAAGCCATACCAGCCCGGCAACAGCAGGCGGCACTGGCCCCACGAAAAGCCCCACGGAATCGCCCGTAAATCTTCAATCCGGCGCGTGGCCTTGCGCGAGGCCGGACGCGAACCCAGGTTCAGCTCCGCGATTTCCGCGATCGGCGTGGCGGCAAAGAAGTAATCGGTGAAGCCCGGGGTGTCGTACACCAGGTCGCGGTAGGCGCGGTAAGCGCGCGCCGAAATGTCCGCCATCACGGCTTCGAAGCCGGCCAGTTGCGTGGTTTGCGCCGCATCGGTGGGCGGCGGCAGCAGGCTCGCTTCCAGCGTGGCGGCCACCAGCAACTCCAGGTTGCGGCGGCCGATCTCCGCATTCGAGAATTTCGACGCGATGATTTCGCCCTGTTCGGTCAGGCGGATCTGGCCGTTCACGGTCCCCTTCGGCTGGGCCAGGATCGCCTCATACGACGGGCCGCCACCACGGCCGACCGTGCCGCCCCGGCCATGGAACAGCCGCAGTTTCACGCCGGCCTGGGCAAACACGTCGACCAGGGCGACTTCGGCCTTGTACAGTTCCCAGTTCGACGTCAGGAAACCGCCATCCTTGTTGGAGTCCGAATAGCCCAGCATGACTTCCTGCTGCTCGCCGTGCTGGGTAATCAACTGGCGCACCAGCGGGATCGCCATCAGGCGGGCCATGATGCCGGCCGCGCGTTGCAGGTCGGGGATCGTTTCAAACAGCGGGATCACCATCAGGTCCAGCTGCGCGGCGCCATCGCGGGTGCGGCGCAGCAGCCCGCTTTCTTGTTGCAGCACCAGCACTTCGAGCAAGTCCGACACGGTTTCCGTGTGCGAAATGATGTAGTT
>JAIENA010000054.1 GCA_019751755.1 Burkholderiaceae bacterium | reverse complement strand
GGTGGTGATAGCTGGACTTGAACCAGCGACCCCCGCATTATGAATGCGATGCTCTAACCAACTGAGCTATATCACCAGAGCCACGCATTATGCAGCCTCTTGCGATGGCTGTCAACAGCGGGACTATGTAATCTGTGGTGGTGATAGCTGGACTTGAACCAGCGACCCCCGCATTATGAATGCGATGCTCTAACCAACTGAGCTATATCACCAAGACGGCGAGCATTATCGACGCTCAGGCTGCGCCCTGTCAAGGCGGGCCGCGTAATTTCTGCTTTTAGCCGATCCGGCCCGTTTGCCGGATCGCGTCCAGCACCGCCGCCGTCGCATCCGGACGCAGGCAGTCGATCTGCACCCGCTCCGGCATCGAGCGCAGCCACGTCAGCTGGCGCTTGCACAGTTGGCGGGTGGCGATGATGCCGGTCTCGCGCAGGGTGGCGTAGTCGATCGTGCCATCGAGGTATTCCCAGGCCTGGCGGTAACCGACGCAGCGGATCGACGGCAAGCCCAGGTGCAGGTCGCCGCGCTGGCGCAGCGCTTCGACTTCCGTGATCAAATTGCCCTGCGGGCTGTCGGCCAGCATCTTGTCAAAGCGCAGCGCAATGCGCTGGTGCAGCACGCTGCGATCGCTGGGCTCCAGCGCCAGCGGCAGCACGTCAAACGGCAAGGCCGTTTTTTCCTTTTGCGCCAGCAGCGCCGACATCGGCTGGCCGGACAGGGTAATGATTTCCAGCGCGCGCTGGACCCGTTGCGCATCGTTCGGTTGCAAGCGCGCGGCCGTGGGCGGATCCAGCAGTGCCAGGCGCGCGTGCAGCGCCGGCCAGCCATCGCGCGCAGCTTCTTCGTCGAGTGCGGCGCGCACCGCCGGATCGGCGCCCGGCAAATCATCGAGGCCGTCGGCCAGGCCCTTGAAATACAGCATGGTGCCGCCCACCAGCAGCGGCAGCTTGCCGCGTGCCGCGATCTCGCCCACCAGGCGCAGCGTGTCGGTGCGGAATTGCGCCACCGAATATGCGTCCAGCGGGTCGAGGATGTCGATCAGGTGGTGTGGCGCGGCCGCCAGTTCGTCGCGCGTCGGTTTGGCGGTGCCGATGTCCATGCCCCGGTAGACCAGCGCGGAATCGACGGAAATGATTTCCGCCGGGATGCGTTCGGCAATCGCCAGCGCCGCCGCGGTCTTGCCGGAGGCGGTCGGGCCCATGATGGACACGGCCAGCGGCCGTTGGTTGGATTCAGTCATAAAGAAGGTCTTATTGGCCGCGCAGGAACAGCTTGTCGAGCGCGCTGATTTCGACTTGCACCCAGGTCGGGCGGCCATGGTTGCACTGGTCGGCCCGTTCGGTGCTTTCCATCTGGCGCAGCAAGGCATTCATTTCCTGCACCGACAGAATGCGGTTGGCGCGCACGGCGGTGTGGCAGGCCAGCGTGCCCAGCAATTCATTGCGGCGCTCGATCAGCACGCGCGAACCGCCATATTCACGCACGTCGCGCAGTACGTCGCGCGCCAGCGTTTGCACGTCGGCGTTTTTCAGCAGGGCCGGCACGGTGCGCACCGCCAGCGTGGTCGGCGACAGCGCGGCGATATCAAAGCCCAGCGCCTTCAAGGTGTCCTGCTGTTCATGCACGGTGCCCACTTCCACGCCATCGGCATAGAACGTCACCGGGATCAGCAATTGCTGCACCTGCATGGCCTGGCCATCGATGTGCGCATCGAGTGCGTTTTTCAATTGCTCATACAAGATGCGTTCGTGCGCCGCATGCATGTCGACCAGCACCAGACCCTTGGCGTTTTGCGCCAGGATATAAATGCCGTGCAACTGCGCCAGTGCGAAGCCGAGCGGGAACTCTTCCTGGGCCATGGCGGCGGATGAGGCGATGAACGGCTTGGCGTCGGGGATTGCATAGGTGGCGCTGCGACCCGCCGTGGCCGAGGCGGCGACGCTGCCGGCGGCCGCATCATCCGGGGCGGATGCGTTGCCGGGGCCGGTGTGGGCGCCAGTGTTGGCTGCGCCGATGGTGCCGAATCCGGCGCCATACGACGCGCCATCGGACGTGGCATAGGACGCGGCATCACCCGCGCCGCCATGGCCACCACCAGTCGCGCTGTCCGGACGGAACAGCGCGCCATAGCGTTCGGTGCTTTGCGCCACGCCGGGCAGGTTGCCATGGCGCCGTTCATCCTGGCGCGCGCCGAACGGCGACGGCGAGAAGGTCGCCGAGGCGGCCGGCGTGGCCGGATAGTCCGGATGCAGGATGGCGCCGAACGACGCCTGCTGGTGCGGACGCATGGCGGGCGTGGACGCTTCCAGCGCGCCGGCGGCCGGCAGCGGCGATGGCGTGTTGCCATGCGCCGTGGCCGAGGTGGCGGCCAGCGTGCGCTGCACCGCGTGGAACACGCACTGGTGCACGGCGCGGCTGTCGCGGAAGCGCACTTCGATTTTCGACGGGTGCACGTTGACGTCCACCAGCGCCGGGTCCATGTCCAGCGACAGCACGTAGGACGGGAAACGGTCGCCGTGCAGCACGTCTTGATAGGCGGCGCGCACCGCGTGCATCAGCACCTTGTCGCGCACGAAGCGGCCGTTGACATAAAAGAACTGGCCGTCGGCGCGCGCCTTGGAGGCGGTCGGCAAGCCGACATAGCCACGGATCCGCAGCGGTCCCACCGCTTCATCGAGCGGCAGGCGCGCCTCGGCGAAACCATCGCCCAGGATTTGCGCGCTGCGGCGGGCGATTTCACTGACGTTCCAGTGCTCGACGGTGCGGCCGTTGTGGGTCAAGGTGAACGCCACATCCGGGCGCGCCAGCGCGATGCGGCGCACGATTTCCGCGCAATGGCCGTATTCGGTCTGTTCGGACTTGAGGAATTTGCGGCGCGCGGGGGTGTTGTAGTACAGGTCGCGCACGTCGACCGTGGTGCCGGTGGGACCGGACGAGGGCGTCACGGTGCCCAGGTGCGAACCGGTCAATTCCCACGCGTGCGGGGCATCGATGGTGCGGGTGGTCAAGGTGACATAGGCGACGGAGGCGATCGAGGCCAGCGCCTCGCCCCGGAAGCCGAGCGTGCCGACGTGCTCCAGATCGTCCAGCGACGCGATTTTCGAGGTCGCGTGGCGCGCCAGCGCCAGCGGCATTTGCTCGGGTGGAATGCCGCGTCCGTTATCGGTGATGGCGATCCGTTTGACGCCGCCTTCCTCCAGCCGCACGGTGATTTGCGTGGACCCCGCGTCGAGCGCGTTTTCCAGCAATTCCTTGACCACGGCGGACGGCCGCTCGACCACTTCGCCGGCGGCGATCTGGGAAATCAGCTGGTCGGGCAGGGCCTGGATCGGGCGCCGGATGGCAGGCGCATCGGCGCCCGAATCGGCGTTCTCATGGGCGGGGGCGGGGGCGTTCATCCCGCCATTATAAAACACCACCCCGCCGCCAGCCGGTGTCCTGGCATGCGCTTATTTTTGTTCGCGCACCGGGATGGTGACGTTGCACAGTTCGATATAACCGGCCGGGACCTTGGTCCATGGGCCGGGTCGGTTGCGCTGCGATTCGGCCACGGCCTTGAAGCTGGCTGAATCGGTGCGCATCACTTCCAGGCGCGCGCGCTGCGCTTCCGGCACGTCGGCCGCCAGCAGCACGGAGCTGATCGGCACCTGCTGTTCCGGTTTTTCATAGAAACCCAGCGGACCGGTGCCGCGCGGCAGGCTGGCCAGCAAGGGCATGCCGGACACCACCCGCCCTACCACCGTGATATTACGGTCCAGGTGGCGCGGCGCGTGGCCGGTCACCGCGTACAGCGAGGTGCCGTTGCCGCTGTCGGCGTCCATGTCGCGGCCCACGCCGACCATGCCATAGCAGTGCGCCAGCCAGGTGGTTTTGGCCTTCGGATCGCGGCCAACCGGGAAACCGTTCGAGTGGCCCACTTGCGGCGCATAGCCGTCATGGTCCGGCAGGCGCACGAATTGTTTGTCGTTCGCCATCGGCACCGTGAATTCGGCCGCCAGCTTGGCCTGTGCGGAACCCAGCGGGCGCGGATTTTTTTCATCCGCATCGCCCCATTGCGCCACATAGTTATCATGCGAACGCAGCACAACCAGGCCGTCAAAATAGTGCTCTTTCACCAAGGTGCGGATGTTGGCGGCGTGTTTCGGCGCGAAATCCGGCGCCAGTTCGATCACCACGCGCCCGGCGGGCAACTCCATGTACAGTGTATTGGCCGGGTCCAGCGGCCGCCATTCGGACGGCTGGGACGCCTTGATGACATCGCTTGCGGACAGTTTATTGGGGGGCGCGGCTTTGGCGGCTTGGACGGGGGCGGCGGCTTGGGCGATGGCGCTGGTCAGCGCAAGCGCGGCAAGCAGGGCGGGGGTGGTCGCGTGCATGCAGGGGGTCTCCGGGTTTTTCGTGTGTCTGGATTGTAAATCACGGCCCAGTGTGGTGTATGATTCCGGCGCTACCTTTCGGGAACTTTATGGATTTCGTGCAAGTATTGGACATGCTCCTGCATGTCGACAAAACGCTGGACCTGTTGATTACGCAATACGGGACGTTGATTTACCTGGTGCTGTTCTTCATCATCTTTGCGGAAACAGGTGTGGTTGTCATGTTTTTCTTGCCGGGGGATACGCTGTTATTCATTGCCGGCGCCCTGTGCGCGACGGGCCAGATGAATTTGCCGATCTTGATTGCCTTGCTGATTACCGCGGCCATCACCGGCAACACCACGAATTACTGGATCGGCAAGGCCATCGGGCAGCGCGTGTTTACCCACAATTACCGCTGGATCGACAAGGATGCGCTGAACCGCACCCATGCGTTCTTTGACAAGCACGGTGGCAAGACCATCATCCTGGCCCGTTTCATCCCCGTGGTGCGGACCTTCGCCCCGTTCGTGGCGGGGGTGTCGGGCATGAGTTTCTCGCGTTTCCAGATGTTCAACATCACCGGCGCCGTGACGTGGGTGGTGTCGCTGACGGTGGCCGGTTACATCTTCGGCAACGTGCCGATCGTGCGTGACCACCTGACCACGATCGTCATGATCGGCGTGGCCGTGGCGCTGGGCCCGCTGGCGCTGGGCGCCATGTGGAAGCTGGGCCGCCGCATGCGCAACCGCGCTGCCGGACGCTGAACCGGCCTCCGGAGGGCGGCGTCCAGCCGCCTTCTTTGCTGGCGGGACGCGTTTTTCGTCCTGCACAGCTCAAGTTTTCCTCCTATGCAACCGTATACCGGGATAAGCATTTCACTCCCGGAATCCCATGCGTAACCTCATCGCCCTGCTTGCCTGCTGGTCTGCGGCCCACCTGATATCGGTGGCCAACGCCGCCGATGGCGCGTATGGCTCGCCCGTTGCAAACAGGTTTAGAGCCAACGTCGACAATATCCGTCCGATCAGTCCGATGAAAGTCGGCGGCGGTGGCGGCGCCGCGTCGGCCCGCGGCCTTAGTGCCGATGAGAAAGTGGCCGACAAGGGCAAGAAGGCCCGTCCGCTGACGGAACGTGAAAAGGAAGAGCAGGCCGAAGCGGAATTGCAGGCCCGTATCGCGGAAAAAGTCGCGGCCATGAAAGCCCAGCAAGCGGCCCGTGCCGCCGCTGCGGCCAAGGCGAAAAAGGACGCCGAGGCGCGTGCCAAGGTGTTGGCGATGATGCCGCCGCCGCGCGCCAACGGCACCCATTGGGGTTATGAGGGCGAAATCGGCCCGGCCAACTGGCACAAGATTAATTCCGACTGGATCAAATGCAGCACCGGCAACCGCCAGTCGCCGATCGATATCCGCGACGGCATGAAGGTCGAGCTGGAACAGATCGTCTTTGATTACCATCCGTCCGCCTTCAATGTGCAAGACAATGGCCATACCGTGCAAGTGACCATGGGCGGCGGCAATTTCATCACGGTCGGCAACCGCGCCTATGAACTGGTGCAATTCCACTTCCACCGGCCATCGGAAGAACGCATCAACGGCAAGGGCTTTGAAATGGTGGTGCACCTGGTGCACAAGGATGGCGAGGGCCGCCACGCGGTGCTGGCCCTGATGCTGGAACGCGGCAAGCCGCAACCGGTGATCCAGACCGTGTGGAACAACCTGCCGCTGGAAAAAGGCGAGGTGTCGGCGCCGTCGATTGTGCTGGACCCGAATGATCTGCTGCCGCAGCGGCGCGACTATTACACCTTCATGGGTTCCCTGACCACGCCGCCCTGCTCGGAAAACGTGCTGTGGCTGGTGATGAAGGAACCGGTGCAGGCGTCGCCGGCGCAAATGGCGCTGTTCTCGCGGCTGTATCCACTCAATTCCCGTCCGATCCAGCCGACTTCCGGCCGGATGATCAAGGAATCGATGTAATGGCTTAAATTACCGGACGACGGTAATGCTGTGCGTGCCGTGCCATTCGGCGCCGGCCGCCAGCGCTTGCTGGTCGACGCGGGCCGGTTCAATGCACAGGAAGGCGCTGTGTTCATGGTCCGCCATGTCGGCAATCGCCGCCGCGCCTTGCGCGCCCGGATTCCACACCACCCACTCTGTAAAGCCCTGTTGCTGCAAGCGCAGGCGCGCGTCCGGCGTCTGCAAGTCCAGCGTGGCGGTGGCCGGATGGATATCGTCCAGCGCGCCGGCAAAATCGATGCTGCCCGCCGCCAGCCCGTGCAGCGACGTTTGCGTGAACGTGCCCACCGCGAAATACGTGTGCAGCGCGCAGGCGAAATCCCAGCTGGCGTCGCTGGTGTTGTTGACCTGATAATCCATGCGCAGGGTGTCGCCATCGAGCGTGAAGCGCAGGCTCAGGGCAAAGTGGTGCGGCCAGCCTTGCGCCAGTTGCGGCGGCACGTCCTCGTGCGTCAGCAGGAACTCGGCCGACACCTGCGTGCCTTCATTGCCGGTGCTGCCCAGGCGCCAGGTCGACAGGCGCGCCACGCCATGGCGCTGGCCCGGGCCACGGGTGGAAAATTGCGGGAAGATCACCGGCACGCCACCACGGATGGCGGCGCTGCCGTCCAGCGGTGAGCGCTCCGACATGAACAGCCGCTCGCGGCCATCCGGTGTTTTCCATGACAGCAAATGGGCACCATACAGCGCCACCAGGGCTTGCGCGCCGTCCGGCGCGGTGATGCGGATGGCGGGCAGGGCGCCGAAGGTTTCCGTGCTGATCATGCTGTTCCTTATGTTATGCGGCTCTTGGCGAGCGGCGGGTTTTTCGCGAAGTAGTGGCGGATGCCGGTCATCACCGCATCGGCCAGCTTGTCTTGGTAATTGAGGTCGCGCAGCTTGGCTTCTTCTTCCGGATTCGAGATGAACGCGGTTTCAATCAGGATCGACGGTATGTCGGGCGCCTTCAGCACGGCAAAGCCGGCCTGTTCGACCGCGCCTTTGTGCAGGCGGTTGATGCCGCCGATTTCGCCCAGCACCGCCTTGCCCAGCTTCAGGCTGTCGGTGATTTGCGCGGTGGTCGACAAGTCCAGCAAGACGCTGGCCACTTGCGGATCATGGCGTTGCACGTTGACGCCGCCGATGTTGTCGGCCTCGTTTTCCTTGTTGGCCAGCCAGCGCGCGGCGCTCGAGCTGGCGCCTTTTTCCGACAGCACGAACACCGATGAACCGCGCGCCGACGGTTGCACAAAGGCGTCCGCATGGATCGACACAAACAAGTCGGCCTGCACCTTGCGCGCTTTTTCGACGCGGGTGCCGAGCGGCACAAAATAATCGCCATCGCGCGTCAGCATCACGCGCATATTGGGATGCTGTTCAATGCGCGCCTTGAGGCGCTTGGCGATGGCCAGTACCACGTCTTTTTCGCGCAGGCCGGTGGCGCCGATCGCCCCCGGGTCTTCGCCGCCATGGCCTGGGTCGAGCGCCACGGTAATCATGCGCGTCACCTTGACCGGCTTGTCGGCGGCCTTGTCCTTGTCTTTATCGTGCGCGGGGCGCTGCGCCAGCGCGTCGGGTTTGGCGGGCGCCTCGGGCGCCGGCGAGGGCGGCGCCGGTTCCGGCTTCAGCAGCACCGGTGATTGCGCCGCCTGGGTGGCTTGACCGGCTTGCACCGCCGTGCCGGGCTGCGCCACGGCGGGCGCGGCAGGCTGGGCGGGATGGGCCGGCGTGCTGCCCGGCGCATTGCTCCAGTCGCCTTTTTCGATCATGGCGGCAATCGGGTCGGCTTGCTGCACCGGGTACAGGTCGAAAATCAGGCGGTGCTTGTATTGGCCGGCCGGGGCCAGCGTAAATACTTGCGGCTTGATTTCCGCTTTCAAGTCAAACACCAGTCGCACCACGGTCGGGGTGAACTGGCCGACCCGCACCTGGCGGATATAGGGATCGTTGGGCTGGATCTTCGCCACCAGGCTTTTCAGCGTCGGCGTCAGTTGCAAGCCTTCGATATCGACCACCAGCCGGTACGGATCCTTGACGATCATGTGCGTTGCCAACAGGTTGGCATCGTTTTCCAGCGTAACGCGGGTGTAATCCTCGGCCGGCCAGACGCGCACCGCGAGGATTTGCGCGGCCAGCGCCGGCAGCGGCGACACTACCGACAACAGCAGGGCGCCGCCCGCTTTCAGCACGGTGCGGCGATGGGTGGGGCGGCGGGGCGTTGCAGGCACCCCGGTCAGAGATTCGGGGCGAATTTGAGGCGTTGCAGGCATGACAAACCTAAGGCAGAGGACGCTTGCAATTCTACATCACGTCCATCGCCCGCCACAGAAAGGAAAATGCTGAGATCGGCTGGCGGCAGCACGGAACCGGCTTTTTCCGGCCATTCCACGATGCACACATTGCTGCCGTTGAAATCTTCGCGGAAGCCCGCGTCGAGGAATTCCTCCGGACTGCTCATGCGGTACAGGTCGAAATGGATGACCTGGACCGCGTGCCCGTCGAGCGTCACGCTGTACGGTTCGGACAGCGTATAGGTCGGGCTTTTGACGTTGCCGACGTGGCCTGCCGCGTGCAGCAGTGCGCGCGTCAGCGCGGTTTTGCCGGCGCCGAGGTCGCCGTGCAGGTAAATCGCCATGCCCGGCGCGATGGCGCGCGACAGCGCCGCGCCCAGTGCGGCGGTGCCGGCTTCGTCGTGGAGGTGGGAGGTGAAGTGCTGCATGGGTTCTGTCATCAGTCTGTAAAATGGGGGATGTTCGTTGTATCAGGCCGCAATCTTGGCCGCAATTTTAAAACCAATGTCCGCTGCGATTTCCGATTCTTACAATTTAGACGAACTGGCAAGTTCCATCAAGGAATGGGGCGTCGCGCTGGGATTTGCCGAGTTGCGCATTGCCGACATCGACTTGTCGCAGGCGGAAGCGGGCTTGCAAGCCTGGCTCGATGCCGGCATGCATGGCGAGATGGAGTATATGGCCAGCCACGGCATGAAGCGGGCCCGCCCGGCGGAACTGGTGCCGGGCACGGTGCGCGTGATTAGCGCCCGCATGAATTACTTGCCGGAGTCGCACGATGACGATTGGCGCGCGCGCGAACTGGCCCGTACCCGCGACCCGCAGGCGGCGGTGATTTCCGTGTACGCGCGCGGCCGTGACTACCACAAGGTGTTGCGGGCCCGCCTGCAGGCGCTGGCCGACCGGATCAGCGCGGCCATCGGCCCGTTCGGCTACCGTGTCTTCACCGATTCCGCACCGGTGATGGAGTTGCCACTGGCGGAAAAATCCGGCCTGGGCTGGCGCGGCAAGCATACCTTGCTGCTCAACCGCAGCGCCGGGTCGATGTTTTTCATGGGCGAAATCCTGGTCGATATCCCGTTGCCGGTCGATGCCCCCACCGAGGCGCGCTGCGGCCAGTGCAGCGCCTGCATCACGGCCTGCCCGACGCAAGCGATCCTGGGCCCGGGCCGGCTCGATGCGCGGCGCTGCATTTCCTACCTGACGATTGAACTGAAAGCGGCAATTCCCGAGGCCTTGCGGCCGCTGATCGGCAACCGCGTCTATGGCTGCGACGATTGCCAGACCACGTGCCCGTGGAACAAGTTTGCGCAGCGCGCCGTGTTGCCGGATTTCGACGAGCGGCATGGCCTGGGCAGCGCGTCCATGGTGGACTTGTTCGGGTGGAGCGAACCGGAATTCAACCAGCGCATGGAAGGCTCGCCAATCCGGCGCATCGGCCACGAGCGCTGGCTGCGCAACCTGGCGGTGGGCTTGGGTAATGCGGCGGATATGGGCGCCAAGGGCGATGCGGTGATCGTGGCGGCGCTGGAGGCGCGGGCAGGGCATCCTTCCGCGCTCGTTCGAGAGCATGTTGAGTGGGCGCTGGCCAAACACCGCTGAATGTGTAGGGCGGCTTTTACAAAGCCGCCCTACGGTATTACTTCAACAACCCGGCCAGTTCCACCGCCGTCTTGACCTGCATCTTGTCAAAGATATGGGCGCGGTGCACTTCCACCGTGCGCATGCTGATGCCCAGTTCATCGGCCACCACCTTGTTCATCTTGCCGGCCAAAATCAAATCCAGCACTTCGCGTTCGCGCTGCGACAACGTCGCCAGGCGCGCGTGCACGGCCGCCATCTCGCTGGCCTGGCGCGAATTGGCCAGGCCTTCTTCGACCCGGTCCATCAACTGGTTGTCGTTGAACGGCTTTTCAAAGAAATCAAACGCGCCGCGCTTCAAGGTGTCGACCGCCATCGGCACGTCGCCATGGCCGGTCAGGAAAATCACCGGCAGGCGCTGCGTGATCTGGCGCGCCGCCAGCAGGTCGAACACGGCGATGCCATTCATTTCCGGCATGCGCACATCGAGCAGCAGGCAATCGCCTTCCGGATCGAACTCGCCTTTTTCGGTCCAGGCCAGGAATTCCGCGACGGTGCCATAGGCTTTGGCGGGAATCGCACGCGATGAGGCCAGCCACGACAGCGAGTCGCGTACAACGGCTTCATCATCAACGATGTGCAGCATGGTAAATCCTTTCAGTTGGCCGCTGCGGCCGCGACGGCGGCCGGCAGCGTAAAGGTGAAGATGGTGCCGCCGCCGGGATTGGCGCGGTGCGTCAGGGTGCCGCCGTGGAATTCAATCGCCGTGCGGCAGACATTCAAGCCCATGCCCATGCCTTCGGCCTTGGTGGAAAAGAACGGTGAAAACAGGCGTTCGGCGACGTCGTCCGGAATCCCGTGGCCCTGGTCCACCACCCTTACCGCGACCAGGCCCGACGGCGCGTCAAAGGCGGCCTCGATATGCAGGGTGCGCCGTTCCGGCGCCACCTGCGCCATCGCTTCAATCGCGTTGCGGGTCAGGTTCAGCAAGACTTGCTCGACCATCACGCGGTCGGCCAGCACCGGTGGCAAGTCCAGCGGGATCACCACGTGCAAGGTGACGTGCTTGTTGCGGGTTTGCAGTTCAATCAGCGCGCCGATACTGTCGAGCAGTGACTGTACCCCGACTTCCTGCCGCTGCGGTTCGCGTTTTTTGACGAATTCATGCACGCTGCGGATGATCTGGCCGGCTCGCTGGGCCTGCGCGCCGGCCTGTTCCAGCGCGGGTTTCAACACCTTGCAATCGAGCGCTTCGCCCTTGCCGTCGGCGCGCGCCATCATGTTCAGCGCGCCGGTGGTGTAGCTCGAAATGGCCGCCAGCGGCTGGTTCAATTCGTGCGCCAGCATCGACGCCAGTTCCCCCATGGTGGCCAGGCGCGCGCTGCTCTGCAGTTTTTCTTCCTGCTGCCGGTTCAATTCCTCGACCCGCTTGCGGTCGGAAATATCGAGGATGGAGCCCATCCAGCCGGTCTGCTTGCCATCGCTGTCGACCAGCGGCGCTTCAAAGATCAGCACCGGCACGCGGGTGCCGTCCGGCCGCACGAACACGGTTTCCACCTGAGGCTCGACGGTGCCGGCCAGGATGGCGGCAAAGCGGTGCTGGTATTCGCCAATGGCTTCCGGCGCCCAGTACGGCATCGGCGGCTTGCGGCCCACCAGTTCCTCCGCCGGATAGCCGACGATCTGGCAAAACGCCGGATTCACATAGGTGATCAAGCCTTCCATGTCGCGCGCGCGCAAGCCCGTCACCAGCGAATTTTCCATCGCGGTGCGAAACAGCATTTGCTGGCGCAGCGCGCCTTCGGCCTGCAGCCGGCGCGAAATGTGGATCCACAGCGCCATCAGGCTCCACAGCAAGCCCAGTGACAGCGCAATGACGGAACCGACCAGCAGGTTCGGTAACAGCTTCGGTTCGCTTTTCACACTGTCCGTCATCAACGTCACGACCGCGCCGGGCAAGTCCAGTGCGCGCTTGTGGGTATACACGCCGTGGCCGGGGCCGGCCGCCGTGCGGCGCGCCAGCACTTTGTCGTCGCGGTCCAGCAGCGAAATCTGGTTATCCTGGGCGAACCACCAGGGCACCATTTCATCGAGGATGGCGGCGGCGCTGAACGAGGCCACGATGCTGCCCAGGTGGCGTTCGCCGTCAAATACCGGATAGTGGTAGTCGAGGATGGTGGCGCCGCCGGCGTCGAGCAGCGGCTGGCTGTAGACGCCCCGCCGCGCGCGGCGCGCGTGGTCCGCCACCTGCAGGCCGGCCGCATCGAGCGCGGTGGCCTGGGGATCGGATCCCGCCACCACCCGGCCTTGCGCATCGACCCAGCGCACGCCGCGCAATTCGCGGCCGGTTTGCAGCATGCGGCGCATCCGTTCCGGCAACTGCTCGCGCGTGACGCGGCCGCTGGCGACGTCGGCGGCCAGCGCCTGCGTGGCGTCTTCGTGGCGGCCCAGCTGGAAGCGGATGGTTTGCTCGACCCACAGCGTATCGGCAATCAATTGTTCCTGCCGTTCGCTGCTTTCCATCTGGCGCGCCTGCCACGGCAGCCAGATCAGGATCGCCAGGAACAGCAACACCAGCATGACCGGCAACAGCCAGCGCACCGGGCTGGTGGCGAGGGGGCG
>JAIENA010000187.1 GCA_019751755.1 Burkholderiaceae bacterium | reverse complement strand
TCATCATGGATTTCCAGCGCAATGCTGCGGCGCTCTTCCTCGACCGCGCTATTCACCTTGCGCAGCAACACGCGCTTTTCCGCATCGGCGGCGCGCAGCGCGCGCAGCGTCGATTGCAGTGAATCATTGAAATGGCGCGCAAATTGCCACGCCAGCGCGGCGCACGCCAGCAAGCCCAGGCCCGCCACCAGCAACGCCACCGTGAACCGGTTCACGTGGCGGCGCAGGGCCGCCGTGGGCGACATCGTGACGCGCACATAGCCCACCGTTTCGGTACTAAAACCGCCCTGCGCCGCCGGCTGGCCCTGCGGATTGACCCACACCAGGCGGCGCACGATGGGCGCTTCATGGGGGTGCGTGTCCGGCTTGCCCACCGCCTTGGCCGGTACCGTCAGTACGCCCTTGCGCGCGGCGTCGAGCACCTCGACCTGATAAATGCCACGGTCGGCCTGCACCACACGCTCCACGCCCTGCCGCAATTCCCCCAGGCGGCCCATGGCCAGGTGGTATTCACTGCTGTCGGCCAGCACCTTGGCCACCAGCGGCCCGCGCTCGGCCAGTTCATCGTCGACCTCCGTGATGCCCGAGGCATACAGGTAGCCAATGAAGGTGACGAACATATACACCAGCGGCACGATCATGATCGACAACAGCCGCGCGCGCAGGCTCCAGCGCCGCCACGGCGCCCACCAGGCAGGCATGCTGCCGCTGCGCGCCATCAAGGTTCAATCAGGCCATGACGCACCGCCAGTCGCGTAATCAGCGCCGGGCGTTCGACCCCCAGCTTTTCCTTGACCGCCTGACTGATGTTGCTGATGGTCTTGCTCGAGACATTGAGCCTTTCCGCGATTTCCACATTGGTCAAGCCTTCCGCCATCATCGTGAAAATTGCCAGCGAACGCTCGTCGAGCTGGGCCTGGGGCGACAACTCCCCCTGCACCGAAATCTGCGCCAGCCGCTGCGCGATATCCGGCATGAAATACAGCCCGCCTTCATGGGCGCGCCGCACCGCCGCCGCCAGTTCGTCGGGATCGCAATCCTTGGTCATGAAGGCGCGCGCGCCCAGCCGGTAGGTTTCCTTGATCAGGCTGTCCTGGTCGAACTGGCTGAGGAAAATGATCTTCGCCGCCGGGTCGTGCGCGAGCACGTGGCGCGCCACATCCATCCCCGTCAACTCCTCGCCAAAACGCATGTCCAGCACCAGCACATCCGGTTTCAGCGCCGTGTACTGCGCCATCGCCTCGGCCGGCGTTTTGACTTGCGCCACCACCGCCATGCCCTGCCCTTCCAGCGACATCGCAAATCCCGTCATGACGATGGGATGGTCGTCGGCCAGCATTACCCTGATTGTCATTATTCCACCTGTCAGCAAAGTCTTATTCTATAAGGTGGAAGTTTATCACGACAAACAATTGGACAAAAAATCCTTTTCAATTTCTATTTAGTAGAATATATTTCTTCCATCAACTAGCAATACATCTTTCCACCGACCACCAGGAGCGTCCATGAACACCCGCAAAAACACCACTGGCCTGACCCTCGTTGTCGCCGTCCACCTGGCACTCGGCCTGTACGCGGCCACCCACAACAAGGTGACGATTTTTCGCCCCGCCGAAGTGATGATCGACTTGCCACAACCGCCATTACCGCCACCGCCCAAGGTCGACTACACGGAATTGCCAATGGATCCGATGGTGCTTCCCGACATGGTGGTGCCGCCGCTGCCCGACAATGTGCCGATGCCACAGGATCCGCCGCCGGTCACGGCGCGCCCGATACCGGACGGCTTGCCGTTGGCCGCCCCTACCCACGGCCGCGTCAGCCCCGACGGCGGCGACCTGCCCGCCGCCGCGCCGAAAGCCCCGGTGCACGTGGCCGCCGTGGTGGACGCGTCGCAGTGCACCCGCCCCGACTACCCGGCCGCATCGCTGCGCAATGGCGAGTCGGGCACGGTGACACTGGCCTTCCTGATCGGGACCGATGGCAAGGTGGTCGACTCAAAGGTGGAAAAATCGAGTGGTTTCCGGTCGCTGGACAAGGCGGCCCTGCAGGGCCTGGGGCTGTGCCGCTTCAAGCCCGGCACGGTCGACGGCGTGCCGCAGCAATCATGGACGCGGATGCAGTATCTGTGGACGCTCAATGAGTGAGCCAGTGCGCGCGTGAGGCGGCTGGCGGACGGGGGCGCGCCGCCGCTTGGCGGCGGCTGTGCTGGCGGGCGTTACGGATACAGCTCCCACGCCTTGCCACGGATGCGTTCGAGCAGCAGGCGTAATTCGGCATCGAGGCGGCGGTCTTCTTCAACCGGCGCGATATCGTGCGCCAGCCATGCCTGCATCGCGGCCAGCGCAGCGTGCGGCACGGCGTCCGGATCGTCGCGGCAGCGCAGCCAGACGCCCTGGCGCACCGTGATCAACAGCGCGCTGGCGACCTGCTCCACCAGCTCGAGCACACGCAGGCAATCGCGCGCGGCGATGGTGCCCATGCTGACCTTGTCCTGGTTGTGGCATTCGGTGGAACGCGAAAACACCGAGGCCGGCATGGTCAGCTTCAGCGCTTCGGCGGTCCAGGCCGACGTACTGATCTGCAATCCCTTCAAACCATGGTTGATGCTGGCGCGCGCGCCGGTGGCGCCGACCAGGTTGGCCGGCAAGCCCTGGTTGTAGCGGCTGTCGACCAGCAGCGCCATTTGACGGTCCATCAAGTCGGCCAGGTTGGCCACGGCGTTTTTCATGCCATCCATCGCGAACGCCACGTGGCCGCCATAGAAATGGCCGCCGTGCAGCACGCGTTCGCCGATCGGATCAATCAAGGGATTGTCGTTGGCGCTGTTCAATTCATTTTCAATCAGAGTGCGGAAGGTCGGCAGCGTATCGGCCAGCACACCGATCACGTGCGGCGCGCAGCGGATCGAATAGCGGTCCTGCAGGCGCTTGCCGTTGCGCTCCCAGACATCGGTCGGCAAGTCGTGGCGCAGCCATGCGGCCACCTGCTGCAGGCCGGGATGGGGCTTGACGGAGAACAGCACGTCATCGAAGTGGTGCGCATTGCCGTCCAGCGCAAACGACGCCATCGCCGTGATGCGGGTGGTCACACGCATCAGGTAGTCGGCACGGTCATAGGCCAGGCAGGCCAGCGCCGTCATGACGGCGGTGCCGTTCATGATGGCCAGGCCTTCCTTGGGACGCAGCCGCAGCGGCGTGATGCCGGCCTCCATCAACGCCTGCGCGGCCGGCACCTGCTCGCCCTGACGCCACACTTCGCGCTCACCGCACAACACGGCGGCCAGGTACGACAGCGGCGTCAGGTCACCGCTGGCGCCGACCGAGCCCTCGGACGGGATCAACGGCAGCAAGTCCGCGTCCAGCAGCCGTACGATCTGCTCCAGCAACGCCATCGACACGCCGGAATAGCCCCAGGACAGTGACGCCAGGCGCACAGCAAGAATGGCGCGCGTCTGGGCCGGCGAAAAATGCTCGCCCAGGCCGCAGCCGTGGTAGGTGTAGAGGTGATGCGGCAATTGCGCCACCAGTTCCGGCGGCACGGCGGTGGTGCACGAATCGCCATAACCGGTGGTGACCCCGTAGACCACGCCGTCTTCGCGCAACAGGCGGTCGAGAAAATCGGCGCCACGCCCAATCAGGGCCCGGAACGCCGGGTCGGACGACAACGCGGCGCCAGCGCGTTGTTGTGCGATAGCGACGATGTCTTCGATCGTCAGGCGCGCTTGGCCGAAGCGGATGGTTCGCCGCGTGTTGTTCAGGTGCGCCAGGTGCATCCGTGTCATTCCATGTCGATAAGTACCAAAAGTGATCGACATTAAACCACTGCGGCGGCACCTGCGGGTGATCGGCGCCTGCCGGCTAGATTAAAACACCCACAACCGCTCGGCCGGCATATGCAGCCAGTAGGTGCCCGCATCGAGCTTGTACTTCGCATACGCGCGCACGTGCAAGTCGCCGGACGCATTGCCGAAGATGCACTCCCAGCGGTCGCCCAGGTACATGCACGTGATCAAAGGCAGCGGCAAGGCATTCGGCGTGCTCTCGGCGCGCACCACCACTTCTTCCACCCGGATCACGGTCGCCGGTGTTGCCTCGCCCTTGCCGCGCGCCGTGCCCAGCAGGGTCACGCCGTTGACATCGAGCACCACCGAGTCGCCTTCGCGGCGCATCACCTTGGCCGGCAAGCGATTGTTGCTGCCCATGAATTCGGCCGTGAACAAAGTGTTCGGCGTTTCATACATGCTTTGCGGGTTGCCCTGCTGCTCGATCTTGCCGTTGTTGAGCAGCAGGATGCGGTCGGAAATGGCCATCGCTTCGCCCTGGTCGTGCGTCACCATCAGGGCTGACAGGCCCAGGCGCACAATCAGTTCGCGCAGGAACGAGCGCGCTTCCTCGCGCAGCTTGGCGTCCAGGTTCGACAGCGGCTCGTCGAGCAGGATCACCGGCGGGTTGTACACCAGCGCGCGGGCGATCGCCACGCGCTGCTGCTGGCCACCGGACATCTGGTGCGGGAAGCGTTCGGCCAGGTGTCCCAGCCCCAGTTGCTGCAGCACTTCCATCACGCGCTGCTTGATTTCGGCGCTGTTCATCTTGCGCAGTTTGAGGCCGTAGGCGACGTTGTCGAACACGGTTTTATGGGGCCACAGCGCATACGACTGGAACACCAGCCCGAGGCTGCGCTGTTCGGCCGGCATTTCAAAGCCGCGCGCACCGTCGAACACCACCCGCTCGCCGATCGAGATCGCGCCCAGCTTCGGGCTTTCCAGGCCGGCCACGGCGCGCAGCAAGGTGGTCTTGCCGCTGCCCGAGGGGCCCAGCAGCGCCACCACTTCGCCCTTTTGCAGGTGCATCGACACCCCTTTTAAAATCGGATTGGCGCTGGCGCCACTGCCGTATTCCAGGTGCAGGTCGTTGACGGTCAGTTCGTTGGTGGTGTTCATGATGTCTCGTTTCATGATGTAGTGTTTCCTTAGTTGTGTAACTTCACGCCAAAGCGCAGTGCAATGCCCAGCCCGATGGCCACCAGCGTGATATTGATGAACGACAGCGCCGCCACCAGGTCGGTCGAACCGCCGGCCCACAGCGACACCAGCATGGCGCCGATCACTTCGGTGCCGGGCGACAGCAGGTACACACCGGTCGAGTATTCGCGTTCGAAGATCAGGAACACCATCAGCCAGCCGCCCAGCAAGCCGTACTTGATCAGCGGCAGCGTGACATCGCGGGTCACCTGGCCGCGTTTGGCGCCGACCGCGCGCGCCGCTTCTTCCAGTTCCGGGCCGACCTGCAGCAGCGCGGTGGAAATCAGGCGCATGCCATACGCCAGCCACACCACGGAGTACGCCAGCCACACCGCGAAGATGGTCGAGCGCACCGAACGCAGCGCCGGCACGAAGTGCTCCGTCATCCACAGCGCGAAGAAGTTGTCGGAGCCCTTGAAGAAACCATCGATCCACGATGGCACGAACAGGAACACCCACAGGAACGCCAGGCCGGCCAGCAAGCCGGGCACCGCGCGCGGCACCAGCACGCTGTAGTCCAGCAGGCGGGTGATGCCGTCCGGCTTGCGGTGCATGGCCAGCGCAATCGCGCTGTAGCACGCCACGGCCAGGCCGCCGCCGATCACGCCGATCAACACCGTGTTGATGATGCCGCGCACCAGCGAATGCTGGTCCAGGATGTCGCGGAAGTGCTGCAAGGTCAGCACATCAGCCAGTTTCACGCCCTCGCCCCAGTACTGCACGAACGAGCGCAGCACGATGCCCGACAGCGGCACGATCACGGTAAACAGCAGCCAGCCGCCCAGCAAGGCCAGCGCCAGCCATTTCCATTTACCCAGCGGCATGGCCTTGCTGCGCGCGCCCTTGCCCTTGATCGACACATATTTGTTGGCGGACTTCAACAGGCGGCGCTGCAGCATCACCAGCGGCAGCGTCACCATCACCAGGCAGACCGCGACGGCCGCCATCAGGTGGTACGACGGCGTGCCCAGTTTGTTGGTCAGCTTGTACAGGTAGGTTGGCAGCACCAGGTGGCCTTCCGGATCGCCCAGCACCAGCACCAGGCCGAACACTTCAAAGCCGAGGAAGAACACCAGCACCCCGGCGTAGGCCAGCGCCGGCATGATCATCGGCAGCGACACGTTGAGCATCACCTGCAGCGGCGAGGCGCCGGCCACGCGGGCCGCTTCTTCCACATCAGAGCCCAGGCTTTTCAGCGCAGACGAGGCATACAGGTACACGTGCGGCACGTGCGTCAGGCCGGCGATGATGACGATGCTGGTGAACGAATAGATATTCCACGGAATGAAGCCCAGCAGCTCCTTGGCCCAGGTCGAATAAAAGCCCACCGGCCCCATCGACACCACGTAGCCAAAGCCCATCACCATCGGCGAGACAAAGATCGGTACCAGCAGCAGCGGCGAAATGATGCCGCGGCCCGGCATATCGGTGCGCACCATCAGGAACGCCAGGGCGCCGCCCAGCGGCACCGCGATCAGGGTCAGGCCGGTGGCCAGCAGCGCGCCATTTTTGAAGGCCAGCGCGAAGTCCGGGTCTTCAATAATGAAACGGTAGGCGTCAAAGCCGGTTTCCTTGTCTGGCATGAAAAACGGCGCCGACAAAAAGCTCTGGTAAAAAATCAGGAACAGCGGCACGAAGATGGCCAAGAGGGCCAGCGAGACCACCAGTCCGCGTGGCCAGTTCAGTGACTGGAGCCACGCGGGGATCCACGATGGGCGGCCATTGCCGGGTAAAGTTAAGGTTTGCATATTCGGGTCCTCACACGTTTGGCGGGCCGGGCCGGCCCGCCATGCGAATTACTTCTTGCCTGCGGTTTCTTTCCACTGCTTCAGGAACGCCATGCGCTTTTGTGGTCCCAAAAATTGCAGCAGGATCGGATGTACCGGCACCGGACGGATGTTGTCCTTGCCAACCTGCTTGATCAGGTCCGCCGAGGTGGTTTCGCCGGTCACGTCGGCGCGGATCGCATACAGCTTGGAATCGTTGGCGATCACGGTCTGGCCACGGGCCGACAGCATGTAATCCATCCACAGCTTGGCGGCATTGACGTTCTTGGCCGCCTTGTTGATGAACACCACGCGCGACATCACCAGCGTGTAATCCTTCGGCAGCACCACGCCGATCGACGGGTCGCTCTTGGCGCGCACCAGCGCGTACGAACCGAGCACGTTGTAGCCGATCAGGTTTTCACCGGACGAGATGCGCTCCATCATGGTGCCGGTCGACGATTGCACCCGCACCCGGGCGGCGCCGAAGGCGTTTTCCAGTTCCAGGAATTTCGGATATTCCTTGGCGTCCTGGGTCATGAACATGAAGCCGACACCGGATTTCTCGATGTCGTAGGTGGTGACCTTGTCGGCGAATTTCGGCTGCTGGATCAGCTTGACGAAGTCGGCGTGGGTTTGCGGCACTTCGTTGGCGGCGAGCAGGCGCTTGTTGTAGACGAAGGCGGCCGGTTCAAACGTGGTGCCATAAGCCTTGTCGTCCCAGATCGCCCACGATGGCAGCTTGGCGCTTTCCACCGACTTGTATTGCAGCGCGTGGCCGTCCGAGGCGAGGCGTATCTGCAAGTCCATCGCGGACGACCACATGACGTCGGCGGTATTGCCGCCAGCCGCCGCTTCGGAAATGAAGCGGTTGTACACCTCGGTGGAGTTCATGTCGTTGTATTCGACCGTGATGCCGGGGTACAGGGCGGAAAAGTCCTTGACCAGCGGTTGCGTGGCCTTGCTGTCGGTGGCGCCATACACCACCAGCTTGCCCTCTTTTTTCGCGCCGTCGATGATCTTCTGGTAGTCGGCCGGATAGCCGGCGGGCACCTGTGCAAAAGCGACAGACGTGCAGAGGGCGGCCGCCACGGCCAGGGTGGTTTTAAACATGGTGATCTCCGAATTGTTAAATTTATTAAATGTTGAGCAGCGTAGGTATCTCAGCGCACCAGGCCGAATTCCCGGGCGCGTTTGCCGTAGTCGTCCACGGCTTTCCTGACATGGGCGGTGAGTGCATCACCTGTCAGGGCAAAGGGGTACAGTCCGGCAGCGGCGCGCAGTTGCGCGAACTCCCTGCTGGCCAGCATGCGGTCGAAGCGGTGGACCCAGGCCTGATAGTCGCTGTCGGCCACATGCGGGCCCATCCAGACACCACGGATCACCGGCCACACCACGTCGATGCCCTGCTCTTTCGCGGTGGGCACCCGCGCCAGCATGCCGGGCAGGCGTTCGTTCGACAGCACCGCCAGCACGCGGGTCTTGTCCGGCGTGGCGTTGAGCGACGCTTCCGACGCGTCGCCCGACACCACTTGCACGTAGTTGGCGTGCATCGCCGTGAAAGCTTCGCCACCGCCTTCGAGCGCCACGAAGCGCAGCGCTTTCGGGTCGATGCCGGCGGCGCGCGCCACCAGCGCCATCTTCAGCCAGTCCTGGCTGCCGATGGTGCCGGAGACGCCGATCAGCACCTGTTCCGGATGCTTTTTCAGCACCGCCAGCAAGTCCGCCAGCGTTTTATAGGGGGCATCGGCACGCACCGCGATCATGCCGTAATCGGCGCCCAGCGCCGCCACCCAGCGCACGTCGGTGGCCGTCGCCTTGCCGAACTTGCCCTGCGCGAGGTTGAGCAGCGAGCCGCCTGAAAACACCACCAGCGTGTCCGGTTCCGCGCGCCGCTGCGACACCAGTTGGTGCCAGGCGACGGCGCCGATGCCGCCCGGAACATAAGTAATGCGCATGCCCTGGCGGCCTGACTGGCCAGGCTGGCCGTCCTGCGGCATGGCCAGCAAGCCCTGGCGCGCCAGCTTGCACGTCAAATCCATCGCGCCGCCGGGCTTGGACGGCACGATGCATTCGAAGCGTTCGGGAACGCCGGCTTTCGCTCCCGCGTTCGCGCCGGCCTTGGCACTGCCCGGCGCGCCCGCCATATTGTCGGCAGCGGCGGCGGCACCAGCCAGCGCCCTGGCAGGGGCGGCAGCGGTGGCGGCAAGTGCGGTCAGGACGGTCAGTGCGGTGCGGCGTTGCATGGCGGGTTCCTGGTGGCTGGGCTGGTATAGTCTGGCGTAGTCAGGCGCAAGCTTAGAAGCGGTGCTGGATGCCGCTGATCAGGCCGCGCTGGTTGGTGTCGAAGCCGGCGTCGTCGCGCGACAGGCCGGTCAACTGGCCGTTCTTCGATTTCGCATAGGCCCCGGCCACGTACAGGTCGGTGCGTTTGGACAGCGCATAGCGCACGCGCGCCACGTACATGGTCGGATCGGCATCCTTGCCGGCGGCGACGTTCTTGACATCGATATGATAGATCGCGCCGGTCAGGGTCACATTCGGCTGCACCTTGTAGGCGACGCCGCCCCACACGGTGGTCGCTTTCACGTCGGCCGTGGCGGCCTTGCCGGCCACGGTGCGGAAGTCGCGCACCACGCCCCAGAATTTCCAGGCGCCGGTTTCATAGTTGGCGCCCAGGTGCCAGACCGTGTTTTCATCGCGGTTGCCGGTGGCCGGTACCAGGTTGCCGTTGATGCGCTCCCAGGTCGCCATCAGGCCCAGGCCATTGCTGTTGTAGACCACGTTGGTGGCCAGCTTGCGGCTGTCGGCGCCGCCCGTGGTCTGCTCGCCCAGGCCCACGCTGACGCCGTATTTCAGGTTGCCATTGCCGCCGGTGTATTTGACCAGGTTGTCAAAGCCGGTGGTAAAACCATATTTGGATGGCCCCGTGGCCGGGCCGCTGGTGCCCCACGAATACGATGGCGCAAAGCCCATCGGGTCAAACGCGATCACGGTTTCATACACGTTGGTGAAGGAGCGGCCCAGCACCACCTTGCCCCAGTTGCCTTCCAGGCCGACATTGGCCTGGCGGCGGAACAGCGCGCCATCCTGGTTGCCGGTATCGAGCAGGATGCCGCCTTCGAGCTGGAACACGGCTTTCAGGCCGCCGCCCAGATCTTCCGAACCACGCAAACCCCAGCGCGAGGTATTCATGCCGCCCGATACCACACGGGTCACGCCGCTGCCGTTGGCGGCCGCGTGCGACACGTTTTCCACCCCGGCGTCGATCAAACCATAAACCTGGACATTGCTTTGCGCCTGGGCCGCGCCGGTGGCGAGGACCGCGCTGGCACTGAGGATGGCGAGGGTGATTGCGGACTGCTTCATGGTGGTCTCCTATAGATATAATTATTTGAAATGACGCTGATAAATAAATATCAGGACTCCACTATAGGTCGCGCATCCTTTCAATTGCCTTTCAATCGGCTGCCACCACAAACGCATTGCCAGCTTTTGCAACAGTACCAGAAAAAGGTTTTACTTTTACCCGCCGCCCCCTGAAGATGCACGCCTGGAGACACCCGGATAAAAAAAATCATGCGCATTCTGCTTGTGGAAGACCATATTGAATTACAACGTTCGCTGGCCAAGGCCCTGCGCGACGCCCACCTGACGGTGGAGTGCGCCGACCATGGCGCCGACGCCGACGCCCTGCTGCACACCCAGGATTACGCGCTCGTGATCCTCGACCTGACGTTACCGAAAATGGACGGCCTCGATGTGCTCAAGCGCCTGCGCGCGCGCAGCGGTGCGCGCGCCAAGACGCCGGTGCTGATCCTGACCGCGCGCGGCGGACTGGAAGAACGGGTGCAAGGCCTGAACCTGGGCGCCGACGACTACCTGGCCAAGCCGTTTGAACTGGCCGAACTGGAAGCGCGCGTCAAAGCGCTGCTGCGCCGCAGCGTCGGCAATGAAGCGCTGGTGCATACCTGCGGCGCGTTGAGCTTCGACACGGTGACGCGCATGTTCAGCTACCACGGCAACCCGCTGGCGCTAACGCCGCGCGAACACGCGGTACTCGAAGCGCTGATCTCGCGCAGCGGGCGTGCCGTCTCAAAAGAAAAACTGTTCGATGAGGTGTTCGCGCTGGAAGACGACGCCAACCTCGATGCGATCGACCTGTATATCCACCGCGTGCGCAAGAAGCTGGAAAGCCCGCTGGCGGGCGGCGCCGCCATCACCACCTTGCGCGGCATCGGCTACCTGCTGCAGCCGCGCGACGGCGCCTGATCGGCAAGGCCCGCGCAAATGGAACCGCACAGCAGCGCGCCCCTTGCGGCAACCGAGGGCCATGAAGGCCGCGCCGGCGCCTCCTCGGCGGCGGCCAATGGCGCCCCGCTGGGCAGCCTGCGCACGCAGCTGCTGCGCTGGCTGCTGATTCCGCTGATCGTGCTGATGGCGATCAATGCGGTGTCGGTCTACCGCAACGCGCTGGACGCCGCCGACATGGCCTACGACCGTTCACTGCTGGCCTCCACCCGCGCGCTGGCGGAACGGGTCTCGATCAGCGATGGCAAGGTGGTGGTCGACGTACCCTATGTCGCGCTGGACAGTTTCGAGACCGATACGCTGGGCCGGATTTACTACAAGGTGACCGGGCTGACCGGAGAGACCGTGTCCGGCTTTGGCGACTTGCCGCCGGTGCCGCCCAACGTGAAGCGCTCGGAAGCGTATCCTGCGCTGGTGCGTTTTTATCATGCCGACTACAACGGCCAACCGGTGCGCATCGCCGCGCTGGTACAGCCGGTGTATGACGATTCCATGCGCGGCATGGCATTGATCCAGGTAGCGGAAACCACCGATGCGCGGCGCGGCCTGTCGACCCAGATCCTGCGCGACACCCTGGCCTGGCAAGCGTGGGTGGTGCTGGCGGCGGGGCTGCTGGTGTGGTTCGCGGTGCGGCTGGTGCTGCGCCCGCTGATGCGCTTGCGGGCCGAAGTGGAAATGCGCAGCGCCTCGGACTTGCATGACGTCGACCCGGCGCTGGTGCACCGCGAAGTGCGGCCGCTGGTGGCCGCCATGAATGGCTCGATGTCGCGTATCCGCAGCCTGATCGCGTCGCAACGGCGCTTTATTGCCGACGCCTCGCACCAACTGCGCACGCCGCTGACGGTATTGAAAACCCAGTCCGAACTGGCGCTGCGGGAAATCGATCGCAGCGGCACGCCGCCCGACCGGGAAGCCTTGCGCGCCATGGTGAGCGGGATAGCCGCCACCACCGACGCCGCCGTACACCTGGCCAACCGCCTGCTGATGCTGGCCCGAATCGAGCACAGCGGCGATGTCGCGCCAGTCGCGGTGGGCTTGCGCGAACTGGCGCAAAACGTGGCGCTGCAACTGGCGGTGACGGCGGTCAAGCGCCAGATCGACCTGGCGCTGGAAGCCGAACAGGAAGCCACCGTGCGCGGCCAGCCGTTGCTGTTGCAGGAAATGGTGTCGAACCTGGTCGACAACGCGCTGCGCTACACGCCGCCCGGTGGCAGCGTCACGGTGCGCGTGCTGCCCAGCGCCGCCCGCCTGTTGCTGGAAGTCGAAGACAGCGGCGCCGGCATCCCGGCGGCCGAGCGCGAGCGCGTGTTTTCACCGTTTTACCGGGCCGCCGCCTCGATGCAGGTCAATCCGGGCGGCGCCGGACTCGGCCTGGCCATCGTGCGCGACATCGCGCTCTTGCATGGCGGCACCGTGTCACTGTCCGATGGCGCGGCGGGGCGCGGCCTGAAAGTCACCGTCACCTTCCCCGGCTGAAAGTTCACAGCCAAATCTTAGGGGGCTGGCCCTTTTTTGGGGCCTGGCCCCTTTCGCACTATCGTTC
>JAIENA010000285.1 GCA_019751755.1 Burkholderiaceae bacterium | reverse complement strand
GCCAACACCAACGCCTACATCGCCATGAAATCGGCGCCATCGCTGCCGGCCAAGAACTTCACCGCCATGCTGCGCCTGGACCACAACCGCGCGCTGTCGCAAGTGGCGGCCAAGACCGGCACCCAGGTGAAAGACATCGAGAAGCTGACCGTGTGGGGCAACCACTCGCCAACCATGTACGCCGACTACCGCTTCGCCACCGTCGACGGCAAATCGGTCAAGGACCTGATCAACGACCAGGAATGGAACGCCAACGTGTTCCTGCCAACCGTCGGCAAGCGCGGCGCCGCCATCATCGAAGCACGCGGCCTGTCGTCGGCAGCATCGGCTGCCAACGCGGCAATCGACCACGTGCGTGACTGGGTGCTGGGCACCAACGGCAAGTGGACCACCATGGGCATCCCATCGGACGGCTCCTACGGCATCCCTGAAGGCACCATGTTCGGCTTCCCGGTCACCTGCGAAAACGGTGAATACACCATCGTGCAAGGCCTGGAAATCGACGCGTTCTCGCAAGAGCGCATCAACATCACGCTGAAAGAACTGACCGAAGAGCGTGAAGGCGTGAAACACCTGCTGCCATAATTTGGCACACTGCGGCATATGGATCCGGTCAAACCCGCCATCAGCCGCACTCGCCGCCCTGCTTCCGGTTCCGCCGGAAGCAGGGCGGCTTCTGCTTTTGCGTCGACTGCTGCGCCAGCCGTTTCCGCGGCGTCCACCGCCGCCCCCTCCCCGTCATTGACCACCGCCATCACGACATCCATGCATCCATCCGAGGTCTTATTCCAGGGCACACGCCAGCCACTGCTGCTTCCCTCCTGCGATCATTACGCGGGCTCTGAAAAGCTGATGCGCAAATCGATTGCCTTGCAACAAGAACTTGGTCCCCTGTTCGACATCACCTTCGATTGCGAAGACGGCGCCGCCGCCGGCGCCGAAGTGACGCATGCCGAACTGGTGGCATCCCTGCTGTGCAACGACAGCAACAAATTCGGCCGCATCGGCGCCCGCGTGCACGACCTGCACAGCCCGCATTTCGAGCGCGACATCGAGATCATCGTCGGTCAGGCTGCCAAACAGTTAGCCTACGTGGTGCTGCCGAAACCGGACAGCCTGGCCGAAGTCCGGCAAGCCATCGACCTGGTCAACCAGCACGCCCACCAGGCGGGCCGCCAGGGTTTGCCGGTGCACGTGCTGATCGAGACCCACGGCGCGCTGCGCGACGTGCATGACATCGCCGCCCTGCCACAAGTCGAGTGCCTGTCGTTCGGCATCATGGATTTCGTCTCGTCCCACTATGGCGCCGTGCCGGGCAACGCGATGCGCACGCCCGGCCAGTTCACCCACCCGCTGGTGGTGCGCGCCAAACTGGAAATCGCGGCGGCCTGCCATGCGCACGGCAAGGTGCCGTCGCATAACGTCACCACGGAAATCAAGGATCCGGCCGTGGTGGCCAACGATGCCCAGCGCGCCGCCGCCGAATTCGGCTACACGCGCATGTGGTCGATCCACCCGAACCAGATCAAACCCGTCATCAAAGCCTTCACGCCGCGCCTGTCAGAAGTCAATGAAGCGGCCCACATCCTGCACGACGCCATGCACGCGCAATGGGGCCCGATCTCGCATGGCGGCCGCCTGCATGACCGCGCCAGTTACCGCTATTATTGGACCGTGCTGCAACGTGCACGGCTGGCTGGCCTGACCTTGCCGGAAGCGGCAACCGCACTACTCAACACCCCTGTAATGGAAGCATCATGAAGACCGTCTCTCAATTATTTATGGCCTGCGCACTGGCGCTGGGCTCCGTCACCCTGGCCGGCGCCGCCCACGCGGAAGTCGACACCAAGCCGAAAGCCGCCGCCAAAAAACCGGCCAAGGCAAAAAAAGACAACAAGCACTCCGAGACCGGCGCCGCCCCCGCCGTGTCGCCGGCTGACAGCGAAGAGTCGGCGGAACCGTCCGTGACGGACGCCGCCGTCACGGAATTCAATTGCGAACTCGGCAACAAGATCACGATTTACACCAATGCCAGCGACGACGACCATATCGCGCTGCGCTGGAAAAAGCGCCTGCACCGCCTGAAACGGGTGGTCACCACCACCGGCGCGCATCGCTTTGAAAACAAAGTGTACGGTCTGATCTGGATCGGCATTCCCGCCAAAGGCATGCTGCTCGACTCCAAACAGAACCGCCAACTGGCCAACGAATGCAAGAGCCCCGAGCAAGTCAACCCACTGCAAGCGGCGGAAGCAGCGCCGGCGCAAGGTTGATGCGCGCCTGACATTGGGCAGTGGCATGCCGGCGGCGCCCGCGCGCAGCCTTTGGATTTTTTTGACTGATTGACTGATTGACTGATTGACTCATTGAAGATACCCACTGAAGGAGATGTCATGTCCCGCAACACGTTCAACACGCTGAAGGAATTCGATATCGCCGGCAAGGCAGGCAAGTTCTATTCGCTGCCCGCCCTGGAACAGAGCCTGGACATCAATCTCTCGCGCCTGCCGGTCTCGATCCGGGTGGTGCTGGAGTCGGTGCTGCGCAACTGTGACGGCAAAAAAGTCACCGAAGAGCATGTCCGGCAACTGGCCGGCTGGAGCCCGCAAGCGGACCGCGTCGACGAAATCCCGTT
This sequence comes from Burkholderiaceae bacterium, assembly GCA_019751755.1. Taxonomy (GTDB): domain Bacteria; phylum Pseudomonadota; class Gammaproteobacteria; order Burkholderiales; family Burkholderiaceae_D; genus Rugamonas. The sequence continues at coordinate 10,004 of JAIENA010000285.1, read as the reverse complement.
CGTGGTGGCCCGCGTCGTGCTGCAAGATTTTACCGGCGTGCCACTGCTGGCCGACCTGGCCGCGATGCGCAACGTGGCCTCGAAAATGGGCGTGAATCCGAAGAAGATCGAGCCGCTGGTGCCGGTCGACCTGGTGGTCGACCACTCGGTGACGATCGATCACTTCCGCGAGAAAAAAGCGCTGGACCTGAACATGAAACTGGAATTCTCGCGCAACAACGAGCGCTATGAATTCATGAAATGGGGCATGCAGGCCTTCGACACCTTCGGCGTGGTGCCGCCAGGCTTCGGTATCGTGCACCAGGTCAACCTGGAATACCTGGCGCGCGGCGTCCACAAGACCAATGAGTCGGTGTACTACCCAGACACGCTGGTCGGCACCGATTCCCACACCACCATGATCAACGGCATCGGCGTGGTCGGCTGGGGCGTGGGCGGCATCGAGGCCGAAGCGGGCATGCTGGGCCAGCCGGTGTATTTCCTGACCCCGGACGTAATCGGCGTCAACCTGACCGGCGTGCTGCGCGAAGGCTGCACCGCGACCGACCTGGTGCTGACCATCACCGAACTGCTGCGCAAGGAGAAAGTGGTCGGCAAGTTCGTCGAATTCTTCGGCGAAGGCACCGAGACGCTGTCGCTGACCGACCGCGCCACCATCGCCAACATGGCGCCGGAATATGGCGCCACCATGGGCTTCTTCCCGGTCGACGACGCCACCATCGCGTACTTCAAAGGCACCGGCCGCACCAAGGCGGAAATCGATGCCTTCGAAGCCTACTTCAAGGCACAAAACCTGTTCGGCGTACCCAAGGCTGGCGACATCGATTACACCCGCGTGGTCGCGCTCGACCTGTCGAGTGTGGCGCCTTCGCTGGCCGGTCCAAAACGCCCGCAAGACCGGATCGAAATCGGCCACGTGAAATCGACCTTCACCGAACTGTTCTCGAAACCGGTGGCGGAAAACGGCTTCAACAAGAACGCGGCCGACCTGACCACGGAATACACCACCTCGAACGGTGTCAAAGTGCACAACGGCGACGTGCTGATTGCCGCCATCACGTCCTGCACCAACACCTCGAACCCGTCGGTGCTGCTGGCCGCCGGCCTGCTGGCCAAGAAGGCCGTGGAAGCCGGGCTGGAAGTGGCACCGCACATCAAAACCTCGCTGGCGCCCGGCTCGCGCGTGGTGACCGAATACCTGACCGCCGCCGGCCTGCTGCCGTACCTGGAAAAACTGGGCTTCGGCGTGACCGCGTACGGCTGCACCACCTGTATCGGCAACGCCGGCGACCTGACGCCGGAACTGAACGCCGCCATTACCACCAACGATATCGTGGCCTCGGCCGTGCTGTCCGGTAACCGTAACTTCGAAGCGCGCATCCACCCGAACATCCGCTCCAACTTCCTGGCCTCGCCACCACTGGTGGTGGCCTACGCCATTGCCGGCAACATGACGCGCGACCTGATGACCGAACCGGTCGGCAAAGGAACCGGCGGCCGCGACGTCTACCTGGGCGACATCTGGCCGACCTCGCACGAGATCCAGGCGCTGATGAAGCACGCGATGAACGCCAAGCTGTTCAAGGACAACTACGCCGACGTCAAGGGCAACCCGGGCAAGCTGTGGGAAGCCGTGTCGTCAACCGAAGGCCAGGTCTACAACTGGCCAGACTCGACCTACATCGCCGAGCCGCCGTTCTTCGACGGCTTCGAGATGACGCCGAAAGCCGCCGCCTCCGGCATTACCGGCGCGCGCGCGCTGGGCGTGTTTGGCGACTCGATCACCACCGACCACATTTCCCCGGCCGGCTCGATCAAGGAAGATGGCCCGGCCGGCAAATGGCTGAAAGACAACGGCGTACAAAAAGCCGACTTCAACTCCTACGGTTCACGCCGCGGCAACCATGAAATCATGATGCGCGGCACCTTCGCCAACGTGCGGATCAAGAACAAGATGATCCCGCCGAAAGCCGACGGTTCCGCCGTGGAAGGCGGCATCACGATCCACCAGCCATCGGGCGAGCAACTGTCGATCTACGACGCGGCCATGAAATATGTGGCGGCAGGCACCCCGACGATGGTGTTTGGCGGTGAAGAATACGGCACCGGTTCGTCGCGCGACTGGGCCGCCAAGGGCACCCAGCTGCTGGGCGTGAAAGCCGTGATCTGCCGCTCGTTCGAGCGCATCCACCGCTCCAACCTGGTCGGCATGGGCGTGCTGCCGCTGCAATTCATCGGCGCCGACTCGGTCGAATCGCTGGGCATCACCGGCAAGGAAACCTACGACCTGACGGGCCTGGAAGGCGAGATCAAACCTCAGCAGCAATGCACGCTGGTGATCCACCGCGAAGACGGCAGCAGCCAGGCGGTGTCGGTCCTGCTGCGGATTGACACCCCGATCGAAGTGGATTACTACAAGCATGGCGGCATCCTGCCGTTCGTGCTGCGCCAGTTGCTGGCGGCGTAATATCCACCGCTCAGCCAGTAAAAAACGCCGGATTCGTCCGGCGTTTTTTATTTGGCCGCCGCCTGCCGCTGAATCCACTACAATATGCCTAACGAGAATTTCCCACAGAGAGAACCAGTTAGCGCTATGCGTCGCCCATCCAAAGATTCAACACCCAAACTTAACTCGGACAGCCAGCGCCTCGTCAACCTCGCCCAAGCCGTCGGCCAGTCCGCCAGCCGCCTCGAAGAACGCAACTGGGAAGTGTCGCTGGACCAGCAAATCCACAAGCTGCTGAAGTCGAGCCACCAGGACACCATCGATGCCGCGCTGAACAGCCTGTTCCGCGACGACTTGACTGCCTACGACGTGCTGATGGACAGCGTGGAAGCGGTCAGCGAATCGGCCACCATCACGGTGGAGGCCGATGGCGTTTCCACCAAATACGATGTGTTGCTGGTCGCCGCGCCGATCCTGGCCTGGACCCGTTTTTCGATCGCCTCCGGCCCGATTCCAGCCGATGTGCTCAACACGCTGTCCGCGCACTTTTCCGCCCACCTGCTGGCCGATGGCACGCACATGGCCATGGCCTCGACCTTGTATTCGATCGACCAGTTGCCGCGTACCCATGCCGAAGCCTATGGCAAGGTGCAAAAGCTGGCGCAGGCCGCGCTGAAAGGCGTGGCCTACAAGACCGAGAGCAAGGTACCGGAGACCGCGCCGTTCCTGGCCGACACCCGCTACCTGCTGGTGGCCGTGGTGGCGCCGCATGGCGGCCCGCTGTTCCGCTGGCAAATGCCGGCCGTGGCCGCGCACTATGCCGATGAGCGCAAGAACGCACTGGAACAGTGGCGCGCCCAGGCGCTGCCGACCGTCAACCGCCTGTTGCCGGGCTGCGGCGTTGAACTGCTGCTGCCGGAAGCGTATTACATGGCGTGCCGCGAAGCCGACAAGCTGGTGCGTCCGGTCTCGATCCGCGCCGCCGTGCACTACCTGACGCACACGCTGGCGGTGGAACCGTCGGACTTGCGCGCCGTGATTGCCGGTTTTGGCGAAGAAGCCAGCGACGGCCAGGTCGATGAATACCGCGTGGCCTTTACGCCACGCCAGAGCAGCGACGTGGTGTACGGTGTGGTGTGGCCGCTGTATGGCCAGGAAGACGAGGAAGGCACGCCGCCGGAAGGTCCGATCTCCAGCGCCAACCTGGCTGGCCTGCTGAAGCCCCGCACACCAATCGAAGAGATCGTCGAGCACTTGAATACGGCCGGCGTCACCTCCGTCAAAAAACTCGGGGAACGCTACGTGTCCGAGTATTGCGACGATTGCGGCGCGCCGCTGTTTGCCGATCCGGCCGGGGAACTGGTGCATGCGGAAATGCCGGAGGATGCGCCGGCGGGGAACGAGCACTTCCACTGACATGCGGCAGTCGGGCCTGACGGCCCGGCGTGCTCTGCCAAACAAACGGGCGCCTGCGGTGCCCGTTTTACATTGTGCGGGCGCACATTACACAAAATTACACTTCTTACATGGCAAAGTGACATTTTGTGAGTATGGTCAAGGCCCCGCTCCGTTACAGTGCTGCTTTCTCACTGACTCACTGAAACAGCGCAACATGACCCGACTCTCTCCCCGCTTTGTCCTTCCGTATGCACTCGTCCCGCTGCTGGCCGTCCTGGCCGGGTGTGGCGCCGATGGTCCCACCGGCCTGAAAGTGCAGGCCACGACCTCGACCGTCATGCAGGGCGGCAGCGCGATTGCCATCAGCGCCACCGGCGGCAGGAAAGGCGACAAGGTCAGCTGGAAGCTGCTGCCCGCCAGTGCCGGCACGTTGACACCGAGCGCCGACACCCGCAGCGCGATTTACTTCCCGGGCACGACGGGCGCGACAGGCACACTCAACATTGAAGCGACCTTGCGCAGCGATAAGGAAGTGCTGACCCTGCAAGTGAAGCCCTCCCCGGCCAGCGAGCTGGTGGCCAGCCTGCCGCAATGGTGGCAAACCGTCAACGTCACCGGCGGCACCGGCATCACCGGCGAGCCGCGCGGTTTCGCGCCGGACGGCGCCGGCGGCTATTACATCTCGTATGCGGCGCCCACCGCGAAGGTGGTGCAAGTCAAAGCCGGTGGCATCCCGGTCGAAATCAGCGCGCTGGCCGGCTACGGTATCATCGGCGGCGCCAAGGATGGCACCTTGTACCTGGTGCAAGATGCCGGCAACAACGCGCTGACGATCAGCAAGCGCACGCCGGACGGCAAGCTGGCCGTGCTGACGCGCACCGCTCAGCACGACGGCAAGAAAGCCACCATTGACGGCCCTTCGGGCGCCGCGACCGCCTTGTCGCCGCGCTTCGCCGTCGACGGCAGCGGCAACCTGTACGCGCTCGATGTCAGCAAAGTGCGCAAGATTGCCAGCGACGGTTCATGGGGCACCTTGGCTGGCGATGGCTGCGGCATGGGCGGCGCGGCCGCCTGCCCGACATTCCCAGCGGCGGGCAAAGGCAGCGCCGCCCGCATCGGGCAAGGGACGGCGATTGTCGCCGGCACCGAGGGCACGCTGTATGTGGCGTCCGCCGGTTCGATCCTGAAGGTGACGGCGGCCGGCGATGTCACGATCCTGGCCGGCGCCACCAATGAGCGCAGCGATAGCCGCATGATCGATGGCGCCGGAACCGACGCCTACTTCCACCAGCCGCTGTCGCTGTCGCTCGATGCCGCCGGCAATCTCTACGCGCTCGACTACGACACCATCCGCCGCATCACGCCGGCCGGTGCGGTCAGCACCGTGGCGACCGGCATCGGCGCCCAGCAGCAAGGCCGCCTGGAATTGTCGGCCACGCGCATCCGCATGAATGACGACGGCACGCTGGCCTTCCTGCGGGCGGTCGACCTGCGGCGTGTGAAGGTGCAATAAGGTATTTATGTAGGGCGGTTTCCGCCTTGGCGGAAGCCGCCCTAAAGGTTCACCAAGCCGAATACGGGTTGGAGATCAGATTGGAATTGAGGTAACGCTTGTCCGCCGTGACGTCCTCGCCGATCCACTCCGGCCGGTCGAACGCCTGGTCTTCCGATGGCAACTCGATTTCCGCCACCACCAGTCCGGCATTGGCGCCGAGGAATTCATCGACTTCCCAGACGAAGCCCGCATAGGGAATGCGGCGGCGGTATTTTTCAATGATCGGCTGTTCGCACAGCTTATCGAGGAACTCGATCGCATCGGCCATCGGGATCGGGTATTCCCACTCGCCCCGGCTGGCGCCCACGTTCTTGCCCTTGATGGTCATTACCGCGCCATCGCCTTCGATCCGCACCCGCACCACGCGTGACGGATGCGACGACAGGTAGCCCTGGCGCAGCAGGACGGCTTCGCCCTGCTGCCGCCAGGCACTTGATGTGACGAGGAATTTACGCTCGATCTCGATGCCCATGGTTCAATCGTCCAGCGACAGCAGGATCGGCTGCAGCAGCGCGCGACCGAGCGCGGCGCTGCGCGCGCCATTCCAGCCCACGTGCGCGTCCGGCAAGTCGGCATTGTCCTTGAACGGCATTTCCAGCGTCAGCGCCAGACAACCGAAATGGTGGCCGATGTATTTCGACGCCAGCGTCAGCATGTCTTCCTTGTACTTGGAAGCGGCATAACCATAGGTGTCCTGGAAGTCCGGCGACGCGTTCTTGTAGCGGTCGATGAACGCTTTTTGTGCGGCGGCCTGTTGCGGCGTGAAGTTTTCCAGCATTTCATTGCCGGCCACGAAGTTGTACGGCAGCGCTTCATCGCCGTGGATATCGAAGAACATGTCGACACCGGTTTCGTGCAGTTTGTTTTTCACGCACAGCACTTCCGGCGAACGCTCCAGCGTCGGCGTCATCCATTCGCGGTTCAGGTTGGCGCCGGCGGCGTTGGTGCGCAGGTTGCCGCGGATCGAACCGTCCGGGTTCATGTTCGGCACGATATAGAATGCGCAGCGCTGCAGCAGCTTGCGGGCGATCGGATTGGCATCGTCCAGCAGCGCGTCGATCAAGCCCTCGACATACCATTCCGCCATCGATTCGCCCGGATGCTGGCGCGCGATGACCCAGATTTTCTTTTCCGCTTCCGGTTCGCCAATGACGACCAGATTCATGTCGCGGCCTTCGATCGAACTGCCGATGTCGAGCACGCGGGCCACCGGGTTTTCCGCCACTTCACCCAGCAATCGCAGGTGGCGCTCCCACGAATACGGCTCAAAGTAGGCGTAGTACACGCTGTCGAGGTCCGGCGTGTGCTTGATGGTCATGACCTCGCCGTCAAACGTGGTCGGCACGCGGAACCAGTTTTCCGCATCGTAGCTGGCCACCGCATGGTAGCCCTCGTAGCCTTTGGCGTAGGTGGCCTGGCCCGCATTGGTGAAGCGCATCGTCACGGCTTGGCCGCGCGCGCCTTGCAGGCGGAAGTGGAACCACTGGCGGATATCGGCTGCGTTGTCGTCGCGCAGCTTCAGTTCGATGGTGGCCGCGGTATCGGCACGCACCACTTCGATGGCGCCGGAATCGAAGTTTTGGCTGATTTTGATGGTCATGGGGGTGTCCCGTGTTGTTCTCCAAGACCGCTATTTTAACGGCCCTTGGCCCCCATGATGCATTTCGCGTGTGTGCTTACGCGACGTTGCGGCCCAGCGCCGCCAATGCCGCCCGCACCCCGGCGCCATACGCCGCATCAGCCTGGTCGAAATGCCCCAGTTGGCGGGCGATGATCTCGTCGCTGACCTGGCTCAGCGGACCGGCCAGGTTGGCAAACAGGTTCTGCTGTTCCGCCGCGCTCATCAGGCGGAACAAATTGCCGGCCTGCGTGTAATCATCTTCCGCGCCACGGCCATCGTAGCGCCCGGCCGCGCCCTGCAGCGCCAGCGGACCTTCGCCATGGCCCATGCCGGTATTGGCGCCGCCACCATGGCCGCCGGCCTGCACGGTGTCATAGTTTTGCGCAGCGCCACCATTGTGGATTGCCATCGCGCCGTCGCGCTGCTGGTTGTGAAACGGGCAGCGCGGCGCATTGACCGGCAAATGCTGGTGGTTGGTGCCGACCCGGTACAGCTGCGCATCGTGGTAGGCAAACAGCCGGCCTTGCAGCATCTTGTCCGGCGAGTAGCCCATACCCGGCACCACATTGGCAGGGGAAAACGCGACCTGTTCGACTTCCGCGTGGTAGTTGACGGGATTGCGATTCAATTCCAGCATGCCCACCGCATGCAGCGGGAAGTCCGCGTGTGGCCAGACCTTGGTCAGGTCAAACGGATTCCAGCCGGTGCGCGCGCCCCAGGCATCGAGTTCCTGCTCGGTGGCCACCTGCACTTTCACGTCCCAGCGCGGGAAGTCGCCGCGATCAATCGCACCGACCAAATCGCGCTGCGCATAATCCGGGTCGCTGCCGGCCAGGCGCACCGCCTCCGCCGCCGACAGGTTTTTAATGCCCTGGTGGGTTTTCAAATGCCATTTCACGTAAACGCGTTCGCCGCTGTCGTTGATCAAACTAAACGTGTGGCTACCAAAACCATCCATGTGGCGATAGCCGTCCGGCGTGCCCCGGTCGGAAAACAGCATCGTCACCTGGTGCAGGCTTTCCGGCGCCTTGCTCCAAAAATCGAACATCATCGACGCCGATTTCAGGTTGGTGCGCGGGCAGCGCTTTTGCGTGTGAACGAAGTCCGGGAACTTGATCGGGTCCTTGATAAAGAACATCGGCGTGTTATTGCCGACCAGGTCCCAGTTGCCCTGCTCGGTATAGAAACGGACCGCGAAACCACGCGGATCGCGCTCGGTGTCGGCACTACCGCGCTCGCCACCGACGGTGGAAAAGCGCACGAACGTCTCGGTTTGCTTGCCGATCTGGCTAAATAAGCTCGCCTTGGTGTAGCGCGTGATGTCGTGCGTGACCGTAAAGGTGCCATAGGCGCCCGAACCTTTGGCGTGCACCACGCGCTCCGGAATGCGCTCGCGGTTGAAGTGCTGCAGTTTTTCAATCAGGTGAAAATCTTGCAGCAGCAACGGGCCGCGTGGGCCGGCGCTCAGCGAATTCTGGTTATCGGCGACGGGAATACCCGAGGCGGTGGTGAGTTGCGGTGGCAAGGTCGGCGGCTGACTCATGGTCTCTCCTGGTGGGTAATGGAACAGTGAGGCTAGTGTACGGACTTACGCTTGATAAATAAATTTAATTGATTCTATCGAATCAATAGCCATATTCTAAGCATCAGATTGCATGGATGGCAATCCCTTCAATGGGGGATGCGGGACTCAACCAGGGCTGCGTGGCCAGCGCCTTGTTCATATCGGCATAGCCGGCTTGCCAGCGGGCATGGATCCCCGCCGCCGTGAAGTCGATATCCTTGGTGTGGTCTTCACTGTCGAGCCGAGGCGCGTTCAGCAAGACCACGTGCATGTCGGTGCCGCAGCCCCAGGATGCCAGGTCGCGCACCTCGGGCAAGGCCGCCACGTCCGGCGGCAAGCGCCCCGCCAGTTCGCGGATCACGTGGCGCAGACGGTGCAGCCGGCGCTGCTGTTCGATGTGGCTGGCGCGGCTGGCGTACTGGATTTCCTTGTGTTTTTCCAGCACGTCGAGCACGCTTTGCGGCTCCTTGCCGTCCGGGTTCCACACTTGCACCGAAAAGATCAGGGAACTGCGGCGCGGCTCGTCATCGAGCACGGCTTCAATCGGCGTATTGGAATAAATACCGCCATCCCAGAACGGTTCGCCATCGATTTTCACGGCGGGAAACGCGGGCGGAATCGCGCCGGACGCCAGCACGTGATCGACACCGAGGGTTTCCCGCTTGGTATCGAAATAACGCATATGGCCGGTGCGGGCACTGACCGCGCCCACCGTCAGCCGCGCGCCCTCGCGGTTCAGGTAATCGAAATCGACCAGCGATTCCAGCGTCTTCAGCAGCGGCGCGGTACGGTAAAACGCCGCGTGCTCGACGCCGACCGGCGCATCCGGATTGAACCAGGTGGCCGGGTTGATGGCGAAGAAGGCGGGAATCCCCTGGGTCAAGGTCAGCGCATTGGCAAACGCACGCGGCATGCCGGGATACACGGTGGAATGGTGTTCCATCAGGGTCCAGAACTGGCGCAGCCGGTCCAGCCGCCGCGCCGGTGGGTTGCCGGCAATAATGGCGCCATTGAATGCGCCAATCGACGTGCCAATCACCCAGTCCGGCTCAATGCCCGCTTCATGCATGGCCTGGTAGACGCCCAGCTGGTACGCGCCCAGCGCACCGCCGCCCTGCAACACCAGCACCACCTGATCGGGCATGTCGTCCTGCTTTCTGTCTGGTTGGAATATATTTGATTCTAGCCAATAAGCAGCGACCGCGAGTAAAAAGGATATGATACGAGTATGAGAATTTAGCGTTTCTCCAACGGCGCCGAACACGCCCCGTCTGACCTAAAGTCCCGCACCGTTCCCATTAAAACTATAACGAGGACACACCGTCAACTACCCCGGCCTGAAGGCCGGAGCTTGTAAAAGCTCGGTTGACCAGACTAAGCGCAAAGCACCGCGCTACGTGGCAACGAAGTTCAAGACGCA